>JBGCFB010000115.1:0-68317 GCA_045106685.1 Bacteroidia bacterium | reverse complement strand
CTACAACTGATACCGTAAATATTACCACATCGCCACTGACACTGGACTTGGGTGCTAATCGCGAACTATGTGGTCGCCCCGGTGATGTTGTAGACCTTAATGGAACAACACCTGGAGCAATCAGCTACCAGTGGTCTGGAGCCGTCACTGTTTCAACACCGATGGTTAGGACTACGAACCCAGGAACATATATTCTAGAGGTCCGCGATGCGCTCGGCTGTACTGCTACCGATCGGGTTACTGTTACCCGTCGCCAGACGCCATATCTTGGTGACTTTACGACAGTACCTGCTAACAGAAACCAACGATTCGGAGATCCAATCGAATTTAGAGCCAGTGCCCCCGTTGGAACTAATAGTATTACTTGGGACCTTGGTGATGGCAATACAGGATCTGGTTCTCCATACACTCATATTTATGCAGCTATCGACACATATGATGTGCGACTGTTTGTATCAGATGGAGTGTGTTCCGACACTATCATGAAGGATGTTGGCGTTCGCCCAGCTGTTATTGCTATCGACAATCAACTGAATGTTGACATGGCCGTAATTCCGAACCCTACCGAGGGGCGTTTTGCATTGAAACTAGACTGGGAAGTAAGCGCTGGTGCAACAGTTACCGTGCGTGACCTACAAGGTAGAGAAATCGAAACCCGCGTGCTTTCAGAAGCTCGTAATCACTACGAAATCTTTGACATGAGCAATCAGGCCAAAGGCATGTATTTCCTCCATATCCGATCAGGTGAAGGGGAAGCAGTTTCGAAGGTGTTGTTGCATTAAGCAACTTCTTTGTGGATTGATAATGAACGATTCACAATTATCAATTTAGTGCTTCGAAAATCGCTCTAAATCAAATGCGGCTAGCAAGGATCTATTCTTGCTAGCCGCATTTTTTAATTGCAGAATTAGAGATTATCGCGATTGTTCATTGGGAATTATTCATGATCCATGACCCATTTTATCGCCTACACATCGCATTGTAAGGACAACTTGTGCATTGCTGCTCGTTTTCTGTTTGGGTAAAAGGTTCGTAGAGAATTTTTTGTACCAAAGCAGCAAGATAATTTTCCATTTCCACAAAATTATCCACCGTAAGTGCTTCTCCATCAGCGAGATAGAGGATTCCCTGACTTGCTGTTTTCACAACATAGAAGCCCGTTTTCACTTTAGCATTGGGCTGATCTTTTAATAAGAGCCAGGAATATAAAAAGCCTTGAAAAGCCTCTTTTAAACCTTGGGCGTAGCTGTTTTCAAATGATTTGGTAAAAACATCCTCCAGCGTGTGTGACTTGGTAGGGAAAGTCAGCTTGCCAGTTTTGTAATCCACAATACGCCAAACGCCTTCAGCTTCTTCATCTACACGGTCAAGAATGCCTGAAATACGAACAGGACCATCCGGACTCGGAATAGTGGCGGCCTTACGAACTTCAAGGCCTTGCACTGTAAAAGGCTCCAGTAAAGCATCCTGCTCCAGCACCTTTTCACAGCGATCAAGTAATACATCCTTCATCAGGAAATTACGTCCTCTTAGCTCACTCCAATTTAGCTTCGCTTCCTCCAGGAAGGCCTTGGCGAGCATCTGTGGAACTTTCCTTTTTAGCGTATTCGTGATCGTATCCGGGTTTAGTTTTTGTCCCAAATGCTCCTCATATATATATTCCAGCGTGGCATGTAATATAGAGCCAAAGGTATTGGCTTCCATGCTTTCAGCGAGCGTTTCCTGCTCCTTGAGGCCAGCGACATAGCGGAAATAAAAGCGCAAAGGGCACCGCAAATAGGTTGTCAATGCCGTGGGAGAAAGCGCCTGCTGCTTTGGGCTTGAATCTATATATTTCCCTTTAATAATATCGCGCGTTTCGGCGGTTGCCGGAATGCTGATATCCTTCTGGATAGAATGAGGCGCAGCAATTCCTACTTGCTGCTCGATTACCTTCCAGGCAGGAAACGCATTTCCAAAATGCCTGATTTGGTACAAATAACGACTCATCTCCTTCGAACCACCTACGTCTGAAGGCTGATTATTATACAAGATCGTCACGTCCTCAGCACGCATGATCGACCTAAAAAAGTGATACGCAAAAATGGCGTCTTTTTGCTCAAAAGTCGGCATCCCAAAACCACGACGAAGGTGATATGGAATAAAGCTATTTCCAGCGGATGTAGTCGGGAGTTTGCCTTCATTTACTCCAAGCATGATAACACGCTTGAAATCCAGAGTACGCGTTTCGAGGAAGCCCATTAGCTGCAAGCCTTCCAGTGGCTCGCCTTCAAAAGGAATGCGCGCGCGCTTAAAGCTTTCACTTAGAATCGCAGCCAGACCGTACAAGGTCAAAGGAGCATCGATATCCAGAAGTGCCGTTTTGAGCTGATTGAGTTTGGTAAAAAGCTGAAAAGCGTATTCCGCCTCCAGGTTAGCCTCTTTTTCCTGCGCATCTTCCAACAACAGCGAAAACACCTGCTCCAGCCATGGAATCAGATCATCCTTATATTTTGGAGTAGTGAAAAATAGCGAACCCAATGGATTCGATGAGGCATTTTTTTGGAAATAATGCGCTGGCACTAGCACCATATTCTGCTTTGCAATATGGTTTTTCCAATCCTGGATTTTGTCCTCAAGCGCAGCCTGTAGATATGAATTGGAAAGCAGGTCGAATACCGCCGTATAAGGAAACTGCACTTGCCCACCTTCGTCATACTCCTGACTTTGCACCAATCGAAGCGTGGCTTGCAGCACATGATGAATACTCGTCTGCTTGAGCGGAAAACCCATCGTGATATTCAGGCGCTCGATGCTGGCAGGAAGCGCATGCAAAAGCGGAAATAACAACTGCTCATCAGCAAGGACAAGCGCCGTCTTGCGGGCGTCCTTTTCCGTGAGCTTCATGTCACGCAGTATATTTCCAGCATACTGGGCCTGCCCCGTCGAAAGCGGCGCGCCAAGCAAGCGGATTTCTTTTGGCTGCTGGGCGGTATCGTGACGAACAAGGATAGAATCTTTGCCGGCCCATTTGGCATGCTGTGCTCGGATGAAGTAGCCAGCTTCCTCGCCGATTGGTGTGTCGTTTCCAAGAAAGTGCTCGTCCACATCCCAGAAGACAGTAGCTTGCTCTTTTTCTAATAAATAGCCCATCACGACTTCCTCTGCCTTCGAAAGCGCATTAAAGCCAGCAAAGTAAATATGCTGATAGGGAACATCAAGGCTTCCGGTCTTCGCCGCATCGGCAATAGCGCGATAAGCCATGCCATCATAAGCTTGATGCTTCGCCCTCAAGCTTGCCTGAAATTCTTCATACACATCGCGCAAGACGCCCCATATATAGAGGAATCGCTCGCGACCAACTTTCTTGTCTTCGCCCTTTTCATCTTCAGGAATAAGTACGGCGTTCCAAAAGCGCGCTACCGCTTCGCGGTCTTCTTCTGAAAGCCCAAAGGCCAATTCCACTTCCTTCAGATCGCTCACATTGGTGAATAGCTGCTGAGCATCGACCAGGTATTTGTCCACTTCATCAAAATCCCGCAGCAACATCTCTCCCCAAGGGTAAAATCGCTCAAATGGCTCATGCCAGGCTCCGTCAATTTTGAGCATTCGGTTACGGTAAACCTGATAGAGCTGAAAAAGGAGACCTAGGTTTTCGGGAAAGCTGGCGCCATCCTGTTCACGCACAAAGTCCTGAATAGCAGCGATATACGGCGACCAAAGTGTTTTCCCATAGGCTTTGGCCAATGCTTCACGCATAAAAACTGCAGCCCTTCGTGACGGCAGCACGATCGCGATCTGATCCGACTGATCGCCAAAACGGGCGTGAATATGCGAGGCTACCGTATCGAGAAAAGCAGGCACAGTGAGTGATTGGGGTTATTTATAAAAAAGGAAATAAACGCTTCCAGAATGACGGTTTAGCAGGCTTTTGAGAAAGCCGCCTAAGCTCTTTTCTTGTGTGCTCCAGCCAGCTTACTTCGTGGCCAGCTTGATGGAATATTTGCTCCAAAAAACTCGTCAAATTCGGAGCCTGTTCTAATTCCATATCACCTGATCCAGAACGAACAAGCACTTCTTTCCAGGCTCCTGACTGTGTGTCCATTTTGACATGCCAGGTATTCTCTTCCTCGTCTTCGCAAAGTTTAATCTGAGCATCACGATCAGGAGCATTATCAAAACGAATTTCGCCTAACGACATAACATCGAAGCCTCGCGTATTTTCTAAAAGCAAAGCAATTTCCTCAGGTAAACCATGAGGAAATTGCTTTCTGTGATTTTCCAGTTCTGACTCGGTCATTCCAGTGATTAAGGTTGGCGCGAAGCGCTCACCTTCTGCTGGAAATGATTCCGAAAAAGCTTGCTGGATACTGTTCCAGGGGCTTCGACTCACAGCTTGCTGCGTAATGAGTCGGCGAGTTCTTGCATCTCTTCGTAGTCCTCTTCGGAATCCTGCGCAATCGAAATCGCCTTATTCGCTACCGTATATGCTTCGCGCATTTTACCAGCTTTTTGTAGCAAGCGGGCATACAGCGCATTGTTGTTGTAGGTATTTTCCAGTGCAGTAAGCTGGCGACCCCAATCACCGGCAGAGGCGAGTAGGCCAGGGCCATCTACTTTGTCTACAAAATTTTCTAAAAGGCGCTTAAGGTCGTCTTTGTTAGTTGTAGGGTATTCGCTGTAAAAATTCACGGCAGCCTCAGCGTAGCCTTCCCAGTCGCCATTTGCCTCAGCGTAGCTCAGCTTCATGCGATTCGCCATGCGGCCTTTATCCTTTAGCTTGCCCGACTCCTCCACCAATTTATCAAAAGCTTTCTGATCTTTTTGGTAAGCCATTTTTAATGCAGTTGAACGGAAAATTTCATCAATCTTAGCATCAACACCTGCACCATATTTCTTTTTAAATTTTTTACGCTTTTTGATCAAAAGCTGCACTTCTCTTGAATACACATCGGAGCCCAATTCCTGAATCGCTTCCCAGCCTGCTTTAGTCTGCAGCTCTTTAGTTGACAGCGTCGCAAAATACTCGGAAGCTGCTTTTTCAAAAGGCTTATCATCTGCTTTAAGTTTTGCGGCATATTTGTAGAGCTCTTGCCCTTTCAGGGCGCCGTCTTTAAAGGAAAGTTCTTTTGTAGCCTCATTCTTATCTGAGTTCAGGGCCTTTTTTCCTTCAGCGAGTAACTGATTCGGCGCTCTGTAACCAACAGCCTTGTGTATTTCCGCGCCTGTGAAGTCGATGTAAAAAATAGTAGGATAAGCCCTTACGCCATATTTTGCAGCAAAGGTAGGGCCTTCTCCTTTTTCCATATCGAACTTATAATTGACAAAATTGTCATTATGAAATTCGCCCACTTCAGCATCTGTAAAGGTGTTTCGCGCCATCATTTTACATGGTCCACACCATGTTGTATATGCGTCTACAAAGATTAAGCGTCGGCTCTTTTTTGCTTCCGCAACTACCTCGTCCCAGGTTCCGTGAAAAAATTCGATTCCTTCTGCCTGAGCAGAACCCATCGTGAGGGCTAGCATCATGATGAGCGTCGAAATAGAATACTGTATACGTTTCATGTTAACTACTTTTTTTAAAAATGTTTGGAGTTTGGGGTTGTGGGTTTTGAGTTAAAAAAAAGCATTAAACTCAAAACACTTAACACGAAACTCACAACAAAAACATCAGGATTTGTATAAAAACAAAGATACAATATGAATCGGACATAGACTTTTCCTTTACTTTGTAGCGATGAAACTCCTGGTACTAGCATCTCGCTTCCCCTTCCCTTTGGAAAAAGGCGATAAGCTACGGTTGTACCATCACCTGCGGCTTCTATCTCGTAAGCATCGCATATGCCTCGTTGCTTTACATTTAGACGAAATTAAAGAAGCTGACAAAAAAGAAATTGAATCCTTTTGCGAAGAAATTCACACCTTCAAACTTGGGCGCATCGGTAGCCTATTTGCATTGATAAAAGGCGTTTTTAGCAAAAAGCCCTGGCAGGTGTCACTGTTTCACAGAAGACATATTGAACGTTCGATCAAGGAAATCTCAGCACAGTTTAAGCCGGATAAAGTCTTCTGTCAATTAGTACGAATGGCTCCATATGCTGCAAAAATAGAAGCACCAGTCACCCTTGACATCATGGATGCTTTCTCACTGGGGATGAAACGTCGTGCGGCCAATAGCGCCTGGCCATTGCAGCTGCTATTTCAGGAAGAGACACGACGACTTAAACGCTATGAGCAACAAGTCCTGAAGGATTTTGAGGACTGTGCCATCATTTCACAGCAAGATGCTGATGCGCTTGGTGCAGCAATCCGCATTGTACCTAACGGAGTAGACACCGAACATTTTGCTCCATCAACAGACCACAAACAAAGCCACGATCTGGTTTTTGTAGGTAATATGGGATACTTTCCCAATGTTCAGGCATCACAATGCCTGGTGAAGGAAATCGTTCCGCTTTTAGAAGGCGCGCCTCGTGTCCTACTGGCCGGCGCGCGCCCTTCGGCCGCAGTCAAAGCACTAGCCAACGAACAGATCGAACTGACTGGCTGGGTAGATGATATCCGCGAGGCTTACCTTTCAGGAAAAGTATTTGCGGCTCCTCTGTTTACGGGTAGCGGGCAGCAAAACAAGATTCTTGAGGCCATGGCCCTGGGCATTCCTTGCGTCACCACGTCTATCGTAAACAACGCCATCGGCGCACGTCACGGCGAGCACATTTTGGTAGCCGATAGCTTCACGGACTTTGCGGCTTGCCTGGAGAGGCTTCTTGCCGATTCGGAGTTAAGGGACACGATTGGAAAAGCCGCCCGGCGTTTTGTGGTGAAAAACTACAGTTGGGAACAGGCCGTGGCTGGGCTGATATAACTGCTTGCCCTTTTATTCCAAATTCCATTCTGATTCATTTTGTATCTACCGATAGACTAAGCATCTTCGTCTTCATTTAGCTTCATACACATGTCACGTCACCGCATATTCCTTCTCGACGCCTTTGCACTACTCTACCGTAGTCATTTTGCCTTTATTAAAAATCCGCGCATAACGTCTACCGGCCTGAACACCTCAGCGGTATTTGGCTTTACGAATACGCTTCTGGAGATTATTGGCAAAGAAGATCCAACGCACCTGGGAGTAGCATTTGATCCTCCTGGTGGCACCTTCCGTCATAAGGAATACGAGCCCTATAAAGCGCAGCGCGAAGCTATGCCTGAGGACCTGCGCGCGATGGTGCCTTTTGCAAAGCGCATGTTGGAAGTGCTGGATATTCCCATTTTAGAAGTGGAGAATTTCGAAGCAGATGACGTGATCGGAACCATTTCGCAACAGGCAGACGCATCGAAATACGATGTATATATGGTGACGCCGGATAAGGATTATGCGCAGCTTGTGAAGGAAAATGTGTTTATGTACCGCCCACGTTTTCGTGGTGGTGGTTATGACATATTGGGTGAAGCAGAAGTGTTGGAAAAATTTGGTATTCCGCCGAGTCAGATCATTGACTTTCTTGGACTGAAAGGCGATGCCAGTGATAATATTCCAGGCATTCCACGCGTAGGAGATAAAACTGCTGTCAAGCTTCTGCTAGAGTACGGAAGCATGGAGGAGATCATTGCGAATGCGGAAAACATAAGCGGAAAAGCGCTAAAGGCTACTGTTGCAGAAAACGCCGAGCAAGGCCTTTTATCCAAAAGACTTGCCACCATCCACTGCGAAGTGCCCATGGAGTGGAGCTACGATAGCCTCAAGCTAGGTCATGCAAATCTGGAAGAATTGATGCCACTCATGGCGGAGCTTGAATTCAAAACATTGACCAATCGCATTCTAAGCTCAAAGCTCAATCCTGTTCAGGCAGGCCAGCTTGACCTCTTTGGAGGAAGTAGCGAAGGCAGCGTTGCGGCGGGAGATATGCTTGGCCAGTTTAGTGATGAGAAAAATATCGAGAATACTGATCACCAGTACCATCTTGTCGATACAGCTGAAGGCCGCAAGGATTTAGCATCGAAAATAAAGGCCGCAAAAATGGTCTGTTTTGATACTGAGACGACCGGCCTTGATCCGTTGCAGGCAGAACTTGTCGGGCTCTCTTTTGCGCTCAAGCCATTTGAAGCTTACTATGTGCCTACGCCAGCTGACCGAGCAGAAGCCGATGCGATTCTAGCTGATTTCAAAGAAGTGCTTGAAGACCCTTCAATCAAAAAGATCGGTCAAAACCTGAAGTATGATATGCTGATGCTCAGGTGCTATGATGTCGTCGTTCAGGGTGAAGTTTTCGACACGATGCTGGCGCATTACGTTGTCGATGCCAATGGCAAGCACGGCATGGACGCAATGGCGAAAGAGTTACTTAAATACCAGACCGTTTCGATAGAAACATTGATAGGAAAAAAAGGAAAGAAGCAACTTTCCATGCGTGATATCGAGGTGGAAAAAGTTTCTGAATATGCTGCAGAGGACGCTGATATCACCTTGCGTCTTCATGATGCTTTGGAACAAAAAGTCACCAATAGCAACGTCTTCAATGACATCGATAGCCCACTCGTAAACATTCTGACCGAAATGGAATGGGAAGGCATTCGCATAGACGAAACCTTCCTCAATCATTATTCTGAAGACCTGGGCAAACGTCTTGTGATTCTTAAAGACGAAATTTACAAACTCGCTGGAGAGGAATTCAATATTAACTCTCCGAAGCAGCTTGGTGATATTTTGTTTGAAAAACTGGAGCTTGGAAAAGGGAGGAAAGCGAAGAAAACAAAAACAGGTCAATACCAAACAAACGAGGAGATTCTGAAAGGCCTGGCAAGTAGCCATGAGCTTCCGGCGCAGATTCTTGCCTACCGAGGCATCAAAAAACTGAAGTCTACCTATGTGGATTCGCTGCCTAAGCTGATCAATCCACGTTCAGGCCGTGTGCATACAACCTATGCGCAAACCGTCGCTGTGACAGGCCGCCTTAGCTCCAATGATCCGAATCTCCAGAATATTCCGATCCGTACAGACGATGGTCGTGAAGTCCGTAAAGCATTTGTGCCTCGCGATGAGAACTATGTGCTTATGTCTGCTGACTACTCGCAGGTCGAGCTCCGGATTATGGCTTCGCTAGCGAAGGATGAGGCGATGATTGAGGCGTTTCGCGCTGGCGAAGATATCCACCGCGCTAGCGCTGCGCGTGTCTTTGGCGTTGATCCTCAGGATGTTACAGGCGAGCAGCGTAGTCGTGCCAAAACCGTCAACTTTGGTATCATCTATGGCATTTCAGCCTTTGGGCTTAGTCAACGCATGGGCATTTCTCGCACCGAGGCGAGCGATATTATCAAGACGTATTTTGAGAAATATCCTGATGTCAAGAAATTCATGGATGGTGCTGTAGAGAAAGCAAAAAAGAAAGGGTATGTCCAGACGATTTTTGGGCGTCGCCGTTATTTGCCAGACATTTTTTCTAGCAATAATACCGTCCGAAGTTTTGCAGAACGCAATGCAATCAATTCTCCGATTCAAGGAACCGCAGCCGACATCATCAAGCTCGCGATGATCAAAGTTCAGAAGGCGATCAAGGATGCGGGTCTAAAATCGCGCATGCTTCTACAGGTGCATGATGAACTTGTCTTCGATGCGCACAAGGACGAAGTCGAGCAGCTCCGCAAACTCGTCAAAACCAATATGGAAGGCGCCGCGGAACTGGATGTACCACTTGTCGTGGAAGTAGGAACCGGCGCGAATTGGTTGGAGGCGCATTGATATGGAATGCTGAAAGAGCAAAGTGTATCTGGGATAAATTTTGTATTTTTACTCTTCTAGATAAAGCGATTATGTCCTATAATTTTAATGCCCTACCAAAAGAAATCCAGGAAAAGGTCAATGAATACATTGAGTTTTTGCTTGATAAATACAGTATCAAAAAAGATGATCCGCAAATAGCAAGTGAGCCTTCTGTAAGCCCTAGGATGAAATTATATGGTGCGTATCAGGGGAAAATAAAAATGAGCCCAGATTTCGACGAGCCCTTATCGGATTTTGAAGATTATATGTAAAGACGAATGGATGACTACTTATTGGACACTCATGGCTTACTTTGGTAACTATCTGGAAATAATTGGGCTTTGTCTCTTTCCTGCTGGCAGCCTTCCTCACCATGATCATTCTTGGAATATCAGCCTGGTTTCACGATGCAGCTGCCGCTATTATCATTAATGGCAAAATCGTCGCTGCGGCAGAAGAGGAGCGCTTTACTCGTAAAAAACACGATGAGCGTTTTCCTTCTGAAGCAATCCGCTTTTGTTTGGACTATGCTCATATAAGCCTTTCTGATGTTGATTTCGTAGCATTTTATGAAAAGCCATTTCTGAAGTTTGAGCGCATTTTGGAGTCTTACTATGAAACGGCTCCTTATGGCATCCGCTCTTTTGTAACAGCAATGCCGAACTGGTTTGGGGAGAAGCTTTTTGCAAAAAGTCGTATTCATAAAGCGCTCAAAAAAATCGATGATCAGTACGAGAAAACCACACCATTACTATTCCCTGAGCATCATCTCTCACACGCTGCAAGCGCTTATTATCCAAGCACTTGGGATGACGCGGCGATCCTTACAATCGATGGCGTAGGCGAATGGACATGCACGAGTATTGCACATGGGAAAGGTTCAGATATTACCGTTATCAAAGAGAGTCATTTCCCCGATTCGCTGGGGCTTTTGTATTCAGCCTTCACTCAGTTTTTAGGGTTTAGGGTGAATTCTGGCGAATACAAGCTCATGGGTCTTTCGGCATATGGAGAGCCACAGCACGCTGATACCCAGCGGTTTAAGCAGCTGATCCTGGAACAGATCGTGACTGTTCATCCAGACGGATCGATCGCATTGAACATGCCGATGTTTGGCTTTCGCAGATCGCTCAGCACGATCAAAAAAGCAAAGTGGGAAACGCTATTTGGGATGAAGGTGCGAACAAAAGGGGAAGCCTTCACCTTGCGGCATGCGCACCTGGCATGCGCGATCCAGCTCGTATGCGAGGAAGCGGTCATCAAGCTCGCTACGGAAGCAAAACGCCTCACAGGCGCGAATCGCCTCTGCATGGCTGGTGGCGTTTCGCTCAACTGTGTTGCAAACGGCCGCTTGCTCCGGTCAGGCATCTTCGATGAAATCTACATCCAGCCAGCCGCAGGCGATTCTGGAGGCGCGCTGGGAGCTGCTTTGGCAGCGCATCATATCCACCAGGAAGGTGCTCGCGACAATCAAAGGCGCATGCCGTTCTTAGGTCCGGCAATTTTAGAAGATGATATCAACGACTTGATCTCGGAATTCGAACTTGATGTAAAACCCACAGATGAGTCGTCGCTCTATACTGAGGTAGCACATGCTTTGGCGGAAGGTCAGGTTGTGGCCTGGTGTCAGGATCGCATGGAGTTTGGTCCGAGGGCACTTGGTAATCGCAGCATCCTGGGCGATCCACAGCAGATTGATATGCAAAAGCGAGTCAATCTCCAGGTGAAGAAGCGAGAATCATATCGCCCTTTTGCGCCGGCGATTTTAGCAGAAGAAGCACATCGATATTTCGATCTTATAGACGAATCACCTCACATGCTGATGGTGTATCCCATAAAAGAGGCTTGGCGAAAGACTACTCCCGAGGCCTTGGCAGGAATGAGCGTAGTTGAGAAATTGGCGAAAGACAAATCTTCTTTTCCTGCAATTACGCATGCGGATTTCTCTTCGCGTATCCAGACTGTTTCTGCTGAAAATAATGCTGCTTTTCATCAGCTTCTTGGTGCATTTTTTAAACAAACCAACTGCCCTATCCTCCTCAACACAAGTTTCAATGAGCGAGGAGAACCGATGGTCGCAACGGCCAAAGATGCCTTTATGGCTTTTATGCGCATAGGGATCGATGTACTTGTTCTAAACAAACACATTATTCACCGTTCACATGTATCTCATCTCGATGAGAAAGATTTTGAACGACAGTTTGAACTGGACTAAGTGAAGCTGTTGGCGGTTAGCGGTTGGCTTTTGGCATGAATAGCGGGTGATTTATTAAAAGGCGAAGAGTTGAATTGTCGTCTTGCAGCCAATCGCCAAAAGCAAATAACTATCAGCCTATATGTTTATTCTAATTACCTACTTTTACCAAAAAGAAAATTCAATGAGCTTTTTACGTGATTTATGGAAGTACTTTCGCAGCCGCAATAAGTGGTTACTCGCCCCGGTTGTGATGCTCCTTTTACTCATTATTCTGCTCTTTATCGTCGGCGGATCAAGTTCGGCTGGGGCATTTATCTACACCTTGTTTTAGTGAATAAACTACTTCAACACCCAAGAAGTCAAGCACTGATTACCTGCCTGGTAATCAGTTTGTTAGGACTCATTTTTCGGTCCTGGTATTTCCCCATAACAGGAGGGATCTTGCTTATACTAAGTTTGATTTCAACAGGCTTTCGTGACGCATTCCTTTTTCAATTCCAACGTTTGATGAAGGCTATCGGCAAGGTGAAATCGGTAGTCTTTATGGGTATTGTGTTTTATGTAGTACTGCTTCCATTGGCGCTTATTTTTAGGCTTTTTAGAAAAAAGAAGTATCAAAATGGAAGTCGATTCATTGAGCGCAATCATCAATACACCGCGGCCGATTTAGAGCAAATGTGGTGATTGTAGCTATTGGCGATTTGCTTTTGGCTGTTGGCCCGAAAGTAAGCTAATCGCCAACCGCTAAAAGTCAATAGCTATTTTTAAAACCTAATTCTTCTTCTGTGAATATTGCGATCATTGTCGCCTACTTCTTTTGCCTGAGTTTCGTCCTTGTGTATGCATTGGCCCAGCTGTATTTGGTGGTTTTATATACAAGGCGAAAAAAGCCTCCTAAGATGAATTGGGAAAACGGGCGCACATTTCCGCATGTGACTGTTCAGCTCCCGATTTTCAATGAGAAATACGTCATCGCTCGTCTCATAGAAGCTGTCACTAAGTTTGATTATCCAAAAGACAAACTTGAGATTCAAATACTGGACGATTCTACGGATGAAACAGTGGAGCTTGTAGCAGGGATAGTGACTAAACTACAAGGTCAAGGATTTGATATTCAGCACATTACACGCAGTAAGAACATTGACTATAAAGCCGGCGCGCTTCATCACGGCATGCAGACAGCAAAAGGTGATTACATGGTGATTTTTGATGCTGATTTTGTACCAAAGCCTCATTTTTTAAAAACCACCCTCCCCTATTTTGATAACCCTAAAATCGGTATGGTACAAAGCCGCTGGGGTCATCTGAATCTCCACTATTCACTTATAACAAAGCTTCAGGCCTACGCCCTTAACGCGCACTTCACGGTAGAGCAAGGAGGCAGAAATGCCTTTGGCCATTTCATCAATTTCAACGGAACTGCCGGTATCTGGCGACGGGAGGCGATTACAGAATCGGGCGGCTGGCAAGGCGACACCCTGACCGAGGACCTCGACCTGAGCTATCGTGCGCAGCTCGATGGGTGGAAATTTATATTCCTTGAGGACCTTGTCTCTCCTGCTGAACTTCCAGCAGAAATGAATGCCCTGAAGTCTCAGCAATTTCGCTGGGCAAAAGGCCCCGCCCAATGTGTACGCAAGAATCTCGGCAATGTCCTTAAGGCCTCCACAGTCAGCCTTTCAACAAAGCTTAATGCGGTTTTTCATTTGCTCAATAGCTTCTCCTGGCTTTGTGTCTATGGATCGGGATTACTCTTGCCGCCTTTCCTATATGTGATGCACTCAGACCCAAGTCTTCAGCCTCTTGGTGCTATTTTTAATGTCTTTCACATTTCCTTCTTTGGCTTGATGATTTTCTATATCATCGCTAATCGAGGGCTTATCCTCAAAACCTGGAAGGACTATCTGGCTTTTGCATTCCACTACCCTGCCTTTATTTCCTTATCCATGGGCATCTCCTTGTTCAATGCCTCCGGAGTTGTGGAAGGGTATTTGGGGAAGCAATCCTCGTTCGTGCGTACACCGAAATTTAACCTCGTGGACAAGGCAGATCGCATCAAGGGGAAAGCCTATATCAAAACAAGGTTTAACCTGATTTCTGTACTGGAGCTTCTTAGTTTTTTCTATGTTCTGGGAGGCGTGTGGCTTTCTATTGAGCTACAACAATATATGGCAACTCCGTTCCTCGCCATGATGGCGATTGGCTTCGGAGTCGTTTTCGTGATGTCCTACATCACGCTTCCACGTAGTAAAAATATTACTTAGAAATTAGGTTTTCGCTTCTCTAGAAAAGCACCAATTCCTTCTTTAGCTTCGTCAGAAATAATCGCTTCACCGAAGCGCTCAGCCTCGAATGTAAAACCATCAGGGGCGTATTCACCAGCATCTATTGCCCTGAGTGTCAACGCAATAGCGTTCGGGGACTGCTTGTATGCTTTGGCGAGAATGGCATCGCACTTCTCCATGAGTGAAGCCTGATCTGTGACATAATTCACTAAGCCTAAACGCAAGGCATCTTCTGCTCCGATCATATCTGCTGTGATCAGCAGTTCGGTGGCTTTGGCGCGACCGATGTACTGCACGAGTCGCTGTGTACCGCCATAGCCAGGAAGCAAGCCAAGCTTTACTTCAGGTTGACCAAATAGCGCATTATCAGAAGCGACACGCATGTGACAACTCATTGCAAGCTCGCAGCCACCGCCCAGGGCGAAGCCGTTCACGGCTGCAATAACAGGCTTGATGCTTTTCTCTATTTTGAAGAAAAGCGCCTGGCCTTTTTTGCTCAATGCCTCAGCTTCTTCTTTATTCAACTTTTGAAGTTCTGTGATATCGGCACCTGCGGCAAATGCCTTCTCCCCTGCCCCGGTAATCACAGCACCTTTCAGGCTCTTGTCAGCCAAAAACTCATCCATGGCCTGATTGAGCTCATCAAAGATTCCCTGATTAAGCGCATTGAGCGCCTTTGGGCGATTGAGTGCGATATAGCACGTTGATCCCTGAGGGCTTACCTGAATATGTGTGTACATCTTTTTGATTTGATGATTTATTAATTAGCTGATTTGATGATGCTCTTCGCTATTTCAAGCAGACAAATACTGTATGGCTTGCCATATTAAAAGCCAGTAGCGAGCAGCCAGTGGCCAGAAGCCTTTGATGATTTGAGAAGACAAATCTGCATTAAAAATATCTTAATAACACTGTTAGATTTTATATCTTAATATGTTTGCACTTTGTATATTCTGTATCGGATTTTGCATTACTTTTGAGAAATATGAAGGAGTTTTTTGGCACCATACTCTTCGAAACAAACGATTTCGAATTAACCGTTGGCAGGCTATTGCTTGGTCTGGCGGTATTGATTGTTGCCTTGCTTCTGGACAGGCTGCTTGTTCGTTTGGGTAAAAAGCAATCAGAGCAGCTAGAGAAGGTGGCGCCGGCCGGAACACTTGTCCGATACCTCCGCCTTGGAACCTGGCTCATTTTTGTTGTTCTGCTGTTGGGTGCTATTGGGCTGCCTATTGGTGAAATCCTTGACATGGAAGTCTTCAAAATAGGCCCTACCCCCAAAGACGAAAATGTTACCTATCGTCTTACAATTTGGTCCTTTGTAACGATAGGCTTGATATTCTTTGGGGCGCGTTTGATCACCTGGGTTATTGCTAAAGTGGTTACACGATCCAGAGAAGGAAAGTCTGAAGAGGCAAGGATGGAGGAAGGGCGTTTATATGCGCTTATTCAAATCATCAAGTATGTCGTGTATGTGCTTGCTATTCTCTGGGCCTTTAGTGCCGCGGGCATCAACATTACTGTGCTTCTTGCTGGATCAGCGGCCTTACTTGTTGGAGTTGGATTAGGCATACAAAGCATCTTCAATGATGTCATTAGTGGGATCGTTATTTTGTTTGAAGGCGTGGTAGAGCTAAATGATATTGTAGAAGTCGATAAGCGTACAGGCCGTGTAGTGAATATCAAACTCCGTACGACCGAAATCATTACACGTGAGGGTTTGGCGATTTTGGTACCAAACGCAAAATTCACCAACGGAAGTGTTATCAATTATAGCCATACGAGCAAAGAGGCCATGTTTCGGGTAGAAGTCGGCGTTGCCTACGGCTCGGATGTTTCGCTCGTGCGCAAGCTCCTTTTGGAATGTGCTGAAACGCACGGCGACGTGCTTAAGCGCCCCAAACCAGAAGTCTTTTTCGCAAAATTTGGCGACTCTGCGCTGACGTTTCATCTTCGGGTTTGGACTCGCAAAACGTTCGAAGCGGAACGCGTTATGAGTGACCTCCGATTTGTTATAGATACTTCGTTCCGCAAAAACGGTATTCAAATTCCATTTCCTCAACGCGATCTTCATATTATCCCACAACCCCTTCCTGCGGTCAATCCAAAATCATCAGAAATAATTGACGAAGAGAGAAACCCTAAAGATGACTAATGCTCGTTATCTTTACACTATGAAAACACGGTTTCCATTTTTGGTTTTATTTCTCGTATTCCTACTTCCTGGCATTGATCTTTTTGGCCAATATGCGCTCAATGGATCTGCTCGTCAAGAACCCAATAATTGCTTTCTCATAACGCCTCCTACAGGGTTTGCCTCTGGCTCTGTCTGGTTTCTGAACAAGGTCAACATTGGAGTGCCCTTCGATTTATATTTTGATATTTTTCTTGGTTGTAATGACGCACAAGGTGCCGATGGAATCGCATTTGTTCTTCAGCAAGTTAGTACCAACGTAGGAAGTGCAGGCGGGGGAATCGGATATGCCGGAATTCGGCCTTCTCTCGCTATCGAGTTTGACACATGGCAAAACGGAAGTCTTAATGATCCATTTTTTGATCATATGTCAATCCAGCAAAATGGCATCACTAACCATGGATCAAGTACCCTTGCTGGTCCGGTCGGAATATTGGCTGGCAATGCTAATGCCGAGGACTGTCAGTGGCATCGTTTGCGAATTACCTGGAATCCTACATCCAGAACGATGAATGTCTATGTAGACTGCGTGTTAAGGCTTAGCTACACGGGAAATATTATTAACACCATTTTTAGAAACGACCCAAATGTATTCTGGGGCTTTACCGGAGCAACAGGAGGTGGCGTAAATCGCCAGGCATTTTGTCGGGACTTCGTTTCATTTTTCCAGGAAGACCAGGAAGAAACCATCTGTAAAGGAAGCCAGATTAGGCTTGATGTAGGGCAAGGTGATACCATCCGCTGGACTCCTTCGGTGGGACTTTCAGATACCACAATTGCAGACCCAATCGCGTCGCCTGACACCACGACAACGTATACAGTTACTATTATCGATGAATGCGGCGATACGCGTGTAGCTAAAATCAAGGTCAACGTGCAAGAATTCCCCCCTGCCGATGCGGGAAAGGACACAGTCGTTTGCGGAGGTATTCCTATCCAGTTACAGGCAAGTGGCGGCCTTACCTATTCATGGTCCCCTAGCACCGGATTAGACGACCCTGCCATATCGAATCCGACCGTCAACCCAAGTCAGAACACGACCTACACGGTCACGGTCAGAGACTCGTTTGGCTGTGAGGCCAGTGATGATGTTTTGGTAGAAATATTTGAAGCCGATGCAGGGCCTGATGTATTTGCATGTCCAGGTGATCCGGTACAGATATTAGCGCGCCAAACAGCCCTAACGTATAGCTGGACGCCAACAGTAGGCTTGTCCTCAGCCTCTGCCTCACAGCCTTTTGTCACAGGTAGTAGTGCCATGGAATACATCCTTACTGCTACGCATCCAAGCGGCTGCATGGATACTGATACGGTACGATTTGAGCCCTTAATTGCTCCTGTCCTCAGCATTGTCCCAAACGGAACTGAAATATGCCTTGGTGACTCGATAACGCTAGAGGCTAGCGCTATTGATCTCACTAATATTCGATGGAGCCCTGGGGCAACCTTGAGCAGCACCATTTCCCCTAGAACAAGTGCTAAGCCCTCCACAACGACAACGTATACTGCTATTGTAGCAAATTCTGACGGCTGCCGAGATACCGGTTCTGTTACCGTAGTAGTTAACCCTCCTCCCATTATCGACGCGGGAAATGATACTGTGCAATGCGGTAATGTTCCTATTCAATTGAATGCTACTGGCGGCATCAGTTATATTTGGACGCCAACATCTTCTTTACAAAATCCTAATACTTCCTCTCCCCTCGCCGACCCAGCTACTGACACAGATTATATTGTTATTGGTACGGATCAAAACGGCTGCCGAAATACTGATACAATAAGCGTACGCGCCTTCAATGCAGACGCAGGTCCTGACATCCCTGTTTGTATCGGTGATACTACTCGACTAGCAGCTAATACCAGCCAAATTGCGTTTGCATGGGACCCAGCTCCTGGCCTAATTGGGAGGACCGATGTTCCTGACCCTCAGGTATTTACGCTCACAGACCAGGACTATATCGTCACTGCAACCGATGTGTCAGGCTGCACGGATGTAGACACCGTGCGCGTGATTGTCAATCCGCTTCCAATTACCAGTGTGACAAATCCCGACCCTTATGTTTGCTCAGGCGGACCTACGGTTCTTACTGCAACTGGAGGGGTGAATTATGCCTGGACGCCCTCCTCCACGATTGATGATACGACGCTTTCTAATCCAACCGCTTTTCCAATTAACAACGGCCCCAACATCATCGACTCGACATCATATTATGTGACGGTCACCGATGCCAATGGCTGTGTAAATTATGACTCGATCAAGCTGGAAGTTCGATTACGTCCAGTGATCGAAGTAAGCAATGACACCTTTGTATGCCCAGGCGATACAGTTCCAATTTGGGTCCAGGGAGGTTTTGGCGTTCGACGAACAGGATGGCGATTTGACGGCGATTTCGGCGATACGACTTTTCTTTCATCTACACGCAGCGAGGCAAATGCATTCCCTGTGGCTAGCAGTTATTACGTTGGCGAGGTAGAAGCTATTTGGGGCTGCAATAATAAAGACTCCATTTGGGTTTATCATATCGCACCGAATGCTGGCACAGACTCCACAATATGCTATGGCGATACGATTATGCTTCAGGGTAGCGGTGGAAGCACGTACTCCTGGTCCCCTGCTGTAGGGCTGAGTAATCCTGGCATTGCGAATCCGATGGCCTTTCCTCAGACTACAACAACCTATTCACTTACGGTCACTGACAGCTTGGGCTGTGTGGATACGGATGATATCACAATTACAATACGCCCAGCTCCTCCCATATCAATTGCGGGCGATGTGGAAATATGCCAAAATGATACAGCGACTCTTACTGCATCAGGAGGAGTCAGTTATGTCTGGATTGCAGATGATCCTACGATCACTGACCCAACCGCTGTGAGCATTCGAGTCAGCCCTTCGGATACGAGTCTGTATGTGTTGGAAGGTGTTGGGCAAAATGGCTGTACAGCAAGCGATAGCTTGTGGCTCATTGTGAACCCTTTACCAGAAGTTGAAGCAGGGCCCGATATATTTGTTTGTAGAAATGAGCCTGCCTTTCTGCAAGGTAGTGGAGCACAAGGTTATACCTGGACACCTGGAATATGGCTAGATGATTCGCTTACAGCAAGTCCTGTTGCTTTGCCAGACTCAAACACCGTCTTTCGTCTTACAGGAAGTGATGCGAATGGTTGTGAAAATGATGACACCATGCGGGTAATTGTTTCCCAACTTCCTGATGCGATTGCTTCTCCTGATGATTCTATTTGTTTGTACCAAAGTATCGAATTAAGGGTACGAGGAAATGCAAACCGATATATATGGAGTACAGGCTCTGAGGAAAAACAAATAACGGTCAATCCGCGTGAAAGCACGTTGTATTGGGTTATTCCTTATGGCAGAAACGACTGCCCTGCTGATACCATTTTCATCAATTTGTATGTGGAGCAAAATCTGCCAAGGGCAGCGTTTTCGGCTGAAATCACGGAAGGCTTTGTTCAGCTTGAAGTACCTTTTATTAATGAAAGTCAATTTGCTAGTCAGTATGTGTGGCAGTTCGGTGATGATAGCACGAGTATGAGTGATGCCATCTCCTTTACGCATGTTTATAGGCGTGAAGGGCAGTTTACGGCAAGGCTCATCGCGGACAACGAGATCGGGTGTCCGGATACACTTGAGCAAGGTTTTATATCTGTATGGGGCGAAGAATTATACTTACCTACTGCTTTTAGCCCAAATGAAGACGGAAGAAACGACACCTATTTTATACCAAATGGTGGGTTCAGCAGGATGGAAGCGCGTATCTATAATCGCTGGGGGCGCCTGATTTACCAAAGTAATGATCCTGGATTCCAGTGGGATGGCCGCGATGGACAAGGTCGCTCTGTCGCTGAAGGTGTATATGTTATTCAGGTAGAGGCACAAACTTTTGAAGGTGTAAAGATCGTACGGACTGGAACGATTACACTATTACGATAAAAAAGCCCTCCCGGCTTTGAGAGCGGGAGAGCTTTTTGTGAGCCAACAAATCGCCTGATTTACTGGATGATTACTTTACGCTGATTGATCAGCTTATCGCCATCCATAAGTTTTACCACATACATGCCAGGCGCAAGGTCTGAAACATCCATGCGGTCTTCGCTTGTGTCACCTAATCGTGCAAGTTTAACTTGCTTTCCGGTGATGTCAACGACAGTTGCTACAGGCTGCTCCAGTGCTGGATTAACCTTTATGATAAGTACATCCTGTGCTGGATTTGGGGAAACAGAAAGTGCATTATTATCATTTCCGCTCACAATACGCCAGCCTTTGGGAGTCTGATAGGCACAAGCTACAGGAGCACATAGTTGCTGGCTAATGGTAACTTCGCACCCAGTCACATTATCAGTAATAACGATCGTCACTGTCCGGCAACCACAATTAATATTGATGTAGTTATTCGCTGTGGTGTAAGAAGAACCACTGGTATTCGTGACTGTCCACGAGTAGGAATAGTTACCTGATCCTCCTGATGCTACAATCGCTGCGCGAAGGCGGTTGAACTTATTGACATGCTGCGTTATGCTTGCAGACAAGGTACAATCATCGCTGGTATAATCGATACAAAATGCGTCCACCATCGTATGCGTGGCAGAACCATTTCCCATATTGGTACTTCCTACCTGTGAGCCATTCAGCTCGGTTACTGCTGTATTGTCGCCATTTGGAAGGCTGCCATAATTTGCCTGAATGGTTACACAATAGTTCCCATCAGGAATAGTCGTTCCACTTGGAAGTTGAAGGCCGAAAGTGGTTGAGCCTATTCCTAAAAAAATATTTCCAATAAATAATGTAGAAATTGCTTGATTAGGTGTGGTGTAAACATAAACAGTGTTTCCGCTTCCGTCTTTGAGAGTATAGGTAACATCTGCATCGAGAGGAACCCACCTGGAATTACCAGACACATTTGCTGGAATGCTCAGGACATCTCCTGCCTGAGCAGTGTAACTTGCCTGTGGTGTAAAGTCTGTGGTCAAAGTCTGAGCATCAAGGTTTGAACCTAGCACAGACATCGCAGTAATCAGAAGTCCTGTCAGGAGCATTCTGATACTTGAAATTGAAAAAATTTTCATAATACTAAATGAATTTTAATTTGAAATAAATAATACTAGAAGCGTAATGTTAGCTCACATAATTCGTATTCGATTTAAATCAAATTTCCATCTATTATATGTATTCTCCACTTACAATTTGGTCTCAAAATACATTGACCCACAATCCATAACGATATGTTAAAATACTGATAATGAACACATTAACAAATTACATGAGACCAAAATAGCCGAGCCACTAAAATTTTATTTCAGTAAACTCGGCTATATTTATTTACATCAAAATTTTACCTCACAATAAGCTTCTCCTGACGGATCAGGTTTACACCACTTTGTATCTTAATAATGTAAATACCCGGTTGAATCTGGCTTAGATCAAGGCGGTTATCAACCTCATTCACGAGCCACTTTCGGAGTGTAACTTTGCCACTAAGATCAACTACCTGAACAGCAGGTTCATTTAGGCCTTCAACATTACCAATCCAGACAACATCATCCGCAGGATTTGGATAAATCGAAATGCGGTCGCTTTCTTCAGCAACTCCTTCACGACTAAATCCAAACACAGGAGGACATGGGCAAAACTCGATACTCTTTGTTATGGAACAGCCAGTTATGTTGTCAGTCACCGTCAAGGTCAGTGTATAACACCCACAAGGAACCCATATAAAATCATGGCTATTATTAACGGTGGAATCTCCCCTTGTCCAAGTGTAAAGGTAATTCCCTGATCCTCCAGACACATCGGCTGCAACGAATACATGGTCGCCACGGCGAGTGCCTATCCGAATCGACACATCGAGTCCGCAGAAATCAACGCAAAACGCTGAAGCAATCTCGTGTGTAATTGTCGTTCCTGAAGAAAAGAAGTCCTTATCAATTTCATTGCCATTCAGTTGCGTAGCAACCCTATTGTTAGCGTTCCATGCCGAGGTATACTCCGCTTCTACCTTTATGCAATAGTTACCGGACGCAGGCACCGGAGTTCCAGGACCGACAAAAGGTACCGTTATATTACCAACTCCTCCCCCGAAGCCGTTTACAATAGATTGCACTGGAGCGGTATAGCTATACACAGTAGCACCTCCTCCGTTTACCATATGGAATGTGACTTCCATATTGCAGAGTGTTACAGAAATGCCTCCAGTAACATTCACTGGAACCTGCAAGGTCTGGCCACTCGAAAATGAAACGTTTGCCCCAAGCTGACTTGTCTGAAAGTCAACGTTAAGCGTGTTTTGGGCGAAACTAAAGCTCAACATCAAACACGCCAGGCTAATTGAATACATGATTGTTCTAAACATCTGTGATTTTTTATTAATAGTGAAAAAATCAGGAATGCGGCCGCTGATCCTGTCATTATAAAACAACAGACATACGGCCTTAATAGAAAACACAAAAAAGCCCCAAAGTACGTCCATACTTTGGGGCTTGAGGGCGATATAACTCGCTGGATTACTAGCGCTTCACGACTTTCATCGTCTGTTGACGAGTACCTTCGCCGATCATAACGACATAGATACCAGGGCTCCAGGCCTCAGTAGAAATTGATTTTGAATCAGTTCCACTTATCACACCAGTGTGGACGACTCTTCCTGTCATATCCAAAATGCGAATAGCCTCTTCTTTATCCTGGGCCTGTTGCCCTTCACTGCGGATATTGATGGATGACTCGAACGGATTTGGATAGCACACATAGTCTAATTCCTGAGGAGCTGTGCTTACACGCTTCGCTTCAGCCCGCGTGATACCAGAACCATCCAATACAGAGCAATTCTCTACGCCTGAGTTTGGATTATTGAGTAAGCCGTCCATAGCCCCGATCATAAATTCGGTATAAATCTCCTCGTCTAGTGCATTTGGCCCTTCCAAATTGATCGGCGGCAGATCCGAATTGTAGCCATTTTCAATATGATACTGCGTAGAAAGCTGGCATATGACATCGACATTACCTACCAAACAATAAGGCACAAAGTAAAATTGAGAATATTCATTGGCTACGCACTCATTGGCGACTTTCAGGTAGAATACCTCGTCTTCTATTATCACAAGTCCACCATAATGCGTGGTTAGGGTCTCCTCATCAGAGTAGGTATTACCAAATGCGTCTTCGAAAATAATAGTAAACTTCTCCCAGGTTCCAATAGGACTCGCTCGAACTAACTGTCCTGAGTCTAAAGCAAAATTAGGAATTACAGTAATCGTCGAGTCATACTGAGTCTCATACTTAATTACACACTTTTGGACATTGGGTGGGGTTACCCATTCCAGCTCAACTACGGACGTATTATAAAAGGTAGCCTTTAGACCAATTGCTGGAGTAGGAGTCTGTGCGAGTGCGCACAAACTCAAGGTCATCATAAGTAATACAGCACATACATTTTTAATTTTTGTCATCATGTCATTAAACTTTGAGGGTGAATTGATCAAGTAACGCGTTGGAATGATAAAAATAAATTTATGCAGAAGACCTTTCTAACACATATTTTTGAAAAAATACACTGAAAACGCTTAATGAGGTCTCACAAAATCATCCCAATTCTACAGAAGTTTGACAAACGAACGATCAAACAATTCTCACTTTTTCTCCATTCGCCTTATCACAATCCTTCTGAAAAAGTAACCCTGTTGGGTGAATACCTGATCAAGTACTACCCTAAGTTTAGTAGCAATCGATTTTCTGAGGAAGCAGCATTTCAGGTAATGTTTCCAAAAATTGCTTTCAATAAGCATGAATTGACTCGCTATTTATCAAAACTGTCTACTGTTTTAGAAAAATTTATCATTGTAGAATCGCTCGATAAGCAGCCATTTCTAGCGGGTTCTCTTCTTGCAGAATATTATTACACCACTCAAAACGAAGCCGCCTTTAAGAAAAGCCAAAAAACAAATAGCAAGACGATTGAAACCTTGGTTCCAAAAGAAAGCGCACACTATTTTTTTCAATACCTTGGAAAAAAGAGAGAACATAATTTCTTAATGCATCAAGCTAATAAACGCGTTATACCAGATGTTTTTGGTCAAGTAATCAATAGTTTAGACTCATATTACTTCATCGAAATTTTACAAAATGCAACAGGCCTAAGAAGCATACAGGGTATTCAGGAAAGCGAACCAAAGCTTCCTCTTTTAAAGCCCACCTTGCAATGGGTCAGTGAACACTTGGATGAAGCATCTCCTCTAATCCAACTATGGTACTTCGCTTACATGCTAACTTGTGATCCTCGATCCTCCGGAGCTTATCAAAATTTAAAAGAGGGGCTCCTCAAAAATCTTCGTGTAATTCCTGCAATCTCGGCACGAAGTTTTTCTGTTTTGCTCATTAGAGCGATGCGGCTACAGACTGGAAATGACCGGAAGCGATATCTTGAAGAGCGATTTGAAATGTATCAAATAGAGATTCAGGAAGACTGGATTATTGCTGATAAAATTATAAGCTACTTAGCCTTTAATAATATTGTAACAGTCTCTTTGGCGCTTGATAAGGAGCAATGGGCCAAGGACTTTATTGACAAATACGGCAGCTATCTAATTGACGAAATCAGAAACGATATTCTGTTATATAATCGCGCACGACTACAATTTAGAAATGAGTATTATAGCAAATGCCTTCAAGAGACACAAAAAATTGCATACCTCAATAACCATCTGGCGCTTGGGCTTAAGCGCTTACAGTTAAAGTGTTTTTTTGAGCTGAAGGACTATGATTCCTTTTTCGCGGCAATACACAGCTACAAAGCTTACATATACCGTCTTGATGCTGGGTCAGAAAAGACCCAGAAGGCCAATATTCAACTTGTCAAGGTTCTATCTAGAATGGGAAAACTTGCAGGCCTGACTCAGTATGATCAAAACGTAGCCGCCTCGATTAGTGAGCTGGTTAATAAGGAGCCCTATCTTCTTGAAAAGGAATGGGTGATAGAGAAGTTATCCGAATTGGAAAAAGGTGCTTCCTAGCCCAATTGTAAAACGACAGGATCATCGTCAAATAGTGGGCGGCGACTTTGGGTGGCTGAAGCCACAGGCTTTACACGAGGGCCTACCCATGCAAATATGGTAATCAGGAAAGAGATGATAGCGAATACTCCAAGAGCAAGAAATGTAAGGAGGAAATAGGCGATCTTATTCATGCGATTTATCATTTTGTAGTGCGTTCTGCATCTACAATGGCAAACCTTGGGCCAGAACTGTATCTTTGCCCTACTTTTTTACTAAAAAATAATATCAATGCGTAAACTTTGCTTTTGCCTGTTCGGTCTTTTGCTTGTATCCCAATGTGCTGTTGCCCAGGTTGATACATCCACACTAGACATGTCGGATGGCTTTATAGATATCCCAAAATCAAACATCAACGAGAGTGAAAAGCCTTTCGATACTACTGGTGAATATCCTAGTATTGATGAGTTTGTTTTTGCTAGCAAAGAGCCTGAACCGCTCAATATGCCTGAAGTGCGCACGCTAATCGGGTATCCCCAGGAAGCGATTGATGCAGGTTCGGAAGGGCAGGTTGTCGCCAGGATTCTTGTAAACAAAGAGGGAGGTTATGTTAATCATCGCTTTGTAAAAGCAGACTCGAAAGTACTATCAGATGCTGTATCTAAACATCTCAATGCACTCAAGTTCTCTCCAGCCTTGATTAACGAAAAGGCTGTTCACTATTGGGTTAATATTCCATTTGCCTTCAAACTTCTTGGCCCAGAAGAGCAAGCAAAGAAGCTTGTCAATGAAGAAATAGAACGCTTAACGGCTGCGATTGATGCCGACAAGAAGAACTATCAGGACTATACCAATCGTGCCCTCCAGTATGTTAGCCTTGCAGAATACGATAAGGCTACTGCCGATTTTGACAAAAGTATTTCGATGAATCCAGGCAAAAACAAAAAGAAGAAAAACCTGGATTACCCTTATCTGTATTATGCATATTTAGGAAAGGGTAAGATGCTACTCGGACAAGAAAAATGGTCAGATGCGCAAGCCGCACTCGATAAGGCTATCGGGATCGCAGAAGATGCCAAGAGCGAAGACTCAACTTTCAGAGCGACCTTTTCTACCGCCTACGCGGAGCGTGGCTCCGCATTCGCCCAGCAAGAGCTATACGAAGCAGCTCGTCGCGACTATGACAAAGCCCTTATGGGTTCTGACTCGGCTAATACGTGTACGATTCTTAGCATGAAGTATGACCTCTGTTTGAAGTCAGAAGACTACCAGTGCGTAGTAAGCTGCATCGATGGTATGCTAACGTGCGATATCCAGAATCAGCGTACTGCGCTGCTATACAACCGCGGCTATTACAGAATGAAGTATAAGGACTATGATAAAGCTGTAGAAGACTTCAAAGAGATGCTGGAAAGTGTTGATGACATTTATCTCCAGATTGCAGCCCTGGACCAAATGGCGATGGCTGAATTTGGAAGAGGAAATACAGACAAGGCGCTGGAGTTAATCGCAGAAGCAAAAAACATCAATGTGCTAGCTCCGCAACCTTACTTCTTCAAGGCGAAGATTATGAATAGCCAAGGCAAGAAGGATGAAGCTTGTGAGCTTATTGATAAGGCTCTCAACTTTGGTCTCTTTGGAGATGACCTGAAGGAAGCTGAGAAAATGAAGCTTACTTTATGTAATGAGTAATATTTGCTGCTCACTGTTCGGTCCTTGAATCTTGATTAAAAAATCGAGGAGCGAAGATTAAAGATCAAACAGCAAAGACTTAGAATAGATCGAGGCCGGCATACTTTGCAGTATGTCGGCCTCTTTCACACATTGTAATAGCAAAAGGTATTATCGCTTGATCAGCTTTTGGGTAAAGCGACCATTGGCGTGTTCAACCATCAATTGGTATATGCCGGGCTTCCAGCTCTGGGCGTTGATGGTAATATCTTGGTTTTGGATAAAATCAGCCTGTTGGGTATGGATGCGCTGACCTTGTAAGTTGTATACACTAAGGGTGGCGTCTCCGTCAATATCATGAGTACGTAATGTGAAGCGATTTCCGAATGGGTTAGGGAACACGTCAAATTCAACTTGTGTGAGGGTTTCTTGATTGGCGACACGGCCTCCGTTTAATGGGTCGGTGTACCAGTCTGGCTCCCCCATTTCGAGACAATCGTAAGCCTTGCCCTGGTAGGGCGCATTACTTGCGTTCTCCTGGTTCATCTTATTTCTTAAAAAACGATGATATGCTTCAGGTTCAGAAACTCCTTCAGAAGGGTCATACACATCATGCATGAAATAGTAGTCTGAGAGGTTACAAATAAAGTCCTCATTAGCAACCAGACAGTCTCTAAGGAACCAGAAGCGTTCTACATTGGGATTGTTTTGCACGCAAACATCTGGCACAATATTGAAAGGAAGGTCATCGTCAAAAATGATAACAACACCGCCGTAAACTGCGTCAAGTGAAACTTCATCGTCTATGATAATATTTCCAGAATCTTCGAATTCAAGGTGCCAGTGTTCAATTGCTCCAACGGGTAAGGTGCGTGAAATAGAATCAATGGGAGTAGTTAAGCTTGGCTTGATTGAAACTGTATCATAGGAATTTCTATATGTCAATGTACCGTCAGTTGGCACAAATCCCGGAGGCAAAGTCCAACTCACATATGACATATTTCCTTTAATGCTATCTACCGTTAAGATCAAAGCTCCTGTGCTAGCATGCGGGAAAGTAACCGCATTGGCAGGGATAGGAAATTTAGAACCGCCTGTTCCGGTAGTGAGTACTGAACCAGGTCCCGAAGTGGTTCCACCCCCGGTACCGCCTGTGCTTGGGCCTGCGGGACCAGACTGGTTAAAAGATGATTGCGGTGTTGCAGAAGCTGTGTTCTTAGTCCCTTTGGGCGGCTGGGCCTGCAGAGCAGAAAAAAGGACAATGATGAGCAGCGAGAGGATCGATGTAATTAGTCTTTTCATTTCGTTTGTTCTAGATAAGTGACAGACAACATTTTGGTAGTATGATGGAGCAGACACTGTCTGTGGTCAAAGGTAGGAGCCAAAAGCCCGGAGTCTATCCCGCAGATTGGGGGATATTTATTCCTCCTTTTTGAATATCCAGTGCTGATTGCGTAACATCATGATACAAATGTGCCTTGCATTTCCAGAGAGCCCAATTACATTTGAACCTCAAAATACATTTAGGCCTACATGAAGGACAGAAAACTTATACAACTCTTGCAACTGATCAGCCCTGAGGCTGTAGATAAATTGTCTAAGTTTCTCGCTTCACCCTACTTTAATTCATCTCAAAAGGTAACCCAGTTGGGAGAGTATTTCCTTTCTTTTTATCCAAACTTTGAAGGCGAGGGACTTTCGGAAGAAAAGGCCTTTAAATCAATGTATCCCGACAAGACTTTCAGCACCCATGAACTCAATCGCTATACATCCAAGCTCTTTAAGCTGACGGAGCAGTTTGTCGAGTTTGAAGGTCTTGAGCATTTTCCTTATATCCATGGCCAACTTCGATCTGAATATTATTATCACATCAAGGCTGATAGCCATTTTGAGAAGTCCCAAAAGGAGTATGAGCGGTTTTTAAAGAAACAGGAATCGCCTTCGTCAGCCATTTTTTTCTACACCTACCTCAATAAAAAGCTGTCATATAATTTCTGGGTACAGCGTAAGGACAATGCCAAAACTGATAACATCTTCAATGAGGCCTTCGAAGGATTAAATGCCTATTATCTAACCGAGATGCTCCAGGCTTCCGCCACGATGCGATGGCGCCAGAAGGAGTCTCCATCAAGCGCCTTAATGCCCTTGCTTGAACCTGCTATGGAATTTCTGCGAGAGCATGTAGAGACGATGCCCCCTATTGTTCAAATTTGGTTTTATACAAACGAAATTCTGGCTCAATCGAGTGATAAAGATTATTATCAAAGACTCGAGGATACCTTACTTTCAAATTTTTCAATTGTGCCTGAGCTTGATGCACGAAATCTTATTGGTTTCCTAAAAGCCAGACTAGCCAAGCAGCCTAATGTCACGCGCAAGGAACATATGGAGGGCTACTTCAACCTAACCCTTGTAGAGATACAACAAGGCTGGATATATGCAGGTAATACGATCTATGATGGGCTGCTCAACAACATCATTACAGCGGCACTCGCCCTCAAAAAAACCGATTGGGCAAGGAATTTTCTGGAAGACAGCAAGCCGTACATGATCCCTTCTACTAAAGAGAATACGTTCCGGTATAATCTGGCGCGGATTGAGTTCGAGGAGGGCAAGATTCAAGAAAGCCTCAAACATCTCGCCGCAGTGAGTTATGCGGATGAAACCATGGCCCTACGCGTAAAGCGGCTTGAGCTTAAGGCCTACTTTGAAGTAAGGGACCTGGATGCTTTTGAGGCAACGCTTAACGCATTCAGGGTGTACAGTCATCGCCTGGGAAAGAAGAACCCAGCCTTAAAAGAGCTTCAGAACTTGTTTAGCAATATCGCGAGTGCCCTCCATCGCATACATTTCAATATCAAGCAAAACGAAACCAAAGAAAGCCTTCAGGCGATGATCGACAACAATCCATCTTTGCCAGAATTGGACTGGCTACAGGTACAAATCGATAGCCTTTAAAAAAGATGGTCCGCAACCCTACCAAAAGTTACGGACCGAAAACAACGAAATGATTCCTGTTTTTTTGAGTTGGCTTTCGCTGTATGAAAGCAAATAGCACGAATTCTAACTAGGTTCCATTTACAATTTCATTAGAAAATACATTTCAGTAAAAAGAAAAAACGCCACAGCACTTCTCGAGTATCTGTGGCGCTCAAAGCATCGATGATGACTCACCGGCTGTTATTCACAGCGCATACTTGCATTCCCTATGCAATGGCTACGCTGTGGCCGAAAAGTCCTGCATGTACTTTGTATGTAAAACAAGCAGGTAGAACAAAGATGTAATGGTTTTATCCAATATGCCATTACAGATTTTGCCCAAAATTTATTTCATACTGCTGAAGTTTTTCTGTTTTAAAACCCGACCCACTCATTGTGGGTCGGACAGGGAATAAAGTGTGGCTTGGATATAACCACATTGGTTCAGTTTATTATCGCTTGATTATCTTTTGAGTTTGAACATTCGCGCCTTGGCGAACCTGAAGCGTATAGATTCCAGGAGCAAGGTCCGCTGTACGGATACTGATTGTCTGGTTTCCATTTTGATTTACAGTTTGCTCATAGATACTGCGTCCAGCAAGATCAGTGAGTCGAAGGTTTACAGATTCGCTTGTTTGAATATCAAGGTCTACACGTAGAAGATCATTTACAGGATTCGGATATGCCTGCATTACCACTTCGGTTTCACCTGCGGTACGTAGCCCAGCAGTAGCTTCACAATCGAGAACGTGTACGACGCCAGAGTTATCGATATCTGCAAGCATCATAAGTTCAATCGTCCACGCTTCCGTTGACATCGGCTCTGTAGCATCCTTATTCGTATCCCAATACACCTGATTTATCTGACAAATAACATTCATTTCTGCGATGATGCATAGATCCTGGAAGAAAACATTCATGCTTGGATCAGCAGCGTAACCTTGATGGCAGTGGTCGTTGACCATGACAAAAACCTCTTCAATAGTAATGGTAATCCCACTTTCTAAAATCAAAGCCCGAGGGCTTATTGTGCCATCAATATAGCGTGCTCTGATTGACCAGATTTCAGCACTAGAATTGCGAGTGCGTGGAATTGCAATAGATTTACCAAAAGCTCCTGTTACCGTTTGCTTATTCAAAACAGAATCAGCCTGGTAACTAAAACTATAAGAACGTACTCGTTTAGTTGTTCCCCAACTTAAATAAGCATGTGTTTTGGAAAGACTGTCGAGTTGAAACCCTACGATCGAATCGCTAAATGTTTGTACTGTTGCAGAACCGCGTTGTGCAAAAACACAAGTAAGTAATAGAAAACAACAGCATACGCTTGTGAATAATTTTTGAGTCATCGTACTTTGTATTAGGTTATGCTTTGAAATAAAGTAAGGAGCTTGAGAATTCCTTACAAGAACAAATCAACACATCCATCGCTCCAATACCAATTACACTTTTGCTCCATTTTTTTAATTCCAGAATATGAAAGACCGGAAACTGACCCAGCTCATTATGCTCCTAAACAAGCAAGAATGCGATGATTTGGGCCTTTTTGTGCGCTCTCCCTACTTTAATAAGCAAGAAAACCTCATTACACTTCTTGATTATTTTTTAAAATATTGGCCCAAATATGATAAAGAGGAGTTTTCTCAAGAAGATGCATGGGCTCAAATATCACCAAACTCACCCTTTGATAAGGGCCGATTTGCCCAACTAATGACCAAGCTTTATAAACTTATTGAACAGTTTATTCATACAGAAGCACATAAAGGAAATGTTCTAGAAGCACATAGAAGCAAATCAAACTATTTTATCAACAAAAAGTCTATCTATTTTTTTGAAAAGCATTACAAGGAATTCAAAAAAACTTTTTCAAAGCATATCCCTAAAAAAGCAGATGATTTTCAGATTCTCTATCAAATTGAGCTTGACTATCATAACTTCGCAAATAATATCTCCTCCTTGGATAAGATGGAAACCATTTTCACCAGTCTTAACCAAGCACTCGACCAATATATCATTATTGAAAAGCTAAGGATCGGGACCCTTGTACTCAATCATCAAACTCGAACTAACGAGCATTTACATACCCCATTTGCGAGTGAAGTATTTCAATATGCAAAAGACAAAATTGACGGACTTCCGCCACTGGCCGCCTTATGGTATTTTGTATACCTACTATTAACAGACCAACGTAACGAAGAATCTTACAGCGAGCTCAAACAATTCTGGCTAATGAATCATGAGGGTTTCACTTCTGATACCAACGTTTTTGTTACTAAAGTACTTGAACTAAGCGTTCTAAAGGCCTTTGGAAATAATAGAAAGCGATACATTGAAGAATTATTTAGTCTTTACCTTATGAGTATCCAGCATAAATGGATACTTAAAGAAGGTCCGATTCAACATATTCGTTTTAACAATATTGTATTTGTTGCGCTTTTCTTGAATAAAATAGATTGGGCAAAAAATTTCATTGTGGATTTTCAGCAATATCTAATTCCAGACTTTATTGAAGACGTGCATTCTTATAATATGGCACGTGTTGATTTTGCCATAACTGATTACTCTTCTTGTCTTAAACGGATTGTAAATATAGATTTTGTAGATACCCAAATGGCAGTGGGAACTAAGCGTATGCAACTAAAATGTTACTATGAAATTGATGAAAATGGCCTCATGGAAGCGGGCATCAATGCATTGCGCGTTTATATGCATAGGATTAAAGGAGTGAGCAACTTTTACAAAGATCATCATCACCTTTTTATAAATGTTATAAACCAACTATTCAAAGTAAAGGCAGGCGATAAAGGGAAAGACACGTTAGCAAAAATCAAGGAAGAGGTCGACAATAAGCGCTCCATCCCAGAATACAACTGGCTTGTAGAAAAAATAGCAGACCTTGAAGCATGAGAAATCGGAAGCTGACCAAGCTGATTGCACTATTTGATGATGAGGAGATGGAAGACCTGGAGCGCTTCCTTATTTCGCCTTTTTTCAATACAAACCAGACGATCGTTCAGCTTTTTCATTTTTATAAGGGACACTACCCCGATTTTAAAGACGAGGCCTTCAGTGATGTGGAAGCCTGGAAGAGCTTGCAGCTGAATGGAGATTTTCAGAAGTCATTGCTGAATCAGTATGTGACGAAGTTGTATAAGCTGGTGATCCAATACCTGGACACCAAACTATCATCACAATCCCCTTCCAATCTCGCGACCCTTAGGAGTAGGTATTTCTTTTTTGAAAAAAGCTCTCCCTATTTTACTGCACAAACTAATAAGGATTTTGAAGCGTCTATAAAAAAGCAGCCAAGCATTGGGAGTAGGGATTATCATGCGATATTCCTCTCCGAGCTTTCAAAGTTTAATATGGCTATATCCGCAGCTACTTTTCGCAAGGAAGTGAAATTAGCAAGTACAATCCATGCGAGCCTCGATCAATACTATATTATTGAAAAATTGAGACTCGCTGCCGTCATTCAGATTCAGCAAACTATTGAAAATGTAGCTCCATTTGAGGCGCCTCTTATACAAGAGGTTTACCTTCATGCAAGGAAAGAATTCGAAAATCTGCTTCCGCTTGCCCAAATATGGACACTTGCTTTTGAATTAACATCAAACCTAGATGCGATCGACACTTATGAGGAATTAAGGTCATTTTGGAAAAAGCACCTCCCTATCCTTTCTGAAAATGACAATTTAAGCATCGCTTCTGTTATCAACCTTAGCTCACGAACTATATTTAAACACGATAGAAACAAGCTCAATGCTGTTTTTTTCGAACTCTATTCGCTTGGTATTCAGCATCATTGGCATATCAAACAAGGCTTTATACAGCATCGCCTATTTAATAACATCGTCCTCCAAGCCTTAAAACAAAAAGAGATTGTCTGGGCTAAGGGTTTTATCAAAAAATACATTGAACATGTTGAAGAAGATCGTCGAGCCCTAATTAAAGATTACAATCTCGCCAGGATCTCTTTTTTTGAAGGAAAACATGACACTTGCTTAAAACTTACAGCCCAGCTAAACTCGTCCGACTTTGCGATCAATTTGGGCGTTAAGCGTATGAGAATAAAAACTTTTTATGAAACAGATAGCTTCGACTTGCTTGAGGCTAATCTCAATTCCTTACGGGTTTTTCTCCATAGGCTCTCCGCTATATCGCATCGCTACCGAATTGGACATCAAAAGTTTCTAGCAAGCATATCAACCTTGTATGCTGTCAAAATAGGCACCAAGAGCCTGCAAGATTTACATGACCTTAAGGCTCAATTCAAGCCGTCTATTATTACTGCCGAATATGACTGGCTTGTTGAAAAAATTGCGGAACTTGAAGCATGAGAAATCGCAAGCTGACCAAGCTTATCACGCTATTTGATGATGAGGAGATGGAAGACCTGGAGCGTTTTCTTATTTCTCCTTTTTTCAATACAAACCAGACGATCGTTCAGCTATTTCATTTTTATAAAAAGCACTACCCCGATTTTAAAGACGAGGCCTTCAGTGATGTGGAAGCCTGGAAGAGTTTGCAACTGAACGGAAACTTTCAGAAGCCTTTGCTGAATCAGTATGTGACGAAGCTGTATAAGCTGGCGGATTTATTTATAGGAACAAAACTGCTAAAAGAGGATAAATATCTTCTTTCTATTCCAAAAGGAGATTATTATCTATTTAAGAAAAACTCCAAATATTTTACAGAGCAGACACACAGGGATTTTACGACAACCTTCAAAAAACAAAGCAAACATCCAGTAACGGACTTCTATGCTCATTACCACATAGAACTGATGCTCCTTAACTTGTTTTCAGCCAATATTGCTACACGAAAAAGATCAGAACAAAAGCTGATCACAAATCAGGCGCTAGATCATTACTATATTATCGAAAAACTGCGCTTAATAACAGTTGCTGAACATCAGGCCATCTTGGAAAACACCACGAGTGAGTCTATGCCAATGACTCAGGAAGTGGTGGCCTTTGCTACAAAGGAGCTAGCAAACTTGCCACTACTTGGGCAGCTATGGTATCATGCCTATCAACTTACATTGGCTCCAGCATCTCTGGAGACATACACAAAGCTGAAATCGTTTTGGCTTAATCACTTATCCGCTTTCTCGGTCAATGACAATTTAGCCATTCACGCTACCCTTCATTTAGCCATTAAGGCAGTATACCCTAATGATCGAAGGAAATCCAATGAGGAGTATTTTGAAGGTCAGCTTATCCTTATCAAGAATCAATGGCTTGTAAAGCAGGGACTTATGCAAAGTCGCTCTTTTGGAAATATGGTGTATTTAGGAATTTCGCAAGGAGAGCTTAAATGGGTCAAGGCATTTATAAAATCCCACATCAACTACATCGCCGTCGAAGTACGCGAGCAAGTAAAGCAGTTTAATCTTGCTCGTTTGTATTTTGCTGAAGGAAAACATAACGAGGCTTTAAGGTTAACAGCTGATCTCCATGCTCCTGATGTGGCAATCTCTATTGGTATCAAACGGTTACGAATAAAAATCTTTTATGAGCAGGACAGATTTGATTTGTTAGAAGCAACAGCAAATTCATTTCGGGTATTTTTACACCGAATCACAGGCGTGAGACCAGTTTACAAATCTGCTCACATTGCCTTTGTCCAAAATTTAATGGCTCTATATCGAATTAAAATCGGTGATAAAGGTCTAAATGAACTCCTGGCGTTAAAGGCTACCTTTACTCCTGCCAATGGTATTCCCGAATATGACTGGCTATATGAAAAGATCGAAGAACTAGAAGAAGCATATGCATAACAGCCATCAACTCACCAGGGACGGAAGTTCGACGCTCTTTAATGACCACTTTGGTGAAACATATCACTCGCGTCATGGGGCGATCCAGGAATCGCAACATGTGTTTATGGATATGGCCTGGAATGTATTGAATCCTAAACCGGAAATCTTGCGGATTTTTGAAATGGGTTTCGGCACTGGTTTGAATACGCTACTCGCAGGCCTGCGTGCAAATGCGGATCAGCAACAGCTATCCTACACCAGCTTGGAGGCTTATCCGATCTCTAAACCTGCTCAAGCAAGCCTCAACTATGGCGAAGTGTTGAATGGGCAGGCCTTGTTTAATTCGATCCATGAAGCCGCCTGGAATGAGGAAATTCAAATCAACGATTATTTTCACCTCCACAAAATAGAGACATCGCTACAGGATCACGATTTTGGTGACAATATCTTCGACATCGTTTTTTACGATGCTTTTGCGCCTAATAGTCAGCCGGAGCTGTGGACGGAGCCGATTTTCGAAAAGCTGTATGCACATATGCGCGAAGGTTCCATACTGACGACCTATTGCGCCAAAGGCGATGTGCGTCGCGCCATGAAGGCTGTCGGTTTTAAAACAGAACGCGCACAAGGCCCTCCAGGCAAACGAGAAATGCTTCGTGCGACCAAATTATAATTGTTCCTCTTCCGAAAACTCGCTACTTGATTCTTGATACTTGCTACTCTTGAATGGCTAAAAAACACACGAGAGTAGCTAGTATCGAGCAGCAAGGATCAAGTAGTAAAGACCTGAACATCGTCAGTTTTTCACACAAGCACTTTCAACAATCCAATACCATGCGATTCATCATTTTAAGTTTATTGACAGCGCTCTGTCTGCAAACTCAAGCTCAGCAACTTCCCGACACGACGTTCATTCCAGACATCGATCAGGCAGCGTATATGCGAGGGGAAGGGCCCATGATCTTTATCGACGAAGGGCACAACAACCTGCATGCAGCTTCTCAGGGCTTTGGTGGTTTTATAAAAATGATGAAGATGGACGGCTTTCGTGTTGAAAGGGTGAAAACGCTTTTTGAAGATGCCGAATCTCTAAAAAATTGCGACATCCTTATCATCGCAAATGCAATTCACGAACGTAATACCAATGGAAATTGGGTGGTTCCTAATCCTTCAGCGTTCAGTAAAAAGGAAATCAAAACGATTAAACAGTGGGTCGATAATGGCGGCAAGCTATTATTGATCGCCGACCATATGCCTTTTTCGGGTGCCGCTTATGACTTGGGGAAAGCCTTTGGGTTCAAATGGCTCAATGGTTTTGCGAAAATCAAACCTTACTTCTGGCCTCCTAGCCATTTTGAAGGTGATATGATTCCTAAAAGTCCTGTGTCTGAAGGGTTAAAAAGTATGGAAGGAATCAACCGGATCGCCAGCTTTTCAGGTTCCGCTTTTTTGCCTCCCAAAAATGCGATTCCAGTCCTCAATTTTTTACCCGAAAATCAATCACTCCAACCCGATACCGCCTGGCGATTTAAAGACGATACGCCCACCAAAAGTCTGGAAGGATATTGTCAAGGGGCTTTGCTGGAATATGGTTCAGGTAAAATGGCCGCTTGGGGCGAAGCGGGCATGTTTTCCGCTCAGATTATTATGGGTGATGTAAAGGCTGGCTTCAACAGTCCTTACGCTCCACAGAATGCCCAGATGGTACTCAATCTCATGCACTGGCTTGCTGATACCAAAAAATATACTGGTCCAGAAAGTGTGGATATGCCATACCCTCCAAGCAAAATTGAAGAGGAAATATTAGCAGTAAATAAAAAAATGGAAGAAGCCGTCGCCCAAAACGACATGCTGACCATTTCATATTTTTATGACGATCATGCCGTAGTCACAGGGCATAAGCATGAAGAAAAAGGGCGCGAGGCAATAGACGCATACTGGGAAGAGCTTCGTGGCCGATGCATAAAATGGAAATTGGAAAACATCCATATTGAAGGTCAGGGAACACTCGCCTACCAGCGAGGGATCTCGCATCTCACGTACTATGACCAATCTGGAAAAGAGATTACCACAGTCGTTCGCTTTACACTTGTTTGGAAGAAAAACACCGCAGGTAATTGGAAAATCATGGTAGACCACTATACCTGGAAATAGCCTTTTCTTAATTGATGATGAACAATAAACGATGCATCCATGCTTTAGCTCATCGTTTATTGTTCATCATTCATTGATAATTGCATTATCCAATTCAAAATCACCTTGCGGGTATAATTATCCTCCAGATACCAATCTGTCGCTACGCCCATGTGGGTTCCATTGGCCACAAGATGAAATTCGCCAAGGCCAGTATTAAGGCGATTAATCGCCTTAATAAAGTTCTCTGCTGAGGCATGAGGCACAAGTCCGTCGTCATCGCCATGAATAGCCAGGACTGGGATATGCACATCACTTGTCAGGAGCGATATTGGATTGGATTTTTTGAACAAATCACTATCTCGCTCTCCAGCATAATCACGCACCACAAAGGTGTCCGGCATAGGCTCCATATCCAGCACACCTACCACTGAGATCAGTCCCAGTATCGATGACACGTCGATACCTGATTGTTCTTGGGCTTTTTTATCATAAGCCAAAAAAGCCCCCAGACTTCCTCCGGCAGATTCGCCCATTAATATAAATTTCCTTCCTTCCGCAAAAGGATGATGCTGTGCTTCTTTAAAACCTCGGAATGCATCTTCATGAATCTCTGGAAATGACACCGTAGGTGCAAGCCTGTATGTAGGCATCATCACGATATAGCCCATGTCCGTAAAAAGCTTCACAAGGAGCCTTCTCCGATGTGGGGAACCCATTCGCCAGCCTCCTCCGTGGATGAAATAGATAATTTCCTTCCGCGCTTTTACGCCTGAGGCAGCTTCATACACAATCAGGTGATTTCGTTTGTGAGGACCATATCGCACCTGCTCCATCGGCGGGAGCTTTTCGTCATGCATCACCATACGAGCAGCTATTCCGGGAACTGAAATAAATTCCCGGATAGCATCTGTATATATATCAAAGGTTGATTTAGACAAATTGTATTCTGATGGTTTTGTGAGTCCCTTCGGCTACGCTCAGGGAACGAATAAAGCTTCGCTCACGGGGTGACTGAGCGGAGCCGAAGGTACGAGCCCTCGGTGGCTGAGCGGAGTCGAAGTCACAAAAGGGCTCACGTTTTCTGCTTCTTCTTGCGAGCGGCAGGAAAAAGGATATTATTTAAGATAAGGCGGTACCCGGGAGAATTAGGGTGGAGTAACAAATCGGTCGGGTCCTCCCCTACCAGGTGACGATAATCCTCTGGATCATGGCCTCCATAGAATGTCCACATACCACGGCCGTGGATGCCGTGAATGTAGCGCACTTCATTTGCTGATTTCAATTCGCCCATAACAAGTACTTCTGGTTTTAGCAGACGTCTGCGAAATGCAGTTGTCTGACCCATAAAACCTTTCACAATACGTGTGTGATTCTGACAAAGCATCGTAGGCACAGGATCTGATTTTGCTGAAAATTCAAACAGCGTAAACATATCGGCTGGCTCCTGTACGCGTCGTCCCATGTATGAGTCGATATCAGAGAACTCGTACTGCATCGGATTTTTGATCAGTTCAAAATCCGTAAAAGCGAGGGACTTGGAATAGTCCAGCTTTGACTGCGCCAAAGGGTCGGCAGGATCGCCATCATACATTTGCTCACATATATCCAAACCCTCCGCAGCGAGTGCGATATCGTAGCTGTCGGTAGCTGAGCACATCGCGAATAGGAATCCGCCATTACCGCAAAACTCTTTAATGCCTTTGGCAACAGCGAGCTTCATCTGGCTCACTTTACTAAAGCCAAGGCGACGCGCGGTCGCCTCCTGGCGAGCGACTGATTCTTTATACCAAGCATGATTGCGATAAGCAGCATAGAACTTTCCATACTGACCTGTGAAATCTTCGTGGTGAAGGTGAAGCCAGTCATACTCAGAAAGCTTGCCATTAATGACGTCGTCGTCATAGACAATATCGTAGGGGATATTAGCATAGGTCAACACCATGGTTACAGCGTCGTCCCATTGCTGATTGAGTGGTTCGCCCGTAACCTCATCTTTAGGAGTATACACCGCAACTTTGGGAGGGGTCTCTAACTGAACAGCATCCATATTGACGCTTTCCGCCTGGACGCTTCGCTTTATTCCTACTGCTTCCCCATCCGATATAGTTCTGAAGGTTACACCTTGCGTATTCAACTGATCGACAAATTGCTGCGAAGCCGGAAACATGAAACTTCCGCCTTTATAGTTAAGCAGCCAGTCTACAGTTACCTGATACTCAAGCACATAATAAGCGATACCGTAGGCCTTGAGATGCTGCTTCTGGGTTTCATCCATCGGCACGAGGATATGAGTCGCCCGCGCAGAAAGCGAAAGGCTCATCAGTGCCAATAATATGATTACAATCCGTTTCATGGTCATTAATTTTATCTTTTGATTCTAATGTGGTGCTAAAGTAACGAAAAAGTATGTCTGCTGTTTTAGTAAGCGTGTTAGTATGAGGCAAAAAGCAATACCTTTGACATATGATACTATCCATGATATATGCCGTGTCTGAAAACGGCGTCATTGGCCGGGACAACGATATTCCCTGGCGTATTCCAGCTGACCTTAAGCGCTTCAAGGCGATCACGATGGGAAAGCCCATCATCATGGGCCGCAAGACCTGGGAATCGCTAGGCCGGCCCCTACCTGGCAGGCGTAATATTGTGATTACCCGCCAGCTCAATTACCAAGCCGAAGGCGCAGATGTATGTGCCTCACTAGAGGAAGCCATTGCGCTTTGCAAGGACCAAGATGAGGCATGCCTGATAGGAGGAGCTACTTTATATAAGGAGGCTTGGGAGAAAGAACTTGTTTCTGCCGTTTTCCAAACCCTCGTCCACGCCGAAATAGAAGGCGACACCTTCCTCGACTTGCCGCTCGATGAGCGCTTCAGCATCAAAAACGTTGACGCCCATCAAGCCGACGATCGCAATGAGTTTGCCTATACCTATTTGGATTGGGCCTGATTAGTATAGAATGTATAATGGAGAATCAAACGGTACAGCCAACCATTACCGAAGTCGGCAAAATATGGGGTCGGGATGCCATTTACCTTGATCGGGTAAATATGATCAATGAGTCGACTTTTGAAATAAGCGGATCATTCAATGGAAGCCTATGCGAAAACCTGAATTCAGGAGATTTTAAAAGCTTTGATATCAGCTTCAATGCTGTCCATCTTTTCAAAATGATCGAACTTGATTTTGATGAAACTGAGTATCAATCTGCTTTTGATGAGGTTCTTCACTCAGAACAGATTAATCACCTGATTGCCTTAGATCAAGCTCGGAGCATTGGCAAAATAGACACCAGCTATCGACACTTTGTCTTTCGGACTTATGACACCGTTTTTGAAATAATATGCAAAGGATTTGAGCTAAAAATGACGTGAAAAGACGTATTTCACTTTTTTAAAGACAACATAACACATGAACCCTTTCCACTTCGCATTCAAAGTCAAAGACATTGCCTCTACCCGTACGTTCTACATCGATATTCTGGGTTGCGAAGAAGGTCGATCAACCGATACCTGGATCGATTTCAACTTCTTTGGACACCAATTATCTGCGCATATCAGCGAGGATATGCCTCCGCTGGATTATTGTGGTCAGGTAGATGGTGTGAAGGTGCCTATTCCGCACTTTGGCTGCGTGCTGTCAAATGCTCAATTTGAGAATGTGCAGGAAAGGCTTGAAAAAGCGGACATCCACTTTGTTATAAAACCTCAAAAACGATATGAAGGACAGGTTGGAGAGCAGCTCACGATGTTTGTGCTGGACCTCAGTGGGAATCCGCTGGAATTCAAAGCCTTCTCAGATAAGGATGAGATTTTTGCTGCTTGATAGTACCCCCGGTAAGAATCGAACTTACATCTAGAGTTTAGGAAACTCCTATTCTATCCATTGAACTACAGGGGCAGTTTTTATAATGAATAATTGAAAATGGATAATGAAAAATGACAGCAGAGTCGGCTCTTCATTATACATTAATTATTAGGTGCATCCTTCTCTGGCAGCTCGATCGTTCCTGGAAGGCCGAGTTGAGGAAACTCCTTACGCAACGGGAAGTATTCAAAATCCTCAGGCATGTAGATGCGGCGCAAGTCCGGATGATTCCGGAAGGTGATGCCCATCATATCAAAAGCTTCGCGCTCGTACCATTCGGCTGATCCCCAAACGCCGATTACGCTGTCGATCTCAGGCTTATCCTCCTCCAGTCTGCAAGATATCCGCAAGCGCGCCTTATCAGTGAGGTTCACGATATTATAACAAAGCTCAAAACGACCTTTGTCAGTATAGTGATCGGCAGCAGTAATATCCACCAGATAATTAAAGCCAAACTGCTCTTTCAAGCTCTGCAACATCACAAAAATGTCATCAGCTTTGACTTCAATCGTCATCTCGTTTGCATAACCGCGCACATCAATAATGTGATCATTGAGAGGTCCGTCTTGGATGCGTGCCAGGGTCGTATTCATGTTTCGTTCAGTATAAAGGGCAATTTTACGAAAAAGATAAGAAGAAGAACAGCATTCAATGACCTTTGTTCTTGTCGGCTGATCGTCAATTCATATTAAAAGACAATCATACTTCGAAAAAATCACCAATTTGCGGTCGCATTTCCAAAGCAAAAACTATGATTCGAAGTATACTGTTGGCCCTCACACTGCTGTCTGCAATCGCCCTTCATGCTCAGGTAGACCTTGAAGTATTGGTCGTAGATGACATCAGCACATCGCCCGTTGTAGACGTTGAGGTACGACTAGCCAATACCCAGCTTGGTGTTCTTATCGTGCAAAAAACAGGCAATGATGGCAAGACACTTTTTAAAGGCCTACAGCCAGCTGAGGGCTATTCGCTTTCGGTAGTGAGCGAAAATCCGACGAAGCCCAATGACTATTTATTCGAATTATCTTCCAATCCAGTCACCAGCCTCACCCTCAATTTTGCTAAAATCGTAGACGAGCAAGCGGTCAATATCATTGCGAATTCGCCAGTCAGAATAAATCGCATCAATGCCGAAGTCTCCAGCCAGTTATCCAAACAGGAACTTCAACTTCTCCCCGTTGAGGCACGCGACATCACCCGCTCGCTTTTCCGCCTTCCCAATGTCTCCCAAGCCACAGGTTTTTATCCTGAAGCTCCCAATGTAGGCATCAATGGTGCAAACTCGCTTTTCACCAATTACCTCATCGACGGCATGGACAATAATGAGCGTTTTTTGGGAGGAATGAAATTCAATATTCCAGTCGGGATGGTGCAAGGCATCGAAGTGCTCACCAACAACTTTTCGACTGAATTCGGCAACACAGCCAACGGCGTCGTCAACATCACCAGCCGTACAGGCTCCAATGAAGTGACAGGCGAAGTATTCTATCTCACACGTCCTGGGCCTGGTTTTATCGATGCAGCTTCGCCCTATAATCAGCGTGACCTCTCGGGTAACTTTGTCAAAGACGGCTTCATGCGCCATCAGACGGGATTCGCTGTGGGTGGTCCTATCAAAAAGGATAAGACCTTTTTCTATATCAACGCAGAACAAACCTGGGACTTGAAAGACAACCTTCTCAATGTCCCTCAGCTTGGCGTCAACACGACGGTTCCAGGCAACAATAATTTCAGTTATCTCTCTGGAAAAATCACGCAATTGTGGAGTGATAAATTCCACTCAAACCTCCGTGTTCATGGAGGCAAGGTCTTTATCGACCGTCAGGGCGGCGGCCTCACGGGTGGCTCAACCTTCCCTTCTGCTGGCAATCGTCAGGACAGAAATTCGCTCATTATCGCAAGTCAGAATACGTACATAGCCAATGCTTTCAAGTCTGAGACAAACCTTCAGTACAGCCGCTTTCGCTGGAATTATGGTGCAGCCTTTAATCCCACGTCTCCACAGGTAACGGTGCAAGATCCGAGTGGTCTTACTGTGGCAGTTTTGGGGCATCCGGGCTATATTTTTGATCAAACTGAAAACACCCTCCAGCTTCAGCAAAAATTCAACTGGTATCTGGACAAACATACCCTCAAGGCTGGTATCGATATTATCTCCGCTGACCATCAGCTATTTGGTGGTGGAAATGTAAATGGAAATTATACGGTCCAACTCAATGAGATGCAGCTTGCAGGTATTTTAAATGGTGGTTTTGGACAAAATCTTGGAGTAAATGATATTCCAAGCGATGTGCAGGTGCTTGCCTACAATACGGAATTGCGAGTTAATCAATTTGGTGCGCGCCAAACAACCATGAGCGCTTATCTGGAAGATCGATTCAAAGCGAGCGATCGCCTGACACTGACCTTGGGGCTGCGCTATGATTATGATAACCTATCAAAAGGCGGAAGCGATAAGGGTGATTTGAATAATCTCGCGCCTCGTTTTAGTGCCAATTACCGCATCAGTAAGCGTCATAGTATTCGTCTTGGTGCTGGGCTTTTTTATGAAAAAATCGCCTATGCTTTATACAGCGATGCCCTCCAGCAGAACACCACCGGAGCCAATTATAAACGTCAGGTTCAGGCCCTTATAGACGCGGGGCAACTACCCGCTGACACCGATATCGACGCGGTAACTTTTGATGGGAACCTGGGTGCCAGCGCTGATAATGTCACGTATCTGCAAGGCCCAAGTCCAAGCGAATTGCAATCAAAGCGTAACGATATTTTTGCCAACGAACGCCGCCTTTTAAATCCAAATGGCTACCAAAATCCGCAGAGCTGGCAGTTTATGACGGGCTATCAGTATCAGGTGGACAAAAAGACGTTCTTCTCCGTAGATGTCATGCATAATCGCACTGAGAACCTATTCCGCTTACGCGACCTCAACGCGCCTGCTGCCTACCCTATCGACCCAGACAATGTCGTCGTGCGCACACAGGCAGTAGCAGATTTGAGTCGTCCTGTACCAATATTGCCAGGAGGCCAGGGCGTCGTAAACGGCGATACAATCGGCGGCATTGCTCGCCGCGTAACTGTCACAGAATCAGCGGGTTCCTCGCGATTTTGGGGCGCAACATTGAGCCTTCGCAAAGACGAAAGTAGCTATGCATACCGGATTCATTACACACTTTCTTCGCTTCGCAATAACACCGAAGACATCAACTTCACGGCGATGGACGCCAACGATTTTGAGGCCGAGTGGGGACCGTCGATCAATGATCGCCGCCATATGATTAATGCGCTTTACATCGCGCGTCCAGTTAAAAATCTATCGATCAATCTTGCCATTTTGCTTCAAAGCGGCCAGCCGATCAACCGTATTCCTGATGCGACTCTTTATGGTGGCACGACCGACCTCAACGGCGATGGGCGCAGCTTCGGAAATGCCTATGTCGGCAACAGCGATCGCCATCCGGGCGAAAGCCGCAACAGCGATCGTCTGCCCTGGTCCAACACCTTCGACATGGGGATTCAATACAAAATCAAAATTGGCTCCAACGAACTCAGCAAGAAGCACATCACGTTCCGCGCCGATGTCTTCAACCTCTTCAACGCAGTGAACTTCAGCGGCTACAGCAACAACGCCACCCAGAGCAACCAGATTCAAGTCGGTTCCGCAGCCAGTGGCTTATTCGTGCGCCGCAACGCGGCTCCGCCGCGTCAGTTCCAGTTCGGATTGACCTATGGTTTCTAAAAAGTCGATTATTCATTTGATTGTTTTACCGAATCAACACCACCGTACCTCTCCGATCAATCGCCCTTCCTCCTGGCGTTCTGACTTGAAGTGAAACGACATACACGCCTTCAGGTGCATCTTCTCCATCCCAACACGCGAGTGGATTGGGAGAAGTGAATACGCGTTTTCCCCAGCGATTATAGATACTAATGGTTCCTGTCAACCCGCCACTTCCTATTGCTTGAAAACAATCGTTTATGCCGTCGCCATTTGGGCTGAAGGCATTGGGCAAAAAGATGTCTCCGTCAACCACCACGACTTGCTTCTGGATGCTATCTTCACATCCGAGACGGTGCCTCACTTTCAGTTGAAGTGTGTAAGTTCCAGGCCTATTGTAAATATGCTGAATAGCAGGAGTATCGTAGGCTTTGTTTTCTGTGTACCAAAGCAGCGCTTGGGCATGTTGGCTGCGGCTATTCGCTTGAACTGCAAACGGCACAACACCTTCCGTTTTGTCTAAATCAAAGCGCGCTACAGGCAGATCAGGATCAACGAAAACTGTTGTCCAAACCGTATCGCCTACACAACCCCGCTCACCAAGCGGTATTGCCCCGATGCGCTGAGTGCTCATTGGAGCGAAAAACAGATCATCAAAAGTCGTATCTCCCGTCGTCCATATTATTCGTCGTGTATTGGAAAAAGCCTGAACGTATGCCGTGTCGAAGAGGCAAATACTATCCGTAGAGATGTTGCTGATTTCGGGCGCAAGTACATGTACCCAAACCGTATCATAACTTCGATCTCGCAACAAACATTTATCACGTGCTATACCTTCCAATATAATCGGAATAGTATCGCCGACTTGTTCGCAGTCGGGCGTAAAACAAACCTCGACACGCACGGGATTTACTCCCAATACTTTGACCTCCGGCTGTGGCTGCTCAAACTGCGAAGGAGTCAGCAAATAAGCCGTAAGGACTTCGCTGCTATCTTGACCATTTAGTTTCCGATTATAGCACAGCGTTTCACCCGCTACAATCGCAATCGTATCCTGAAATGTTTCATGGCTCACTTCTGACCCTCGTAGAACCTGAGCAGAATCATTCCCAGACCATGTAGGCTGATCACCTGCTGGGCAAGGCACCACGATTAACACAAGCGTCCAGCGAAAACTTCCTATCTCCACGCCGTCGCGATATTCCACAACCTCAAATGCCCATTCATAATTTCCTGGCTGTGGAACAAGGACGCGCAAACGGCCTGTCTGGGGATCGAGCTTCAGGTGGCCTCCTGGGCCGAAGGGGTCTTGGAAGGAGTAGCCGAAGATTGATCCATACTGTTCTAAAATAAAAGGCGGCGGACCAGCGGGATTGTTAGGGCGCGTGTACGAAAAATTAGAACCCATTCCATTCATATTTTCCCCTGCCCAAGGCCATGCCAAGCGGAATGAAACTGAATCCGCCTCTTTGTCTTTAGCCCCAAGATCAAACACAAACTCCTGTCCAGCACATGTAAAGCGTGGAAGTTTACGTTGAATAACAGGCTGGCTATTTCCAGGAAATACATCGGTGGGAACATGAACGTACCAAAGAAGCGACATGCTCCCTGTATTTGAAATCTGGGGAACCTCGCAACAGGCTCCCCAGACCAAATCCCATCCTCCTGATACAGGCGGCAAGAACAATGTATCACGATAGCGCACCCTTCTCATGCAAAACGGAACTGACGAACCTGAACATTCCCTCCAGAATTTCGCTGAATCACCTTTTGGGATTTGCCTGAGCGGAATGGCATGCCAAGGCGAATGCATTCCCGTTCCAAATTGAAAGAGATATAATGGAGTCTCCATAAATGAATCAGGCGCAAGGCAGTTATACCATACGGATAGTTCTACTTCATATATATGAGCAGCACTATCCACTGATCGATAGCTGATCGCTCCGCCAAAATGATGAGAAGTATAAGCCTGATTAATACCTAAACAAGCTAGAATCAAAATGATGATGTTCCATCTCATCACTGAATATGCGATACCCAGAAGTAATTGCCAAGGGCTATTTGGAGGTTGACAACTGGTGGAATGTTTGGGGAAACTACTCCATCAAAATTCATATCCGCTAACCAATAGCCTGGAGGGAGCGCAGGACTTTGGTTTACAGCTGATAAAATATATCCCATATCAACCGCATTAATCTGAAAATCTCCTGTAACTTCTCCACCTGCTAGCGCCATCTCACCTGAGGCAAGTGCTTTTTGGGGAGGAGTTGGGAGGGTAGGATTGACATATGCGGACCCTGGTACTTTAAAATCAACCATGACAGGTGAACTTCCTGCCGTAAATTGCTGATCACTGGCAATACTTAGGTGATTTCGGTGATGTAATACAACGTGGAAATTTATATTCAAAGGTTCACATAGCCTTATATTTTGTCCATTCGTAGCCACAATAGTGCCATCTTCTAAAATAAAGCCTGCCTGTCTGTCGATAACCGTAGTGGGATCATTAACAACTTCTCTTAATTCTACAAGCACCCAATCGACAATGCCGGGAGGAGCTATAGCAGGGTCCCAAAATACTCCTTCAGTATAGTTCCAGGGATCATTACTAAACGGTTGGGTAGGATCCAATAGCCCGTTGTTAGAAAGGTTCGCGGTCATCACGTTAGTACCAGGATCATATGGACCCTCCAACCAGGCACTTAGTTGAAGTTCTAACGGAGCTTCATAAAAACATTCAGATGTGTATATTCCTCTTCCGTGAGTAGCTACCGTTATAAGTCCATCCGACCGCACGTCAATCATATCAATGCGAGTGGCTGGCACATCTATAATTGCTTGCCAATTGGGAGGTGTAAAACCATCAGTACAAAACAACCCAATATCTGTTCCTAGTAGTGCATGGTTCTGTCCAACTAAGGAAGGGATGAAGCTAATCCAACGAAATGGAATATCAACTGCTAAATGGTTTAAGTTACTAGATGCATTTGTCCAGTTAGTTGCTAAAATCCCAGAATTTGATTCCCATAAATGATTTACTCCAAAATTTGAGACAGTATAAAGTATATGGTTATCAGTTGGAACAAATGGATCAACGGCGATTGAAGTCACATATCCTAATTCTGTTCTTGTTACTAGTGGTGGAGTATGATTAGGGCTTGACAACAGGCCTATATCATCTATAGAAAACACTAAATGTCTCCCGGTAGTTTTATTGAACATCCCTATGTACAAAATATCAGGATCTGAAGGAGATAACCCAAATGCTGTTGCATCCATGTTACCATAATAATTCCCAAAAATCCCACTGAACGAAATATCTGCAGTCGTATTAGTGCCTCCAACATCTCTTATTCTTCCTATTATTCCTGATCCTCCTGCATAAAAAATCGTGTTATGCACACTGCTATATATACATGGGTTTGCTCCTCCCCAAGACACAATTAATGGAGGTGAAGTGCCTGAATTGGGAGTATTGATCATATGGGTATCCCATTTATCGTTTGTTATATCAAATCCATACCTACTCCCACCAAAAAAATAATAACCTTGAATATCTGGATTATCCTCATCAATAAACGAAAAGCCAGCATCTGACCCGTTATTAATGTGGTTAATAGAATTCAATTGAGGGCCAACCCCTGTCATACTACCGTTATCTTGAGTGCCACCTAACCATGTATTATCACAAGATTCTGGACTCATATCTACTGAATAAAATTGTGTTATGCTTAGATTGCTATTAATGTTCTGAAAGGAGTTAAATACCGTTCTAGAAGCTGATCTATATATCCCTCCATCATTCGCATAAAAAACTTCATTTATATTCCCAGGTATCAAAATATTATGTTGATCTGCATGAACATATGGGATTGGGCCATTAGGATTATTATCTGATATTCTATTCCAACTCACTCCACCATTATCAGAATTGTATAAATGAATCCCTCCGATAATTAAATTATCTGAATTATTTGGATCGACACTACACGCAATATTATACCAAGATTGCTCCAGTACCATGTTGGGAAAAGCATTCGTAAATGGTGAATAAGTCCAGGTTACCCCTCTATTTGTAGACTTAAAAATACCATTACACACGCTACTAAAAAATAACGAATTAGGTGATGGCACTTCATTGATCAATGCATAAATAATATCAGGATTTGAAGGAGCAACAGCAAGTTCTATTCTACTGAAATTTGCGGGCTGTCCTGCCGAAGGCCCAGAAGGTAATCCATTACCTAGGTTATTTACCCTTGTCCAGGTACCAACTATTCCATCTCCCCCTAATCTAGAAGCAAAAATCCCATCTGAATCGACCCCTATATTTGAGGTAGGGCTTGCTGGTCCTAAGCCAACAGAAACAAAAATGTCGTGTTGATTAGTTCCATTTAAATCCTCTGCAATTTCAATATCTGCTATTCTGTTTGACAAGGTTCCTCCTAGCCCCAAATTGTTATGTAACACTTGTATCAGACTGGTGATTTGCCCTAAGGCATTAAAGGTAGCCCGCCATAAGCCTGATTCACGCGTTGCAATCAGGACAGCTCCCGTTGGGGTAACAACAATTTTTTGAATATGGTCGAAATCTCTATTGGTTGGAGTAACAGCAGTATTTGGCACATGATTCCAAATGTTACCGCCATTAACAGAGACCCAAATTCCTGCCCCAGATAAAGATGGGTTTCCAAACCATCCTTCCCCAGTACCTACATACATTATATTAGGCCTATTGGGGTCTTGAGCAATGGTAGAAATAGGTAAATGGGGTAGATCTCCGCCTTGCCAATTATGTCCAGCAATATGCTGCCATGCTGGGGATTGGGCACGAGGGTTGTTACATCTCCAAAGCCCACCAGCAACACCAGCAATCCAAAGTTCATTGTTCTGCCCCCAAAGCATTGCTCTCACTCTTCCTCCGATTCCCTCAGGCCCTTTTGAATCCCATGTGCATGCAATACCAGGCGTCGCTGGCGGTTGAAATGCACTTGCATTTACCACAACAGAATCATAGGCATCTTTAATTTTCCAACTAGGAGTATAGCCTAAATTAAAATCTTGCATTTGCATTTTCCTATGATACAAATCAGGTTCTAAGCGTTGAGCATCAAAGTGCTCATGGTTTCTATCACAGCTGGTTAAAAGAATTATTAGCCACAAAAAGAAGACATAATACTTCATGACTTTTATTATTTTGAAAATACAGTTAATTTCAAACAAGATAATTAAAATGAATACACTTCAATTTCGATATATAACACTCTTTGTTTTTAGCATCCTATTTCAAGATTTAGAGGCACAGCAAATCAAACTAACGACCGAAGTAGCTTGGCAAGCTATTGGAAACAGAGCTGAATTAAGCATATCGGCCATTAGCACCAATGACACCAGTTATACACTTGACTCACTGGATTTTTCTTTTGCTCTTTATGATTCCTGTGTTACTCGAACTATTGGTTCACTTGGAGATATGTATAATGCATGGAGTTTTATATTTGAAGAATATGAAGATACCACTGTAACCAATAATTATGGAGGGAGAATGTACAATAAGCGTTATGAATATTTCAATCGAACACACCAATGGCAACTTCAGCCGCTTGTTATTCCTGATAGTAGTCAAAGCCCGATATTATTACTACTTATAATCTTAAGAGGGCCTTGTTCAAATATTCTTTACCTAGAATCAAGCTTTGAAAATGCTAACAATCAATTTTATGACACAACTGGGAGGGCACTTTCCTATTGTGTGGATGATTTAGGATGGTATTATAGTGGCTGCCAGGTTGGCCTCAGTTCTACACAAGTTAGCCCTAAAGTAAGTTTAGATTATACATTCGGTGGCTGGGGGCCTTATAGTGATAGCATTATATGGGAGATGGGCGATGGCACTACGCTTCACAATAACAGCTATACACATACCTATCGATACGCACAACCTAGGAATTATCAGGTTTGCCTTACTGCGGTTGATACCTTTGGCTGTGTCGGAAGGCGATGCGTCACGGTGGGAGTAGGCCTGGATACCCCTGTTTGTAAAGTGGATTCGTTGAGGCATCGTTTGCAAAGGAGCTTTGGAGAAAAAGCAGTCTCCATTAGCTATTATGGTTCAAAATCAGATTCGGTTCGGTACGACATGGGCGACGGCACAAGCTATTGGCGAGATGGGCTTTTTCCCTCATTGCCAATCCACCATTACCCTCGACCCGACACCTTTTCCGTAATGGCGATTGCCTATTCAAACTGGTACAATGGCATATATCAATGCGCGGACACCGCCTATACTTCCGCCATTGCCATTCCTCCTGAAGTTCGAATCTGTGGGCAGTTGGGACCAGGGGTAACAGAAGACAGTCTCTTTTTCTCAATGGAAAATCTGACAGATAGCACTTTAGCGGTTAATGCAGCAGGAGTTACTGTCCTAATGGATAAACCCTGCCTAAATGCAACAGATTATCACTCTCGCTTGACTCCTTTTTACAATGAAGGTCCATTTACACCTCAATTTACAGTGTATGACACAATAGCAAGAATTATTAATGGAACAATATATACCAGAGAGGTTATTTTTGGTCAATTTGAATACTCTATTGGTACCCCTAGACCAGCGCAACATGTTTACCTAAATGCTGGAAAAGACTCTGCATTTACCTTTGTGGCTATTGGATTAGAAGGAAGTTGTAAAGAGTCTTTTTACTATCAAGAAACTCTTGAAGAATACTACAAAGCTGGAGGAATCGGGTATGTTATTGTAACCCAGTTTGGCACATCAGGTCCTATAGTAGCAATCACTGAACGAGGCTGCTCACCCACCACCAGCAGTGAACCGCTACTCCCCGGCGAAAGTCGCTTCGAGGTTTGGCCTAATCCTACCACTGACCTCGTCCTTACCAGCCTCACAGGCGCAAAGCCCGGCATCTACCATATCCGTGTGCGCGATGCACTGGGCCGTGAATTGCAGTATTGGCATCGGCCTATGCAAGATGGGCTAGCAATTAGGCTACATCTGGGTGATTTACCAGACGGTCTTTATTATGTAGAAGTGCAGGATGATGCACAGCAGTTGCCTGTGATGAGTCAGCCGGTGATGGTGCGGAAGTAGGGATTTTTCATTTGATCATTAATAATTAGTCATCATTGGCTAAGGCTTCCCTCATGAAACATGACTAATGAATAATTATCCATTGTTCATTGCAAATTGTTCAACAGGCATTCCGTAGATTTGCTAATGCAAAATCTACGCATGACCCATGTCTGAAAAACAACGTATTGACAGCCTGACTGCCGAGCTAAAGGAGCATAACTATCGCTATTATGTGTTGGCTGAGCCTTCCATTTCTGATTTTGACTTTGATATGAAGTTGAAAGAACTGGAAACACTCGAAGAGCAACATCCCACGCTGCGGCATCCCGACTCCCCTACCCTTCGTGTGGGCGGCGCTGTCACGAAGGACTTTGTCACGTTCGTGCACCAGCGACGCATGATGAGCCTCGCCAACAGCTACAACCAGGAGGAGCTTACCGATTTTGATGAGCAGGTAGAAAAACTGACGGGCGGACGAGCCTATACCTACCTTTTGGAACATAAATTCGACGGAGCTTCCATGAGTCTTCACTACGAAAATGGCCTGCTCACACGCGCTGTAACTCGTGGTGATGGCACGCAAGGCGACGAAGTAACCGCCAATGTCAAAACCATTCGCACCATTCCACTTCGCCTCAATACGCCAAATCCTCCAGCTTATATCGAAGTTCGTGGTGAGGTGGTGATCTATAAAGATGATTTTGAGGCGATGAATGCCAAGCGCGCGGAAGCGGACGAGCCTTTATATAAGAATCCACGCAATACCGCTGCTGGTTCACTCAAACTGCAGGACTCAGCTCAGGTAGCACAGCGGAAACTTAGCTTCATTGCTTTTGATCTGTATGAGCAAGACCTAACTGCGACTACCGGCGAAGCGCAGATGCGATTGCTCCAGAAATGGGGATTTAAGCTCAGTGGCTCGGATACAGTTTGTTCTAGCATGGAGGATGTATTAAAGTATCTGGAAGAATGGGAAGCGAAACGCCACAGCCTAAATTATGAAATTGATGGTATCGTGATCAAAGTGAATGAACTTGATCTTCGCGATGAAATGGGCACGACATCAAAAGCTCCACGCTGGGCTATTGCCTATAAATACAAAGCAGAAGCCGCAGCAACTCAATTGCTCGGTGTGACCTATCAGGTTGGTCGTACAGGAAAGATTACGCCTGTGGCAGAACTGGAACCTGTAGATCTGGCCGGCACGACCGTGAAGCGCGCTTCGATCCATAATGCTGATGAGATCGAGCGTTTGGGCTTACATGCTGGTGATACCGTTTTGATCGAAAAAGGCGGCGAAATTATTCCCAAGATCACCAAGGTACAGGAGGAAAGCCGCAAAGGCGATTCGGTTCCAATTGAATTTATAACAGCTTGTCCGGCTTGCAGCACCGATCTTATCCGACCTGAAGGCGAAGTCAATCATTTTTGTCCCAATATCGACCATTGTCCTCCGCAGGTAAAAGGTCGCATCCAGCACTTTGCGTCACGTAACGCGATGGATATCGATGGCCTCGGAACCGAAGGTGCCAATCAGTTGGTAGACGCCGGACTCGTAACAACCCCTGCGGACTTGTATGACCTCGATTATGATCGCCTGATCGAGCTTGAGCGTTTTGCGGAGCTATCGGTAAACAATCTTCTGGCAGGTATTGAAGCGAGTAAAGAAAAGCCTTTTGAAAAGGTCTTGTTTGGGCTCGGTATTCGCTACGTAGGACAAACGGTGGCAAAAAAACTTGTCCGGCATTTTTATACTATTGAAGCGATGCAAGCTGCCGATGAAGAAACAATCGCCGCTGCCCCGGACATAGGAAAGCGCATTGCAGCGAGTTTGAGGCAATATCTGGATGATCCCGCTCAGCTAGCCGTCATCGAACGGATGCAAAAAGCTGGCTTACATTTTGCGAAAGAAAAAGAAGAAGGTGCTTCATCCCTATTAGCAGGCAAAAGTTTCGTAATTTCCGGCGTTTTTGAGCATTTTGGAAGAAACGAACTAAAAGAACTTGTAGAACATATGGGAGGAGCAATCAAAAGCTCCCTATCAAGTAAAACAAGTTTTTTACTAGCGGGCGAGAATGCGGGGCCTTCTAAAATTGCCAAAGCAGAAAAGCTGGACATTTCGGTGCTCAGTGAAGACGAATTCCGACAAATGATCATATGAGCTTGATAAGCCGCGTAAAATCAATTCTCACCAGGAGACGCCTCAAGCAGGCGAGTACCAAATCATTGAGCCGTGTAAACCATGACTTTGTTGATATAGACCAGGCCAAAAGGGTCGGGTTTATTGTCAATGTGCAGGATATCAATGAAAAGGACAAAGGTCGCCTCACGCAATATGTCAATCAGCTGAAAAAGGCTAAGAAAGATGTATTCCTGGTTGAATTGAACTTCATAAAAAAGTCAACGCCGATTTTTACAAATCTTTCAAATGGCGTTTTCATCAATCCAGAAAAACTCAACTGGCTGGGCCTTCCTACTACCGATGTGGAGAGTAAATTCGCTCAGACAGAGATGGATATTTTGATGAATTTTGACAATTCTAATAATCCAACAGCTCAATACCTCTGTCGCCTCGCCAATGCACGCACCCGCACAGGTGTCTATGTAGAAGGCCAGGAAGCGTGCTATGAGTTGATGCTTTCGCTGCCAGAAAATGGCCAGAAGGTTCCAGCCATGCTGGATCAATTTGATTTTTACCTTAAAATGCTCGAAAAATGACAAAATTTTCAGGGACTGGTGTTGCATTGGTTACGCCATTCACGCAGACAGGAGATATCGACTTCACTGCATTGCGTCGCTTGGTGAAATACGTTACCGATGGCGGTGTTCAGTTTTTAGTAGCGCTTGGCACTACGGGCGAACCAGCGACCATGAGTCGCGATGAGAAGAAAAAAGTCCTTGAAGTTATTGTTGAAGAGAATGCAGGGAAGCTTCCCCTTGTTATTGGAATGGGTGGAAATAATACTGCTGCGCTTATTGAATATGCGCTAGAAATCGAACAGGAGTTTAAGCCCGATGCTTTTCTATCTGTTACTCCATACTATAATAAGCCTCACCAGGAAGGTCTCTACCAGCACTACGCGCGTCTTGCGGAGGCTGTGAATACCGATATCATTCTTTATAATGTTCCGGGTCGTACGGCGATCAATATGCTTCCGGCAACTACGCTTAGGCTTGCAGCCGATTTTGAGAATATCGTCGCGGTTAAGGAAGCCTTTGACAGCATGGCTCAATGCATGGAACTGGTGAAGCTTCGTGCCAATATGGGCCTTGAGACCTCGTTCAGTATCATGTCAGGCGATGACATGCTTGGCATGAGCCAAATGGCCGTCGGATTCGACGGAGTCATCTCCGTCGCAGCTAATGCCTTACCTAAGGCTTTTAGTGATATTATCGACTTGGCGGGAAAAGCAAGGATGGAGGAAGCACGCAAGCTGCATTATACATGGCTTGATATCATGAACATGCACTTCGATGAGGGAAATCCGGCAGGCGTAAAGCATTCGCTTGTACTGCAAGGTGTATGCGAGGGCAATGTACGCTTGCCGCTCGTGGTGGCTAGCGAAGCGCTTCAGGCGCGCTTGGCGAATGCCTGGGAGAAAGCGCGCGAGTCTTTGGTGGTGAGCCGATAGACTCGTCTTCGATGCTCGATCCTTGATGCTCGATCCTCGCCTTTTAAAAATCAGGTCGAACATCGAAGGCAGAAGATCAAACAGCAAAGACTTTTAGGTTCGGGGTGTTCTTAGTCCTCGATTCTTTCTAACACAAAAAAACATTATATATACAAAAAGGCTATCTCATACGAGATAGCCTTTTTGTATATTAAAGAAATCGAAAGGCCTATTCGTCGGCATTTTTGATCTCCTGGATTTCCTTGCGGATATCTTGTGCGAGGTTACGTAGATCCTGCATGGCTTTACGCGCACGTGTACCAGCAGCTTTGTTCTTCTTGTCGTAAAACTTGTTGAAGTCATCCTCAATGTTCACGATGATGCCTTTAAGTTCGTTGAATTTGTCCATGATAGTAGATATATCTTAAGGTGTGTAAAAGGTAAAAGAAATTGCGTTATGTGTTAGAAAGATCGTTCAGGGCGTAAAAAAAGCCATGCGCTGCGCAATTTGCAACACATGACCCGTTTTTTTTTCATTAAAATTAAACTTGAAGGGCTCCAAGCTCCATTTTTAGGTAAACACCTTGCTCAATTTTGGTTCGGACTGCCTCAAAAGCGTCCAAAGTCTCTTCAACATCGGCTTCAGTGTGCATGGCAGTAGGAATCATACGTAGCATAATCACTCCGCGCTCCACTACTGGGTAGGTTACAACCGATACAAAAATGTTGTAATTCTCACGAAGATCCATGATCACTCCAGCAGCTTCCTTAGCACCACCTTTCATAAAGACAGGTGTCACGGGCGACTCTGGATTACCGATATCAAAACCGCGCTTACGAAGACCGGCTTGCAAGTAGTTCACTACATGCCAAAGGTTCTCGCGTAGCTCAGGCATGGTGCGAAGCATCTCCAGGCGCTTCACAGCTCCTACTGTCATTGGCATACATAGCGATTTCGCATAAATCTGCGAACGCATATTATAGCGAAGAAACTTCACTACTTTTTCATCACCAGCAACAAAAGCTCCGAAGCCCGCCATACTCTTGGCGAATGTGCAGAATAGCACGTCAATTTTATCCTGAACACCGAAGTGCTCACCTGTACCCTGGCCAGTTTTACCCATAACACCGAAGCCGTGAGCATCATCCACAAAGAGGCGGAAGTTGTAACGGTCTTTAAATGCTACGATATCATCAAGCTTGCCAAGGGTTCCTTTCATTCCGAAAACACCTTCAGTAATCACGAGAATACCGCCACCTGTTTCGGCTACGATTTTCTCAGCGCGCTGAAGACGCTTCTCAAACTGGTCCATGTTATTGTGGGCATAGACAAGACGCTTTGCGCGACTCAATACCATACCGTCCATAATACACGCGTGTGAAAGCTGATCATAAACGATCACATCGCGAGGGCCAGCAAGACTGTGAATAATAGAAACACAACCCTGATAACCGAAGTTGAGCAGGTATGTAGATTCCTTATCCATAAACTCAGCGGCGCTTTTTTCAAACTGCTCATGAACATCGGTGTTACCTGTGAGCATACGAGAGCCCATAGGGTAAGCCAAACCGTAATCAGCAGCAGCTTCGCCGTCAATTTTTCTAATCTCGGGATGGTTTGCCAAACCGAGATAGCTATTGATAGACCAGTTGAGCATTTCCTTGCCACCAAACTTCATGCGAGGAGCGACATCGCCCTCTAGTTTAGGGAAGTGGAAGTAGCCTGGACCAATATCAGCCCACTGGCCGAGATCGGTTGCCATCATCTTGTCTATCTTGTCGAAAAGGTCGTGTGTATGTGCCATTGGCAATATTCCTGTTTTTTAGCCGAACAATTAGCCCGCAAAGATAGCGGTTTTTTAACAACATGCGCATCTTTGCAGTTAACTGCGCATTACGAAAGTGAATTTATGAAAATCTATACAAAAAAAGGCGATTCAGGAGAAACGGGCTTACTTGGTGGAACACGTGTACCAAAGTACGATTTACGTATCGAGGCTTACGGCACAGTGGACGAACTTAATAGTCATATAGGCTATATGAGCACATTCCCCTCCCTAAATAAGCATATTCCTCTGCTTCGCGGCATTCAAGACCGCCTATTTACGCTTGGGTCACATCTTGCTAATGATCCATCGAAATCGGCTTTCAAGCTGCCTGATTTTAGCCCTGAAGGAATTGAGGTTCTGGAAACATCGATTGATGAGATGGAAGAGCATCTTCCTCCTCTCACCAACTTCGTTCTTCCCGGAGGGCATCCTGCCAATGCACAGGCCCATATCGCGCGCTGTGTTTGCCGCAGAGCAGAACGTCGCGTCGTCGAGCTCGCTTCAAATGTAGACGTAGACGCTAATATCGTTCGGTACCTGAACAGGCTGAGTGACTGGCTATTTGTGCTTGCTAGAAAAGCGAGTAGCGAGACGGGTTCGGAGGAGATTGTATGGAAGAGTACATGAGTGCAGCATACATGAGATCAGAAATCAGAGGTGTTCACAATACTTCAAATCTCTCTACTCTGCTTTCGGATTTCATGTACTCATGAATTATGCAACTCGTCTCTCGGGTCCAGCACATCGCGCAGGCGTTCGCCTAATAGGTTGAATGCAAGCACGGTAAGGAAAATCATAAAGCCGGGGAATACGGTCAGCCACCACATATCGAAGTTACTGCGCCCTTTGCGAAGTAAGGTTCCCCATGTAACGACATCGGGGCCTACGCCTATATTGAGGAAAGACAGCATCGATTCCACCATAATGGCCCCTGCAATTCCAAATGAAATTGACACCAAAACAGGCCCAATCGCATTGGGAAGAGCATGTTTAAAAATCAAGCGTCGCTCGTGAAAACCCAAGGCACGCCCGGCTTCCATGTAGTCCAAATTGACCACTCTAAAAAATTCAGCCCGGATCAGGCGGGCTACTCCGGTCCAACCAGTCAGTCCAATAATAAGGATAACGAAAACGACACTTCCTCCAAACACTACTGAAAATGCTATTATAAGCAGAATAACAGGAATTGATCTTAAAATTTCGATCACCCTGGAGACCCACCAGTCAATTGGAAAGGCAATTTCTTTTCCCAAAAAACCGCCCATTTTTCCAAGGAATTTCCCTACTTTTTGTCCTAAAAAAATAGATGTAAAAGCCCAGAGAAAGCTCACCGTTATTGCGCCCAGAAAGGCTAAAGCACCTTCCTCTCCAGCTTCGGTAAGTGTATAGCGTCTCACATAAAATCCATAGAAATATGCAAAAAACAACGATAGGAAAGTGAGAAGGTATCGCGCTCTCGACGTTTTGAGACGTGTATCGCCATAGAACCCGGCAAGTGATCCTACAAAGATGCCTATAAAAAAGGCTATTAAGACCGATAAAATCCCCACCATAAGGGAGATACGAGCACCGTGTATGAGCCCTGCAAGAACATCTTGCCCATTAGTATATGTGCCAAGCCAGTGCCTCAGTCGGCGTGGAATAGGCTTTAATTCCCCCCAGTATGTTTCATAAAACTGGGCAGCCCCTGGAGGAATAGGTTTTCGATTGTGCGGGTCTAATCGATTAGGACTGTACGGTATCAGTGGCCAAACTACGCTTTCAAGTGGAAGGCTTCGCCAGTCGACAGTATTATAAGCGAATTTTTGGTACTTACCCTCATTATAATTCCAGACACTATCAATGCGCAAAGGAGTTAAAAAAGGATAATGCACCTCTCCGTTATAGTGCGCATAAAGGGGGCGATCATTTGCTATAAAATCTGCGAAAATGGCCAGGGTAAATAAAAATATCAAAAACACTGCTGCTATTTTAGCAGTAGTGCGTCCTTCCAGTTGAGCCCACATGCTGCGTGCCTTTCTTCCCAGGTTTTTGATATGAAAATTAAATATCATCCGCTACTTTCAGATCGATTTTAGTCTTTAGAATTGAGTCGAATTCGAGGGTCGGCAATAGTATACAATAAGTCACTAACCAAATAGCCCATAATGGTAAGAAAGCCCGTGACCGTAAACACTGCCATAATCATGGGAACATCTTTTGAAAATGAGGCTTCAAAGACTTCTCTACCCATTCCTGGAATGGAGAAAATCGTTTCAAGCACAACCTGGCCTCCAAGCATCGCCGGAAATAGTCCTGCAAAACCCGTTATGATTGGTAGCAAGGCATTCCGTGCAGCATGTTTGGATATTACCACCCAACGACGCAGTCCCTTTGCATATGCTGTTCGGATATAATCCTGCTGAATAACCTCCAACATGCTTGCGCGCATGATTCTGCTTGCAAAGGCGATATTCCCATAAGTATATGCAATCATAGGAAGGACAAACCGGCTGGCTCCTGTGTCCCATTCATTGAAACTGGAAGGAAACCAGTTAAAAACATCAGGATTAGCAAATGTCACGAGCAACAAAGTAGCCACCCAGAAATTGGGCAGCGAATCCATCGCAAATACGGTTATCGTAGTTATCTTATCGAAGCGTGAGTTTTGCAAACTCGCGCCTATAATTCCCAACGGAATAGAGATGAGATACGCCAGAAAAATCGAAGTGAGCGAGAAGAAGGTTGACCAAAAGAAGAGATCGCCTATTCTATCAGAAACAGGCTGACTATTGGCGTAAGAGTTCCCGAAGTCCAGCTTTGTAAGAATGTTCCAAACCCATTTATGATATTGATTTTCTGTTCCATAAAAATCAATGCTCGGAATATAGTTTTTCCATCGCTGTGGGTTCGCCTGTAACTCAGCATACAGCCCTTTGGCGGAAATCAACTGGCTATCGAGCTCAACAAGAACAGGGTGCTTGGCAAATAAGGTATCGAGTTGATAAAATCTATCCTCGATGATCTGCTCGTTGCTTTCGGCGATAAGTGCCTGGGTAACACCATAGGCTGAAATCACTATTTGCTCCACATCGCGCTTCGTACTCTTGCGGATTTTCAGTTTTTGTTCAAAGAAAAAGCGTTCCTTATATCGCAGTTCAAGCAAGGCGTTGCGATATTTCTGCAAAGCAGGCCAATTCCCGGAATGACTTAAAAGGCGCCCAATGCCTTCCTTTTCTTCTCTTTCAAAAAACCGATAGAGCGTATCAGGCTCAGCCATACTCGAAAGTCCTACATAAAAAATAGGAAGATGAAGATTGAATTTTTTTCTAATCCGATCCCTTTTTTCTTTAAGCTGAGAAAAACTCGCCTCGCTCTGACCATCTAGTCCACCTGCTCCCGTCCCGGCAAAATTATCTACAGGATCGCCAGGTGAAGCCACACTTATCCAAAACGCCATCAGCGAAATAATGAATAGTGTAGGTATAAAAAAGAGTAGTCGTTTTAATATATAGGTGACCATAACGAGCAGATCAATCTCAATATAAAAGTAGGAATTGAAAAAGATTTTTTTGATCCATATCAATAACCACATGCAAACACGTTAACTTTAGCCAACAAACAAACACCGATGTATAAAAGATTACTCTCCTTACTGCTCGTCGTATTCTCATTTGCTCATTTTGGTACTGCACAAGTCTATCAGGTAAACTATACCTTCACTCAGATTGAGGATAGTGTGGTCGTGGATGTATATATGGGCTCTGCTCAGAATACCGATGTTGACATTAAAGCGATCAATTTTTCTGTTGCTTTTGACTCAAGTTGCCACACAGTGAGTTCGTACACCTGTCATTTTAGTGAAAGCTGGACCAAGTTTGCAGAACGAGGCAGAACGCTCATCATCGAGAATGATTCCACCCAATACGGCAACGTACCTTGCAATAAGCGCTGGATATTTGGCACCGCTCAGTTTCCTCGCACTCCCGACATCGTACTTCCCGCAAAAGGAAAAGAGCCACTCAAGGTGCTTACGATCACATTTGGTCAAACATGCAAAACGCCCATGCTTTACCTTGAAGATGAAGCCGAATTCAGAGTCAATCAAATGGGTGACAAGAACCTTCGTCCCGCAGCCTGGATTATCCTGAGAACAGAGTAACCGTGAGCATCATTAGGACAAAAAATCGCATATCGCGATGGTGGATTTTACTTTCCGCCATCGCGATCGCTGCTTTTATATTCCAGCTCAATCAACAAAACTGGCTTCTCGCTGATTCGAAAGAATATATCGCCGCTTCCGAAAATCTCTTTCAGCACGGCAGCCTGTATAGTGGGGACCTTGAAGCACCATTCCGCACGGACTACCTCACCAAGCGGCCTCCACTCTACCCTATCATCCTTGGCGTCCTCGTCTCCTTTCCATTTCTACTCTTTGTACAGTATCTGTTGTTTCTGTTCAATCTGGTATTGAGCTGGCGCATCTTGCGCTTGCTAACTGTTTCACAGAACAGCGCTTTCTTTATACTTACCGCGCTCAGTTTTTCCGTATTTATCTATCCGGGACTAGTCATGACTGAAGTCTGGTTACAAAGCCTTTTAATTGGTGCGGCTTATGGATTGGTGCTGTTTTGGTTAAAAGAAAAAAGTCGCGGAATATGGATTACTGCGCTTTGTATAGCGCTGAGTCTTTGGCTCAAACCAGTGACCTATCCGCTGGCTCTGGGCATGATTATCTTTTTGCCTTTTTTGAGTTGGGTAAAAAAAAGATCGATTCCAAAGGCCGTTATTACTGCGCTAATCCCCTTAGTATCAGCGCTTTGCCTTGGAGGCATCAATTACGCCCGCACTAGCTCATTCCATTTCTCAAGCATCACATCCATCAATCTACTCCAATACAATGCCTACTATACCAAGGTCCGCATCGATGGAGAAGCAGAGGCAGAAAGGTGGGTCGATGCGGTAGCCGCACAGGCAAATACCATCCAAGATTACCCCAGCAGGCAGCAGTTTATTCAACAAAAAGCAGCAGCCGTATTGAAGGAAAACCCAGGCACGTATGCATCGCTCCATGCAAAAGGTATGATTCATTTTTTTGCTGATCCGGGGCGTTTTGACCTCTATCATTTTTTCAACTGGGATAGAGCCACAGGGAAAAATACAGGCCTGCTAGCCATTTTTTCATCGGAAGGCTATGGCGGGATATGGTCGTATATGAAAGCTCAGGGTTTCTGGCCGCTTTTCATGTTAGGCTTGTCGTTTTTAGGAAAAATAGGCTTAATGATAGGAATAGCGAGTGCCTTATTCAGGCATCGCAGAAACTGGCCTATCATGCTTTTATTGCTGGCTATTCCCTTCTATCTTGCTCTGGCTACAGGGCCGCTAGGCGCAAGCCGATTTGCCGTTCCGGTAATTCCTTTATTGGTGGTTTGTGCGAGCTTGGGATTCAATAGAAATGTTTCATTATCCTTTTCGACTTGATCCTTGCTGCTCAATACTTGATACTCACGTGTGTTTTTCAATCATTCGAGAGTAGCGAATATCAAGGATCAAGTAGCGAGAAATCTAAAAAGTGAAAATCCTACCTACATGCAGCCTCGTAAAATCCTTTTCCTATTTCTGGGACCGCTTCTCTTTTTCCTGACACTAGCTTTTTTCAAACCAGAAGGTCTTCCTGATGCTGGCCGAGCTGTGCTGGCTTGTACCTTATGGATAGCAGCCTGGTGGATCACCGAGGTTATTCCGATTGCTGTCACATCGTTATTACCGCTCGTTCTATTTCCTGTAAGTGGCGCGCTGGATATGACAGCAACCGCGGCACCATACGGGCATAAAATTCTATTCCTGTTTGTAGGCGGGTTTATGCTCGCACTTGCCATGGAGCGGTGGAACCTACACCGACGGATTGCCTTGAATCTGATTGCGGCGATGGGTACCAATATGCATCAAATCGTGCTGGGATTCATTCTGGCTACAGGCTTGCTATCTATGTGGATTTCCAATACGGCCACCACGGTCATGATGCTTCCGATTGGCCTGGCGATTATAGGTGAAATAAAAAGCCTGACAGACCAGCATGCTGACAACCTCAAAGGCATGAAAGACTTTGGGAAAGTGCTTATGCTTGCAATCGCATATGCGGCATCTATTGGTGGCCTAGCGACTTTAGTTGGTACTCCTACTAATCTTATTTTTAGCGGTTTTGTAGAAAACGAATACGGCATCGAAATCTCCTTTGCCTCCTGGGCTATGATAGGTGTCCCTATCAGTTTGATGCTACTTATCATCATGTGGCAGCACCTCGTTCGGCGAGTGTATAAGCTGGATAATCGGCCTGTTCCAGGAGCGAAGATGCTCATTCAAGGCGAGCTAAATAAGCTTGGCAAAATCAAGTACGAGGAACAATGGGTGTTGGCGATTTTTGTACTTGTTGCTTTTTCATGGATGACACGCAAGTACCTTATCAATCCATTCTTCCCAGCGATTAATGACACCATAATTGCATTGAGCGGGGCCATGACCTTGTTTATTATTCCTGCGAAATCTCCTACTCATTCCACCCAAACGCTGTTAGACTGGAAGACTGCAGTAAAGCTTCCCTGGGGAGTATTGCTGCTTTTTGGAGCTGGCTTTGCTATTGCGGCAGGCTTTGAAGCAAGCGGCCTTGCCCTCTGGCTTGGACAACAATTGAGTCTGCTCTCAACTGTGCCTTTTATTGTGATGCTGATCGCCATTATTGCCGGTGTGAATTTCCTCACAGAAATAACCTCCAACATGGCCACCTGCACGCTTATGATGCCTGTGCTCGCAAAGCTAGCTCCAGCCATCGACGTGCATCCGTATGGGCTGATGGTATCTGCAACTGTAGCGGCTTCCTGCGCCTTTATGCTTCCCGTAGCCACCGCTCCGAATGCCGTCGTATTCGGCTCAGGTCTTATCGAAATGAAGGATATGATTCGAGCGGGATTTCAGCTCAATATTATCTCCATTGTGATTATCACGATTGTGATGTACTTCCTGCTTCCGCTTGTTTGGGGGATTGATCTGGGGAGCTTTCCGGTAGCGATTAAATAAGAAGGTAAGGATTTTTTTTTGGGTTATGAGTTAGGTGTTTTGAGTCTACAACAAACTCGAAACCCAAAACTCAAAACACCTAACGACGCGATTACTTCGAATCGCTTTCTTCCTCCATTTCTACAGGCTTCTCCTTCGGAGTTTTTACTTTTTTCACCTTCATTCTTTTTGTGTTCCAATATTCCATATTCGCCTTGGCGTTTTCCATATTGGCATCTGTGCATGTGGGAGTTCCTGCCACGATCAGAGCAGGCTTCAAACCTTTCCAGTCTATACTGTCGAGCGAATCCTCCTGGCCACAATCTCCTGCAACGCCTAGTCGCAGAACAGAAAAGCGCTCAGGATAGCTTTCCAACATACCCGTTGCGTTAGCGCCAGCGTCACCTATCAAGGTAGGGTTCCATTCGATATTGACAAGGGTGCGCTCCGTATTTTGAATCATTACCTCCAACGGAATCTCAGCTCCACGAGGCATGAGATCGGCAGCATGAGGCGCATAAGCAAACTGGATTTTATCCCAGGCCAATCGCTGGGCATACATATTGAGATATTCGGACATCCTGCGCGCGCCGCGCGGCGCTTTTTCAACACCAGTCGCGATAAACCATGTTGCACCAAGTTGCTTCGCTATTTTTGCAAGACGATCTAAACCTTCTTCCAGGTTGCGCATTCCCAGCGTATTGACAGGGGCATACACCACGGGGCAACTAAGGCCTGCATTTCTAATCGCCGCAGCAATCTCCTTTCCATCATCTTCCAGCATCCAGTTTCCAGGCGCCACCACATTCTCAAATCCAGCTTCCTTGGCAAGGCCCAAACGTGTCTCAAGATCAGACGAAGGAACATTCCCCAAATAGGCAGCAATCGGAATCTTTTTTTCAGACTGAGCCCAAACAGAAACAGGCAATAATGTGGCTCCGGCCATCAGGCCCAGGCTTTGGATAAACTGGCGACGTTTTAACATAGGGGGAAATTAGCAAAAATTGTAGCTTAGAGCCATGAAAATTACTATTTCAATTAAATGGCTAGTGAGGATTATTTATCATTATTCATTAGTCATGTGTTTTGTGGGAGGGACGGGCGTTGTTTTTGGGCAAAAGGATAAATCTGTTGTAATAAATTTTCCTGATAGTGTAGCAAAAGACAATCTTGAATTTCCTCTTTACCGTCATTTATTTTCTCAAAACTCAAATTCAATTCCTCCCTTTGATCATCTTGTAGTGAATCTAAGAACGTTTGAAATCCCGCTTGAAGATGAAAACCATGACCGCTGGGTAAGCATTGCTGTTTATGGAAAAAATGTAGGACTTACAGGCAAACCGTTAACAGGGCTTTACTATACCTATAGCAACGGAGTTAGTAGTCATATTGGAGCACCAGTGCCTCAATTTCACGAACAAGAATATAAGCAAGGAGTCTGGCAAAGTAATTTGGTAAAAATTCCTAATGGAGCTTCCAGAATTCAACTTTTATCTCACTTTACATTAAAAGATGTGTCACAAGGTGGACTTGGGTTCGATTCCATTAGATTCCACTTCTTCCAACCCGATCCCAACTTCGAGGCGAATCCGCCCATCGCTTGGGCGATGCAAGATGAATGCGGCTGTCCGCTTCCGCAGCATGTAACACGTACAGGCTGGGGTTGCCCTGACGGCCAAAATCCGTCGTGCAGTAGTCCGGTTACCACTACCGTTACGCACTTAATCGTGCACCACTCCGCCACACCTAATAATGCCAGCAACTGGGCCAACGTGGTGCGTAGCATCTGGAACTTTCACACGGGCAATAATGGCTGGTGCGACATCGGCTACAACTGGCTTATCGACCCGAATGGTGTGATCTATGAAGGTCGCGGTGGCGGTGACAATATTCGCGGAGCGCACTTTTGTGGAACCAATACTGGCACGATGGGCATTTGCTTACTCGGTGATTATCAGGTAGATACGCCGACGGATGCCGCCCTTCGCAGCCTTGAAAGGCTGCTGGCCTGGAAGGCTTGCCGTGAGGATCTTGGGCCGCAGGACACAACCTTTCATACTGGTTCAATGCTGCAATTACCAGTGGTTACAGGCCACCGCCTGGGCTGTGGAACGACTTGTCCTGGTCAGCAGGTATATGACCGGCTTGCTGCCGTAAGGCAAGGCACTCAGGACACCCTCGATCTCTGTCCTGTCATTAGTAGCCTTGCCGATGCTGTCGAATTGGGCATTCATCTCTATCCCAATCCAGCCACCGATCATATCGTGATCGACCATGACCGCAACCTTGATGCGATTCGCCTTCTCAATGCGGCAGGCCAATTAGTAAAGACTTTTGATCCACAAAAAACGCGTCACTCACTTGAGGGGATTGCCGCAGGAATCTATGTTGTGGATTGTATAATAAAAGGGCAATCGATTCAGATGAAATTGTTGGTACGATAACCAGTATGGTTGTAGAGACGCAAGATTTTGCGTCTGATTGTGAGACGCAAGATTTTGCGTCTGATTGTGAGACGCAAAATCTTGCGCCTCAACGTATGGAAACACATTTTTTTATATATTTATGACATGAACCCGCCCATTAGAAAAATCACCCTCACAGAGCCTTGCACCGCTGGTTCTGAGCATATGGCCCCATCCGAACGAGGGAGCATGTGCAGTCTTTGCCAAAAAGAAGTGGTAGATTTTAGAGGAAAAACATCCACTGAAATCATTTCTTTTTTCACCGAAACGCCCAAAACCTGCGGCAAATTCTACAAAGGTCAATTAGAGTGGGTGAATAAAAGTCTGAAGTATACTGGACCGGCCATTCCTTATTCTTTTTCTCAAAACAAAACACTCTTTCTGGCTTCTTTGGCTGCATTGGCTTTTGTGCCGATGGGAATGAAGGCGCAGCAGCAGACTAAGCCTCATCCCAAAAGTCAGTCGGAGCATAAAGAGACTAGCGAAATAAATTCAACATCGACTAAAGGGTTTTCACTTACTGATAATTATATAGACTCATTAACAGAGTGCGTAACATTAGGTTTCACCACATCTGAGATTGAAGAAGACTTTGATGTGGGGTCTGTCGCTGCAGTTCCAGAGTATCCTGGTTATGATGAGTTTGAAAGCAATATCAAGATAAAAAAAGCGACAACCCCTTCTCCACCACCGCCACCTCTCCATAAGTTCTGGCAACGTTTATATGCTGCGTTTTTTGG
>JBGCFB010000114.1:0-10387 GCA_045106685.1 Bacteroidia bacterium | reverse complement strand
GCAGCACATTTTGTTGTCCACCATAAAACAAAGTCCACCCATCATTTTGCGAGCTTCGAATGGGACTTTCTTTTCTGTAAAAATTTGACTGATCCGATCAGCAAGATGTTCGTCGTATGCCATGATAGTTTGAGGGCTTTTGGTGCCAGGTCTCGAAAGGCCTGGAAATAGTGTAGCGTATAGAAGCGAAAACCTTGTTATGATTCTTGATGCTTTAGCGTCTTCTTATTTCATTATTACCAGGCTTTTTAAAGCCTGGCACGTCATTCTGCTGCATGCATAAAGTACTCATTTACGGGACGCATCGCATGCCAGTATTGCATGAGTTCATCGATGAGATTTTCGCTCAACATGAGCGAGGCGTCGCGTTCCGCCATGAAGTAAAACTGCTTATTTGCGATAAGCGGTTCGCGCGTGTGCGCTTCCTGAAATTCCTTTGGGATACGCTTATTGGCCTCGCCTTGTATTTCACCAAAAGTATCGGCAAAACGCGGCGCTTCGATCACGTTGCGGAAGCCGCCGATGTCCTCACTGATCGTTTCACGAATCGCTTGCAGCTGCTCCTTGGAAGGCATATAGCAGCCGCCCATGATCCACACCTTTTCTGCCGAAAAACGCAAAAAGATGCCTGGAATGCTTTTATCCTTTTTGCCACCACGCGAAATCAAGGCATTGAGATGGGTGTTATACGGCGTTTTGTCTTTTGAAAAACGGATATCGCGATTTATTCTGGAAATAGAATTTTTGGGTTCGAGCTCCAGTTCCTCATCATGCTCCTGCACGGCAGCGATCATCGCTTCGACAAAGTTGGCGAAAGGCTTTTTTACGCTCTTTTCATAGCGCTTTTTATGCTCATGAAACCAGTCCTTATGATTGTTCTGGCCTAGTTCTGTAAAGAAGTCGATAAAGTCCTGTTCAAAGTATTTCATCTTACTGTAGCATTAAATTTCGTTTTTTCTCAAGGTGCTTCTTCTCTGCCTCATTTTTCACCAAACCCAAAGCCTGATCCATATGTGAAATGGCGGATTGCATACTGCCTTGCTGGTAAAAATACTCAGCATAGGTTCCATAATATAAATAAGCCCGTTGTTCGAGTTTTTTGGGATCTATTTCTTCCAGAATTTGCAAAGCCATATTAAGCTCTTTTTTCTGTAAAAAAATACTGGCCATATTCAAAAGCGTCAGATCGGAAGGCTCCAGTTCATATAGCTTTTGGTACCAATGAAGAAGGGCGTCCCAATTGGTTAGGGCAAAAGTCGATGCCTGATGATGAATCGAGGCAATAGCCGCCTCATAGTGGTAGCCTGTGTACACACCTGACTCAACCGCTTTATTCATGGCGTCATTTCCCAACTCTACCATGGGAAAGAACCAAAGGCTCCGATCTTGATTTTTGATATCGATGATATCACCTTCCGGACTCACCTTACTGTCCAGACGAGCAGCATGAAAACACATCAACGCAAATAATGCATATGAAGCCTCGCTCCGTGTGAAGGTATTTTTCAATAGCATTTCACACAGACGCATCGCTTCACCGCAGAGCTCTTTTCTCACCAGCATATCTCGTCGCGTGGAGTGAAAACCTTCATTAAAAATCAGATAAAGGACTTCCAAAACGCGGTCTAGCCGCTTAGGCAGGCTTTTTCCTTGCGGAATAGCAAATTCAATATTTTGTTCTTGAACTACTTTGCGTGCGCGAGTGAGTCGTTTCTTCACGGTTTCTTCTTTGAGCAAAAGCGCCGAGGCGATTTCACTGCTACTAAAACCAGAGATTGTCTTCAGTGAAAAGGCGATCTGATCTTTAGGATTTAATGCTGGATGGCAGGCAGCAAAAATCATTCGCAGCTGGCTGTCTTCAATTTCGTTATCGAGAAAAAGATCGAACATTGCGATCATTTCAGCGCCACTCTCGATCATGGGGACGCGTTTTTTTTCAGCATTAAACTTTCGAAAAAGATCGATCGTCCGGTTTTTCGCGGCTTGCGTGAGCCAGGCTTCCGGATTGTCCGGAATTTGATTGCGCCACGACAGGCTCGCCGTGACAAAGGTGTCCTGAACCGCATCTTCGATTGTCTCAAGATGGGCCAGGCCAAATATGCGTGTCAAAATGGAAACCATCTTTCCGTACTGATGCCGGAAAAGATGGTCTATCATATTGGCATCTTTCATCGGTCAAAAACCATGATTTCTCTAAGCTCTACTTTCCCACCCAGATCATAGTCGGGATAACCCTCAGCGATCTTGGCAGCGCTTTCGAAGGAGTCTGCTTTTACAATATAATATCCTCCTACAATCTCTTTGAGTTCGGCTGTATTGAGGTCAGAGACCGTGCGGTCGCTTCCAGCGATATGCTTGACCTCGTATGTCAATGCGTGCCCGCCAACGAGCACTTCAGCTTCGCTCATTTTACTCTGCCAGGCCCACCATTTTCCCATCTTTTCCTGAATATCTTCAGGTGAAAGACCAAGCTCTCCGTAGTCCTTGCTCAAAAAAATCATCATAAATTCTTTCATAATATTCTGGTTTTGAGTTTTATGTTAAGGGTTTGGAGCTGAATGATTTTGTAAAAAACGTATAGCATTCGACTCCAAACTCAAAGCAAAAGAATTACATAGGAAGATACTCATGTATTTCGATGGTACAACCTTCGCCCCAGGCGAGATGAGGATGATCGACAAATAAAGCCTGAACAGCTTCTCTGTTTTCCCCTTGCACGATCGAATACCCGCTCACCTCTTTCTGGCTTTCTCCCCAAGTTTGGCCTGCATTGATATGCTGCCCGCCGCCTAGTGGTGCTCCAAAGTCAACGATGCTTTCGCCAGACTGAGCTTTCCAGTTGAGCCAAGGCTTCATGCCTTCTGCTTTTTGCTCAGGAGTGGCGTTCGCCATTTGGCCCAGCAAGGCGGCTGGCGCGTGATACAGTGCGAGATACTTTTTCATTGTACGTAAATATTAGGGTTTTACAATTGGATTTTCACGTACTTGACGAAGCAGAAAAACGAAACAGGGACAAACAGGGAAACTTTTTTTAAAAAAAAATTAGCGATGACCTTCAACACACTTTCTATTCGCGCATTTGTCGGAGCAAATGACTTTGCAGAATCGCGCGCCTTTTATCGGGACTTCGGATTCGAAGAGATTGTTATTGGTGCGACGCTGAGTTGTTTTTCTTATGGGGAAAATGTCGGATTCTATCTTCAGGATCATGCTGTCAAAGACTGGATTGACAACAGCATGCTCTTTCTTGAGGTAGATGACCTGGATGCATTCCAAACGGCACTTCATGCAAAAAACCTTAAACTCCGATATCCTGCTATCCGAATTTCTGCCATTAAGGAAGAAGCCTGGGCAAGGACGTTATTCGTGCATGATCCTTCTGGAATTTTATGGCATATAGCTGAGTTTGTGTAATCAAAGCCTGGATACGCCTTGTCGGCCTTGAGTACAAAGTGCATAATAGAAAATGGAAAGTTAAAATCGGGAGCACTGCAAGCCCCTTTTATACTTTGAGTTTTTCACTATGCACTTTAAACTCCCGTCAAGCTTTCAATTCCGCCGCATAATTATGGTCTTCACTTTGGTACAAAATATTACACCGAAAGCCTGCAGCCTCCGCCATCATACTCAGCGTTGCAGGGTCGACAAATAGCCAAGGATAAGGCGCACCTTCCTTGCCATCGAAACTCATCTGATAGGTTACCTGACCATAGTAATGTTCGCCGGGCACTTTGAATGAGCCGTCCTCCTCTGTAAAGGCGTACATAACATCCGTTGATTCAAGCAAAATGCTCCCTCCAGGAGCCAATAGGCTCTTTGCCTTATTCAAAAATTGACTCAAGCCATCCAGCGTTCCCGCAATGCCGATGCCGTTCATAAGCATGAGCAAGGTGTCATAAGGACCTTTATCCCATTCGTATACATCTGCACAAAATGCTTTTTCCAACCCAAGTTCACGCATCACAGCGACGGCCTCTTCCGACACATCAAGTGCCGTAACATCCATACCTTTTTCTTGTAAATAAAGCGCATGCACACCTGCACCCGCACCGATATCGAGCACCTTTCCTTTGCATCGTTCCAAAAGCTCACGCTCTACCCGCATCGATTGATCTGGAGCTCTAAAAAACAACGAGGCTTCCAGGCGTTCGTCTTCCTGAACGGAATTCCTCACAAGCACCCAAGCATCTTTTTGGCCATCCATATATGCACGGATTGCTGCCCCTAATGGGTCCCAAGCGGGGTTTTTGAGTGGAGAGTGCATAGTAGAGGTTTTGGTACTAAGTTTTGTAAATACTTGAAGCAAGAAACGTGAGTATTGAGCAGCAAGGATCAAGTAGCGAGTAAGGGGTCGAAGTACGCATTTTTTCCTTTGATACTTGATCCTAGATACTTGCTACTCTCGTATGATTTTCAAAAACAGTACTTTTATTTTTCTCTAACTTCACATTTTTCCTGGTGCAAAGACGCCAGTATCGGTAATGAGTGAGGTAATTAGCCGAGCAGGCGTCACATCAAAAGCGGGATTAGCCGCAGGGCTATCGGCAGGTGTAAGTCGCACGGTTCGAACCTGCTGCTCACCCTCATCCCATCCTTGAATATGGCTCACTTCGCGCGCACTGCGCTCCTCTATCGGAATGTCTTGTAAACCATTTTTGATCGCTGCATCATAAGTACTCATCGGCAGCGCAACATAAAACGGAATGTCATTATCCTTGGCAGCGAGCGCTTTCAGATAGGTACCGATCTTATTGGCAGCATCTCCGTTGGCGGCGACACGGTCAGCGCCTGTGATAACGAGGTCGACTTGTCCGTGCTGCATCAGGTGGCCACCAGCATTATCAGTGATAACAGTATGCGGGATACCAGCCTTGCCGAGTTCCCAGGCTGTAAGGTGTGCGCCCTGGTTTCGCGGTCGGGTTTCATCGACCCAAACATGGATGGGAATCCCTTTTGCATGCGCCATATACATCGGCGCAGTAGCGGTTCCCCAGGCTACACATGCAAGCGCGCCTGCATTGCAATGGGTGAGTACCTGAACGGGCTTGCCTGTGCGGGCATATACTTCTTCAAACATTGGAAGCCCATGTACACCGATCATGCGGCAGGCGTCTGCGTCCTCCGCCAACATCGCTTCGGCCTGCTTCCATAATAGCGCAAACCAGTTTGCCGGATCATGCTCATCAACAATGTAGTTTAGCTGTTTTTTGATTGCCCAGGCCAGATTCACTGCTGTAGGGCGAGAATCGGCCAGACGTCCAGCGGCGAGCTTCAAGTCTTCCCGGTTGGGAAACTGCTGAGCCGCGAAGGCCATTCCAAATGCTGCCGTCACTCCGATCAAAGGAGCTCCACGCACCCACATGTCTGCAATCGCTTCGATGCAGTCGTCTACTGAGCGAAGTGTTTCGCGGCGAGTAATGTGTGGCAAAATACGCTGGTCAAGGACCGAAACTGTATGGTCTGGATGGGCGACTATTGTTTGGTGGTTCATCTGAGGTCTTAGCGAAATGAACCTTAAAATTAGTGTATTAATATTGGATTGCCAGAGCCTTACGCACTACAATCTTTCCAACATCGTCTTCACTTCTTCCATCAGCCACTGAGGCGTAGAAGTCGCACCACAGATTCCAACGCTGTCTCCAGGACGGAACCAGGATTGGCGTAGCTCCTCAAGGTTTGTCACAAAGTAGGTACGCTCATTTACCTGCTTACAAATACTATGAAGCATGCGACCATTTGAAGACTTTTTTCCAGATACAAAAACAACTACGTCAAACTTGCGAGAAAATGTCCGAAGTTCTTCTTCGCGATTCGATACTTGCCGACATATTGTGTCGTGCGCACGTACATCAACACCAGCTTCTTCGAGTTGCTTGGTGATTTCGTAGAATTTGACTTTGCTTTTGGTGGTTTGACTGTACAGTGTCACTTTTTTGGAAAGCGTGCTCATATCAAGCTCAGCTACATCCATAAACACGGTAGCACGATCTCCCGTCTGAGCACGCAGAGCAATAACCTCTGCATGATCCTTTTTACCATAAATAAGAATCTCTTCCTCATCCTGATGAGAATTTCGGATACGATTCTGAAGCTTCAATACCACAGGGCAAGAAGCATCTACGAGTTGTAGGTTATTATTAAGGGCGATCTGATAAGTCGCAGGCGGCTCACCATGTGCGCGAATCAGCACCTTGGCATCGCGAAGACGCTGCAAATCATCATGATTGATAATCTGCAAGCCCATAGCAGTAAGACGCTCTACTTCCATGTCGTTATGCACAATGTCGCCCAGGCAATAGAGCTCTCCATCCTGCCGAAGAATGTCTTCAGCCATTTCAATGGCATATACGACTCCAAAGCAGAAGCCAGAATCTCCGTCGATGGCTACGCTAAGATTGTACATAGGTGTCTTGGATTGGATTGGCATTACGGAAGACATAGCGATTAAACCACTCAAAGAGACTAATGTTCATAAGTAATAACAACATCCCGTAAAAAGGATCTTCAACTGGGATAGTCCCCAGTCGTGCAACATCCAAATTTTCGAGATCATTGTACCAAACGACGGGCAATGCAGTTAAAACGCCGTTTACAAGTGCGAAAGGAATCATACATACCAGCCAGGAAAGGTAAAAGCGCCCGAGCCAGGATGGTTTATGAACAAACCAAAGCGTTCCCAGCCAAACGATTATTCCTACAGCGGTCCAACTGGTGTAGGCTTTTTCCCAGTTAAAAATCAAAATCAACGCGGACATTATTAGCAGGACATACGTGATTTGAGCTCGGTACTTCCCCAAAAAATCACGCGTAATATATGCGTTAAGGCAAGCGTACACAAAAACACATGCGTAAGGAATCGTAATAAAGAACAGCCATTCTTCGATAGGCATTTTCAATATGTAAATCCCTAACAAGTAGTCATCATTGAAGCCCCAAACTCCCCAGTGCGTAAAGCATGCATCCCAAATCAAAAAGATACTGGCTGAGGCTAGCATGGGAAAGACCAGAGCCTTCCATGAGCGCCAAAAGGCCACTTTTTTATCAAAAGAAAGCAGAAACGGAAACAGGATCGTTCCGATATTGAGAAAGAGGTATGGATATCGTAGAATCAACTCTTTCATCAACTATATCGCATTCAGTTGGTGTTTAAAATACGTTTGAACAAGCAAGGTCAATTTGCGGCCATCGGGTATACGAATACGAGCCTGTTGAACCTGAGTAGCAGGAGCTTGCCTAATCTTTTCGAACAGTTTGCGGTAGTACACATATGCGAGATAAACACCCTTACGCGCTCCTGAAGGCAACTCACGAATACCTTGAAGTGCGACGTTAAAGTCTTCTTCGATATCGGCTTCGATCAATGCTTTCGCTTCATTATCAAAGGTGCTGAAATTGACACCAGGAAAATATACGCGTCCCCGTTCTTGAAAATCACTTTTTAAGTCGCGCAGGAAATTTACTTTTTGAAATGCACTGCCTAGGCGGCGGGCTGTAGGTTTTAACCTTTGGTACTCATCCTCATCACCCTTGCAGAAAACGCGCAGGCACATAAGTCCTATCACTTCTGCTGATCCGTAGATATACTCATCGTAAGTCGCATCGCTGTGCTTGGACTGGTCGAGATCCATCTCCATACTGTGCAAAAATGCGTCGATAAGCTCTTGTTCTATATTATATGTATTAACGGCTTGCTGAAAGGCGTGAATTACTGGATTAAGGCTGATACCTTGTTCTATCCCGCGATAGGTATCTGCTCTAAAATTATCTAGTAAGACTTTTTTATCATAATCATGAAAGGTATCCACGATCTCGTCTGCATAGCGTACAAAACCATAAATGCCATAAATAGCTGCATGGTACTTTTTAGAAAGTGTTTTGATCCCTAACGAAAACGACGTGCTGTAACGATTCGTAATCAGCTTGGAACAAGCCTGACAAGTAGCGTGATATAATTCCATGATAAAAAAATAAGGGTTTACCTGTGAAGGAAACCCTTTTGTTGAACCCTTTGTTTAAAACTTAACCTAATTATAAAACAAAAGTGTGTTTTTATTAACTAGACCCTAGTTGCGATACGCGTGTAGTTGACCTTTGAGGTTCTTGCGAGCGATATGGATTCTGTTTTTCACTGTACCAATCGGAATGTCGAGAATGTCAGCAATTTCAAAATACTTATACCCACGAAAGTGCATCAGGAATGGAGTCTTGTAATCATGTGCAAGCTTACCAATCGCATGCTTGATTTCATCCATAGCAAGCTTACTACTTGCCTTATTAGCATCTACTTGTGAACTGCTATTTATAAAGTGCAAATTCTCTGTAGAGTCAATAAACGTTTTACGCTTAGTAATACGGTGATAGTTTGTAATGAAGGTATTCTTCATGATCGTATACAACCAAGCCTTGAGATTAGTACCTTCTCTAAACTTATCGCGATTGGCGATAGCTTTCAAAAGCGTATCCTGAATCAGATCATTCGCCTGCTCTGAGTTACGGGTCAACTTCATCGCGATTGGGCGAAGGGTTTGCTGATGTCCTGCTACTGCGTCATTAAATTCAAGCGTTGTCATAATTATTATGGCTTTGTAGATTACTTAATACAAAAGTACACATCTTATGCGTAATCGCAACAGTTTTGTTTAATCTTTTCACCCATTAGTTAAACATTGTATATATCATTCTATATATATAGAAAACCATATGATGATATTTAAATCCATAACTTATTGATTATAAATATTTTATACTAAAAAATCCAAAATAATGAATCCAGAATGAACACATATCGTGTTTAACAGGATCAGTATATAGCATAAACACTATATTAAATATTGTACTTTTTTCGACTTCTGATTAAACGATCCGATATTGCATAAGTCAAAGCAGTGTATGGCTAATGCTACAACCACATTGAGTACATCGAATAAAGAATCCGCATTGGTAGCCCAACTCCAGGATGAAAGACAACGCGAAGTTGCCTTTGGGACATTGGTGAGCACCTATCAGGAGCGCTTGTATTATCATGTGCGCAGAATGCTCGGCAATCATGACGATGCTGACGATGTGCTCCAGAACACCTTTATAAAGGTATGGAAAGCTCTTGATAGATTTCGTGGAGACTCGAAACTACACACGTGGTTGTATCGCATTGCCACAAATGAAGCGCTAACAGCCCTGGAAAAACGCAAGAGACGCTCGTTTCAGGATCTGGAGACACTGGAAGACAATGCAGCTTATAGCAAGAGGCAGGAGTCTGAGACTATCGGATCAGAAATCGAAGCGAAGCTCGATCAGGCCATTTTAGGACTACCCGATAGACAAAAGGCGGTGTTTAACCTCCGATACTTTGATGAGATGCCCTATGAGGAGATGTCCAACGTACTAGGAGTAACCGTTGGGGCCCTCAAAGCGAGCTATCATCACGCTGTAAAGAAAATAGAAAAATCACTGAGTGAATCTTAAGCAAGACTCATCTCGTTTTTATAAAGAATCATAAACCCAGAATTGTGCATCAATCAGATACACCAAAAGGACTACCCCATCAGGCAGACGAGTTGCATGACGCACCTTGCCTGAGTGCACTCCGTGGGCAGATGGGCGGAAACATGCCGAAAGATTATTTCGATTCGTTTCGAAATCGCCTGAATGACCGCATGCAAGATGCCGATGCGCTAGCAGAAGCACCTACCTTGACGGCATTCGGTCGCGACTGGAAGCCTGGCCCACCAGAAGATTATTTTGATCAATTTTCAAAAAGACTTCAACAAACCATACACGCGCCCTCAAAATCTAAGGTGATCCCATTATGGAAACAACCTCAAGTATGGGCAATCGCCGCAGGTATCATCGTATTGGTTGCGCTTGGACTCGGTATAACTCCGTCCAGTCCCCAATCACCTGAAGCCGAGAATCTTTTTGCAGATATGAGTGACCAAGAGCTTCTTGCACTCGCAGAATATACTGGAGCAGAAGCAGAAGACGTTGTTGCCTTGTTTTCGATTGATGAAATTTCCTACGACGGTCTTGAGGACATCAGTGAAGAAGAGGGAGAGGCGCTATTGGAAGGCCTCGAAATTGACGAGGCAGACATTTTAGATTTTATTAACGAGCCATAACCCGACCATGACCAAATATTTCATTCAATATAGCATACGCGCAAGTGTATTCCTGCTACTCGCCCTGATGGCTTTCGGACAGGCGCAGCCGCCTCGCGGCGGACCACCATCGCTCCCCAAAGAGCGCTTACAGCGTCTTCGCATTGCATATTATTCCGACAAGCTCAATCTGACTCCGACTGAAGCCCAGCAGTTTTGGCCGGTGTACAATGCCTTTTCGGATGAGATGGACGGGTTTCGCGAAGAACGCAGACGCTTGCTAGGCGAGCTAC
>JBGCFB010000113.1:0-3968 GCA_045106685.1 Bacteroidia bacterium | reverse complement strand
GGTGGTTTTTCCACCTTTTCGACCTTTAGTCTCGAGACCTTTCGCATGCTCGATGCTGGCAAATGGCCGATAGCCTTGATCTATGTATTCGGCTCTGTGCTGGCGTGCCTACTTGCGATGTGGGTCGTGCACAAAGCACTGTAGCTGAATCCCCAATAGTAAATCGATTAATCTGCAATCGTCAATCCCTCCTGTAATACTGTACTGTGAGTCAAAAAAACAGGAATAGCGTGTTACGACTTAGCACCACAAGCCCTGTAATCCAGGCTTTCTCAATAAAACTTTAGCACATTTTTATAGAATTCCATAGTGCAATAAAAAGTCACCTGCGCGCAACCAGCCTTTTTTATTACTTTTGCCGAAAATTCACACCACAGTTTTGGAATACAATTTTAATCTGGCCTTTATCCTTAATACACTCTGGCGTTATCGCTGGTACGTAGCAAGCATTGTCGGTATCGCCGCGGTGATTGCCATTGTGCTTACAATGCCGAGTATCTGGAAGCCAGAATACCTGGCCCGGACCGTCATCTATCCTACCAACCCGGAGCGTTACGACGTAACTGGACTTTTCGCGGAGGAGCCTTCGGTGTACCTCTATGGAGACGCAAAAAATGCCGAACGTCTACGGAGTATCGCCACCTCGGCCGAGGTGATGTATATGGTCATAGACTCTGCTGATCTTTGGTGGGAATATGGCGTGGATAAGGAAAATGATGCTTCTCCGAAGTTTTATGCAGGACAGGCATATCGCTCTAAAGTAAGTATCGCTAAAACTGAAGGCAACGGTCTGGAAATTAGTGCCTATGACACTGACCCTGAGCGCGCTGCAAAGATCGTTAACCTGATCATGAAGTTTTCGGACCTCTTCTATCAGCGCATGCTGAATGAGAATAAAGAACGCATTCTTTCACTATACCAAAAGAGCCGTGATCGCATCGAACATCAACTAAAGATACATGCGGACAGCGTAAGCAGGGCGCGTGTACAATTTAATATTTTCGAAACGGAGAGCCAGACGCGCGCCTTATTAGACGCATTACTCGATGCTCAAGCTGACCTTGGAGAAGCCCAGGCGCGCTACGAGATGTATCGCCGTCGTGGCAGCAGTCAGGCTGTAAGTGCGAAAATGGAGGTAGAGGTGCTAGAAGGTCGCGTTGCGGCCCTCACCAAGTCGACCCCGACCTCTCCTGTCAATCTGGAAGATTTCCAAAAAGGAATGGATATCGTTTCTGCGATGGGGCAAGTAACACGAGCCCTTGCCTTTGACCTCAAAGGGCTAGAAACCAAAATAGAATATCTCACCCTCATGTCGGGTGAAAATTATAGCACGATTCTTATCACAGAACCGGCAGGTGTTCCAGACCGGAAAGCCCGTCCTGTACGAGGCATTATCGTGATCGCTACAGTCATCATTACCACTGTTATCGCCCTTATCGCGGTGCTATTGATCGACTTACTTACCAATAAAAAAACAACACAAGAAGCGGAAGCTGGAAATGAGACGCGTACTGGTAACAAAACGGTTTAAGTTCGAGGCGGCGCACCGCTTGCCTACGATGCCTGAAGGGCACAAGTGTACCCGCATTCATGGGCACAACTTCAAAGTCGATGTCAACCTGCTTGGCGAGGTAAATCCTGCCGATGGAATGGTGCGTGATTTTGGAGAGATTAAAACATTGGTTAATCCGCTTATCGAAATGCTCGATCACCACTTTATCAATGAAGTGGGCGAAGTGATGGATGAGCCTTTGCTAAAAGTCCCAACTACTGAAAATCTGGTTATTTGGTTTTATGAAAAAATAAAGCCTACTATTCCTGAACTCTACAGTGTGATCATCCACGAGACGGATCAAAACAGCTGTGAGTATCGGGAAGATTTCTAATTAGTCATTTGTCATATGGCCTCTTCTTTTTTATATGCAAAATGACCCAATGATTCATGACGAATGAATAAGATCAACATCGCCATTGACGGATTTGCAGGTGGTGGCAAAAGCACCACAGCTCGCCGTGTCGCCGATCAACTCGGCTATATCTATATCGATACCGGGGCGATGTACCGAGCTGTAACCTTGTTTGTTTTGGAAAATGAGCTTCCATTTGACAAAGAAAACGATGCATTATCACAGGCTTTGACCAATATCGAGCTTGATTTTAGTGAAGTCGACGAAGAGGGCAATCGCATGATCATGCTCAATGGCATAAAAGTCGAAGACAAAATCCGAACTCCTGAAGTTTCCGGAGCAGTAAGTCCTGTAAGCGTACTCGTTTCTGTGCGGCGTATGCTCGTAGCGCAACAAAAGCGTATGGCTCAGCGCAAAGGCTTCGTCATGGATGGCCGTGATATCGGTACTGTCGTATTGCCTGATGCCGAGTTGAAAGTATTTATGACGGCCGATATGGACGTGCGCGTAGACCGCCGCCGGCAAGAATTGGAGTCCAAAGGAATTTATTGGAGTGCCGAAGAGATTCGCCACAATATGGCCGAGCGCGACCGTATCGATTCGTCACGCTCTGAAGGGCCACTCAAAAAGGCTGACGATGCGCGCGAACTTGACACTTCTGGTTTAACCATTGATGATCAGGTCCGTATCGTCGTTGAATGGGCAGAAGCGTTGATACATTAAGCCTGCTTATTTATAACAAAACCCATAGTCAAAGCTTTAGCTAGCATATTAGTGAACTGGTTTTGATATAAGCTTTTTTGAATAAATAATTGCAAATTGCCCAGGACTACAAATTACTCTCAATATGCACGTAGAAATTGATCCAAATTCAGGCTTTTGCTTCGGGGTAGTATATGCTATCGAAATGGCCGAAGATCACCTGGAGGAACATGGGGAGCTTTATTGCCTGGGAGATATTGTGCATAATGATAAGGAGGTAAAGCGCCTTGAGGCAAAAGGTCTCAAAATCATCAATCATGATGATTTGAAAAACATCAGCGATGCTACGGTTTTGATACGCGCTCACGGCGAACCGCCAGAGACGTACCGTACAGCACTGGAAAACAATCTTGAACTTGTCGATGCTTCCTGCCCGGTCGTGCTAAAATTACAGAATCGTGTTCGTCATGCATATGATGAAGATCATCAGATCGTGATCCTGGGCAAGCCCGGCCACGCTGAAGTCAACGGCCTTATTGGCCAGACAGATAAAGATGCAATCGTGATATCCTCGGTAGAAGAAGCAGATGCGCTAGAGTTGGATAAGCCAATTGCGCTTTTTTCACAAACGACAAAAAGCACCCAACTTCTTTACGATATAAAAAGCCGTTTTGAGGCTCGTGGCCTTGATTTCTCATTCAACGACACGATTTGCCGACAGGTAAGTAATCGTGAGCCACAGCTCCGTAAATTTGCAGTAAAGCACGATGTCGTCATTTTTGTTTCGGGTAAAAAAAGCTCGAATGGGCGTGCTCTTCACGCCACCTGCGTGCAGGAAAATGAAAAAAGCTACTTCATCTCAGGGAAAGAAGAACTCAATCCTGAATGGCTGCTTGGAGCCTCATCGATAGGTGTTTGTGGCGCTACATCCACCCCTATGTGGTTGATGGAAGAGGTCGCAGATGCAATACGCAGTAACCAAACCGTTACAGCTTAGCGCGTCGAAAAAAATGTTATTCACTTCCAGGACATTAAAAACACTGATTTATTTTGTCCTAAATAAAAATTTCGCTGTATATTTGCAGCCCAATCAGGCGCGGTAGCTCAGAAGGTTAGAGCGCAGGATTCATAACCCTGAGGTCGGGGGTTCGATTCCCCCCTGCGCCACTCTGATTATCAAGCACTTATCTCTTTTTGAGATAAGTGCTTTTTCTTTTAGATACTCGCTGTTCGCGTGTCTTAGTGTCTACCACCCTAACCACCGATCATAACCGTGGCAGCCCCAAGTACAATGGTACCTCCATGCGCTGTGGTGTCACCCATTCTGGCTGCTGGTTTTTTGTTGATCATAACGGTGGC
>JBGCFB010000112.1:0-3620 GCA_045106685.1 Bacteroidia bacterium | reverse complement strand
CTCGTTATATTGAAATCATTACATCAGACCGAGCTGAATTGGAAGTTTCTCATGGCTGGATCGATGCTAACAATTGGGTCTTTCTTGATAAAGACTTTCCTGAAAATGGCATTCATACGATGCGATATCAAACCAAAGTATGGAGAGGCACAACAGGCTACAACTTTTTCCCAGAAAAGGAAGTCGTCTTTGAAATTGTAGAGTAAAAGTACTGAAGCTGGAGTCTCGGTATTAAAATTGTGGTGGAGATACTACATGCTAGATTGTGGCCGTTTTTTTCATTTATTTCGAATAAATAAAATATTCTATTTCGTTTTAGAAGAGCGGAAACCAACAAAATTCATTTTGTGGTCTGAGCGTAGCCGAAGACCCTTCAGCCAAAAATCTACAGATTTTCCTTCTGGTGTGGCTTCGGCTACGCTCAGCCACCAACAAATACGCTCAGCAGCCAGCAACTACGTAGCTGAAAATACCAATACGACATTAGATTTTTAAAAAAAAAAGCGCTAAAGCCTCCCTCAAGAAGCTTTAGAGCCTATATATATCATTATTCCATGGGGGAGGGGGCGATTTATCCCCATGCACCTAAGGAAGGCATTAAGCAATCGTAATCGAATCGTCCAGATACACATTCTGAACAGCATTGATGATATCAACACCTTCATTCATCGGCTTCTGGAAAGCCTTTCTACCGAGGATAAGTCCCATACCACCAGCACGCTTATTGATAACCGCTGTACGCACAGCTTGTGCGAGGTCATCAGAACCAGTAGAAGCACCACCAGAGTTGATAAGACCAGCGCGGCCCATGTAGCAATTCGCTACCTGATAGCGACAAAGGTCGATCGGGTGATCGCTGCTCAGCTCGCTATATACACTTGGGTGTGTCTTGGCAAATTTGATCGCATTAAAACCGCCGTTATTCTCAGGCTGCTTCTGCTTGATAATGTCCGCCTGAAGCGTCACACCGAGGTGATTTGCCTGGCCTGTAAGGTCAGCAGCAACGTGGTAATCTTTACCGTCTTTTTTGAAATCGCTGTTACGGAGGTAGCACCATAGAATAGTCGCCATTCCAAGCTCATGCGCATATTCAAATGCGGTTGCTATTTCCTGCATCTGGCGAGTAGACTCTTCCGATCCAAAATAGATCGTAGCACCCACGGCAGCAGCACCCATGTTCCAGGCATTTTCTACCGAACCAAACATGATCTGATCGAACTTATTAGGGTAGGTGAGAAGCTCGTTGTGATTGATTTTCACTACAAAAGGAATCTTGTGAGCATACTTACGCGAAACGCTGGCAAGAACGCCATAGGTTGATGCAACAGCATTACAACCTGCTTCCATTGCAAGCTTCACGATATTCTCAGGATCGAAATAGATCGGATTAGGAGCGAAAGAAGCAGCAGCGGTGTGCTCGATTCCCTGGTCTACCGGAAGGATAGAAAGAAATCCTGTGCCTCCCAGACGGCCGTGGTTATGCAGGCGAGCAAGGTTGCCCAATACCTGATTGCTACGGTTGGACTGTGACCAGATCGTATCAACATGATCAGGTCCTGGAAGGTGCAGGTGATCAGCTGAGATGGTCTTACACTCGTGCTCTAGTAGGAAACTGGCCTCTGAACCGAGGATGTCCGCAGTGCGGCCTTTTTGTGATGTTGCCATGGCGTTTTTGTCTTTGCTAGATAAAAGGTTTGGTAATCCGTAATCGATTTAGCGAAAATTCGCTGCGAAAGTAATATTCGTTAATTGAGCTTCCAAATATTGGGCCTGATTTTATATCACGGCTCACCTCATCCTAAAATAGGAAAAGGTATTGCAATTTGTTTTGGCATTGTGCTAATTTTTGGCAAAATTGCTAATCCAAACCTTAATCTCATTCTTATGAAAAAGTACGCACACGAAATCAAGTGGGGAGTCATCTTCACGGTAGTCTCCTTGCTATGGATGGTCTTGGAAAAAATGTTTGGCTGGCACGACGAACTTATTTCCAAGCACCCGATTTATACCAATATCTTTGCCATCCTTGCCATAGCCATTTTTGTTTTTGCCTTATTAGAAAAGCGTAAAAAACTAGGAGGATTTATGACTTGGAAAGAAGGCTTTGTGTCTGGTCTGATTATAAGTGTGGTTGCCATGATTTTAACTCCACTTTCTCAAGTCATCACCCACAAAGTTATTTCACCTAGTTATTTTCCTAATGCGATACAATACAGTGTGGAAAGCGGCAATGCCACTCAGGCAGAGGCGGAAGCCTTCTTTACGCTTCCAAGTTATATGATGCAAAGCGCGCTTGGAGCCATTATTATGGGAGCGGTAACGGCCGCTATTGTAGCCTTGATTCTTCAGCGTAAAAAGAAATAGCGCAGAATATTTTCTAAACCACTGCATCTGCAATCGTCAATACGATTGCAGATGCAGTTCTTGCGTCACTAAATTAACGATACCCAATTAACCCTCATGCCTACCCGAAACCGAGGTAAGGAATCCAGCGATAACAAGCTATTCGCAGCAAAATGGCATCCTGTATTTACAGATGCCGCAGACGACCTTTGCTTTTTACTTTCGAGAGGATATGCCCAGAATTCTTCTCTCCAAATAGTAGGAAATCGCTATCGGCTGAACAAAAGACAGCAGGATGCTTTACGCCGCCTTACAGCAAGTGCTGATGAAGTAAAAAGGCGCAGTAAATCAGTCTGTGAGCCATCTGTATTGAAAGGCGAAGTGCTTGAAATAGATGGATTCAACTTGTTGATCTTGCTCGAAAGCGCCATGTCTGGAGCCTATGTTTTCAAAGGCCGTGACGGAACTTTTCGTGATATTTCCAGCGTGCATGGCTCGTATAAGCGCGTCCAGAAAACACAGGAAGCTATTTTGATGGTAGGGAATGCCTTGCAAGCGCTTGAAGTAAAGTCCACAAAATGGTATCTCGATCAGCCTGTTTCCAATAGTGGAAGACTCAAGACGCTCTTGATGGAAATCAGCCGCGAGTATGGCTTCGATTGGGAGGTAGAACTAGTCCTTAATCCTGATACCGTTTTGGTAAAAAGCGACCACATCGTCGTCACTACCGATGGATGGATTCTCGACAATGTGGATCGTTGGTTTAATTTTGGGGCATACCTTTTTGAGCAAGGGCTGGATAGGGAGCATGTATTGGTGTTTTGAGTTAGCTTATCGAACAAGCAACTTTTCGTTCCAGCTCGCATTTCCTATTCTAAGATTCACCAAGTAGAGTCCACTGTGATCGATATAGCTGAGGTGAATACGATGGCTCCCCGGACCAAGTGAAATGGCTCGTTTTTGAATGATGCGACCTTTGAGGTCGATGACATCAATCTGAACATCATGCGCCTGAAGAAGCTCAAACTCTAGTCCAGCAAGACCAGAGGCAGGATTTGGATAGAGCGATATGTCCTGGGCTATTGTAGCGATATCGATATTACTTCCCGGCCCTTTACAACTGCATGTAGCACTGTCGCCATATTGCTGGTCGCCAGGTATTTGGTGACAGTCCAGTTTATAAAACTGATTACCTACCACATTCCAGCAAGGGTTTATCAAACGACGAAGGCTCCCTATTCCTTCTAGCCAAACCGTTCTACTGAACGCAATGCGTT
>JBGCFB010000111.1:0-8758 GCA_045106685.1 Bacteroidia bacterium | reverse complement strand
AAAACCTATTTTCCAAAGCGGCTGCAAATATGAAAGGTTATTTTTTCCTATCCTAATCTCAAACAAAAAAAATGAATCTTTTTTCGAGAACCTCACAAATCAATCTCAACAACCTCCCACAATACGTTTAAGAACTTCCCGTTTCTCGCAACACTTGTTTGAAGCGGGCTACAAAGATAACATCATTGTTTGTTTCTATCCAAATCTAAGTTATCAACAATTTGTATTTTTTTTATGCGCTTACCAATGCCCGTAAAATAGCGGAAGCCTTTCTGAAAAAGGCTTCTATTCCCAGCTGTAGCATTTACATAACTTAAGGAGCGCTAAAGACTGCTCTATTGCCAGCGTAAGCCCATTTCAAGCCCTATTCCGAAGCGAGACTGATGGATATCAAGAACAGAGTTATATGCAGGATCGAAGGCATAGTTTATCGTAGGTCCAATATATAGATGAATTCCATTGACAAGATGCTTTTGAGCTTTTATACCAACACGTCCGCTGAGGGCATTACGCTTTAGGATCGTATTTTCAACAACAGCCTCGCTGACAGATGCATTTTCGGTTGTAGATCTTGCATCTTGAAAATCATAGTCTGCTTTAGCAAGACTTCGAACCTGACCAATCGGAACATGCTGAAGCGAAACTCCAGCTTGAATTGCCAAGGACTTCTTATTGTCTCCTATATAATATTGCACATCAAGTGGAATGTGTAGACTGTTATGCTCCAGCGTATTAGCGGAAACACGCCCTGTCAGCTCTTCTATTTGGGCGGGATTATCAGGTTCTCTTAGCTGGAAAGTATTGGGCAATACTAAATAGTCAGAACTCGCACTTTGATTTTCAAAGCTCATCGAAACAATCTGTTGCTTATAAGTTGCTAACCCAATTCCAGTTTGCACACTCAACCGCTCGGAGACAAACAGCTCGGCTCCTACTTCTTTGATACTTACCCATTGAGGGAAAATGTTTCGTTGAACAGGAAGAAGCGGGTCGACGAATCCACCATATTGATTGTATTGGTTATTTGGATTTGGTGTATAAACAGTTTCTTCGGGTGAAAGGCCTGATTTGTGAAGTCGTAAACCTGCAAAAAGGCCTAGTCGTCCTTTCTTCCCTGGCTTACTACTTGCCCTTTTTTTCGATCCGTTATTAATAATCCAATCATAATGAATAGGCGATATCTGCTCAACGTTGATTTCACCCAACGCTTCCAAACTATAATTATCCATGCTCTCCCTCTTAACATGAATAGCACTTAGTGGCTGAAGCGAGTTTTTCACAAAACTGGCAGGCTGTTTTTCTCCCTTATCATAAGCAACAATCTCCGAATCAAAACCGTTTGCCTTTCCAATCTGATGGTTATGAGAAAAGAAGCCAGGCTTTTCTGATTTTTCAATCGAAGTGTTAACTTTTTTAGTAAACGTCAGGGTAGGGCTAGTTTTCTCTTCAATGGGATTTACGGGCCCCGGTTCAGGGGTTGTGTTCCTCCCCTCCTTTATCAATGGTGTTTCTGCAACAATATCCTGCATGCTAGACTGCGAAGCTGTAGCATAGTAGGTAGCAAAAGCATGAATTAAGAATATTAATATCGCTGCGGCGGCCAACAATGACATCTTAGCCCAAAGCGGTATTATTTTTCGTGTAGATATTGCATCAACAGGAATCTTCGATTCCAGTTTTGCCCATAAATCGGGGGATGGCTCCATCCGGGCACCGGAGAAGCGATCGCGAATGCTTTTTTCAAATTGGTCGTTAAATGGCATCCTTGTAGATATTTGACTCCATACGATCCTCACAGATTCGTTTCATTAATAAAGCGCGAGCGCGGGTGTACTGAGAGCGGGAAGTGCTTTCTGTAATCCCCATTTGTTCGCCGATTTCTTTATGTGAGTAGCCTTCAATGGCATATAAATTAAACACTAGTCTATAACCCGGAGGTAGTTCTTGAATAATTTCGTACAAGTATTCAAGTTCCAGCTGACCTATGGCACCTTCTGCCACAAACACTTCTCTTGCCTCATCAATATCCGTTTCAAGTTGGCGCTTTTTATTTCTTCGGATGTGATCAATCGCAGTATTTACAACGATCCTCCGCATCCAGCCTTCAAAAGAGCCTTGAAACTCATAGCGGGCAATTTTTTGGAAAATTTTCACAAAACCTTCCTGCAAAATATCCTCTGCCTCATCCCTGTCCTTGGCATAACGATAACAAACAGCAAGCAAATCCGGCGCATACCTGGTGTACAAGGTATGCTGCGCAGTTCGATCGCATTTCTGACATCGTGTTACAAGGTCCCTGTAGGGATGATTCATATCAAGTAGCTGATTCTTTCGCGTAAGAGAACGACTTGGAGAGATATATTGTGTCTGACGCAGGAAGAGGGTTGTGTGCTGCATAATTATAATTCTTTTTTTAAAAAATCTGGATGCGTAAGATTCATTGTTGGTTTTAGCCACTTAGGCTCACTTATTCTACAATTCAGGTTGCCTGGTTAACCGTTCGCCAAAAATTAGTGCAGGAAGGGATAAGCGGTAATAGTTTTGTGTACATATCTCCATACACCAATTTCACTATTCAACCCTCAACCAACTCTAAATAAATAAGCCATGAAACACATAATTCAATCCCTGGGGCTCATCATTCTTATATGGATGGTCCCTGCATCATTGGATGCCCAAACACTCCAGGTTTCCTTAACAGGGCCTGATTCGGTTTGCCAAAACAGCAACTCAGGAGCATTTTTGAATGCTATAGTTACCGGAGGCACAGGAAGCGCCACCTACACCTGGACCGCCCCAAGTGGAACTCCCGGCACATCCAGATTTCTGTGGGTACCCACAGCAAATCTCAGCCCTGGCATCCATACCGTTTCTGTATGTGTAACAGACTCAGGCACTACCGTATGCGACACTTTTCAGTTCCGACTCATTGCATCATGTCCAATTCAAGTCAATATTGGACACTGGCCAGACACTGCTTGCGTGGGAAAGCAAGTTCAATTCGCTGACAGTATTATCAATGGTGGCCAAATGACCTACATTGTGAATTGGGACTTTGGCGATGGAAACACAAGCACTCAGCAATGGCCTACGCATGTGTACACTTCTGCTGGTACATATACTGCAGAATTATGTGTAATAGATCCGGTCCTAAACGATACAACTTGTGCTACGACGCAAGTAGTCGTAAGTCAAAACTGCCCGACAGTATCTGCAACAATTGCGGGTCCAGACTCAGTATGCTTAGTAAATCCGTTAGCACAGTTTACAGCGACGGCGACAGGTAGCAGTAATCCTAGCTTTGGTTATCGCTGGACTATTGGGAATCGCATTTATGGAGGCACAACGATTAACCACACGTTTACAACACCCGGAACTCATATTATATCATTAAGAGTTATTGATTATAGTATTCCTGATACAACAACAATATTTGACACAGTAGTTGTCCAATCAGTAATTGCCTGTGGCAATCTTGCTCCATTACAGGTGGATATCCAGGGACCTGATAGTATTTGCGTTTATGGAAATAACTGGGCTACTCTGAATGCCAACGTCACCGGAGGAACCGGACAATATTCCTACAACTGGTCTAACAGTATAGGTGGAGCTAGCACACGATCCACTCACTTCGTATGGTCCAATACTCCAGGAATTGTAACTGTAATTCTTGATGTTACTGACAACAATCAATTCGCTGGTTCAGACACTTTACAGATTGTCTTTAGTGGCGCTAATTGCCCTGCCATGCAGGCTGGCTTCGGCTTTTCGCCTGATACACCTTGTGTAGGAAGAAGGGTTCAGTTTTGGGATAGCTTAACCAATGCATCAAATCAGGTAGGGATTACCTGGGACTTTGGTGATGGTACTACAGCGACAGGTCAAATTTGGGCAGGAATAAATCATACCTATACTACGGCAGGCACATATACGGTAACATATTGTGCATATGATTCTGCAAGAATGGATACAGCTTGTGTGAGCCGTCAAGTAACGGTTAATGCAAATTGCCCTCAACTGACAGCAACTATCTCTGGTCCTGATACAATTTGTATTGGAAATCCTGTTGCAGTGTTTACCGCCAACGCGAGCGGTAGTAGCACTCCGCAGTTATCATATCGTTGGCAAATTGGAACCTCAACATATTTCAACAATACTATCACACACACTTTCAGTACACCAGGCACCTATGGTGTCCAACTTCGGGTTATTGACTGGAGTATTCCAGACACCTTCTATATCCAGGATACCATTGTAGTAGAACCAGGGTCAGTATGTTTGCAGCCTTTGACAGTTGCGATTCAGGGCCCTGATACTGTTTGTCTGGGAAATGGTTCTTCTGCTTCACTGACTGCAAACGTGACAGGCGGAACTGGCCAATATATTTACAACTGGAATGATAGCCAAGGTGGTAGAAGTACGCGAGCAAATCATTTTGTTTGGTCGAGTAGTCCTAATACAACTGTCACAGTCTGGCTAAATGTACTCGATAGTAATGGCCAGTTTGCAGGTAGTGATACATTCCAGGTAGTGTTTACTACAGGCGGAACCTGTCCTCCTATTGTACCGAGCTTTGGTTTTTGGCCAAACCCTCCATGCGCTGGACAACCGATTCAATTATGGGATAGCACAGGTATATGGGGCGGAAGCTTCCTATATAGCTGGGATATGGGTGACGGCTCGACTTATAATAACCCAGGCCAATTGACTCACATTTATACACAGGGTGGAAACTATACGATCACCTATTGTATCATTGACACCTCAGCGCAGGATACTTTCTGTACGTCTCAAACTATTCAGGTGAATGCTCGCTGCTGGCCTATGGTTTCTGCTGATTCGGTCTTTGTAATGCCTGACTCTGTATGTCCAGGTCAATCACTTACATACTTTGGCAGTTATTCAGGAGGAAATCAAGGAAACGTTCAGGTGAGCTGGGACTTTGGTGATGGAAACCAGGCATCCGGTCCTGTAGCAACTCATGCCTATGCTACCGGTGGAAATTATACCGTACAATTTTGTGTAATCGATTCCATTTATGGAGACACCTCATGTCTGAGTAAAGTAGTTACTATTCTTAGCACGTGTGCTGATACCGTAAGCGGCTACTTGTACCACGATGTGAATCAGGATGGAAGCTATAATGCTGGAGACTCGCCACTTGGCGGACATCCTGTAACGATCAACCCTGGTGGCTCTTTGGCATTTTCTGATGCACAAGGATTCTATCAGATGGCTTTGGCTCCTGGTACTTACACCGTAAATGCGGCAACGATCGCCAGCTATGCTAACACATCTCCTGTTACTGGTTCGTATTCACATACACTTACAGGTACATTCACAAACCAGCAAGGCGACTTTGGCTATGACTCTGTTACGTCGAACCACGATCTTTATGCTTGCTTGTTCTGCTCTACCCCACGTCCAGGATTCAGTCATTGGATTTCGGTATACTTTGCAAATAGAGGCACGACTCCGGTATCAGGAACGATTACCCTGAGTTATGATCCTCAGACGAACTTCCAGTACACTACCCCACTGAATAATGGCGTCCATGATGCTGTAAACCATACGGTAAGCTGGACCTTTACGAATCTTCCTCCAAGTGGTGTAAGTAGCCGTGTACGTGCATACTTCCAGCTTCCTGCTACTGTGCCTCTGGGTGCAATTCTAAATTCTTCAGTGCGAATAGACCCAGTTGTAGGTGATATCAATATCACAAACAACCTGGACGCCTGTGCCAGAACGGTAGTTGGGTCTTATGACCCGAATGCCAAGGAGGTGAATCAGCCACCAATTATTCAAGGTGATGAGTGGTTGCTTTATACTGTGCAGTTCCAAAATACTGGAACGGATACAGCATTCAATGTAGAGGTGCGTGACGCCATTGATGCGAACCTGGATATGAATACCTTCCAGATGCTAGGAGCAAGCCATAACTATCGCCTGAACATTGATAATAATGGAGAGGCCGTTTGGTCATTTGCGAATATTTTGCTTCCAGACTCAAATACAAACGAGCCATTAAGTCATGGTGATATCGTATACCGAATCAAGCCTAAACAAGGCCTCGTACCAGGTATCACCATTCAGAATACTGCTGCGATTTACTTCGACTTTAACTCACCAATCATCACGAATACAACTTCCAATATGATAGCACATCCGCTTGCTATCGAGGATGGAGTAGATGTGGGTGAAAATGCGATTCCAGGATTGAAGGTATTCCCGAATCCTGCCAACTCGCTCGTGAATGTCGAGTTTGAAAACGCACGTAATGAACTCCATAAGATTATGCTGTTTGGTACAAATGGACAGGTAATCAAAGAAGCTCATACCCACGGTAAGCAGGTCAATCTTCGTCTTGAGGATTTACCTTCCGGTGTGTATCTCTTGCGCATTACTGACGGCAAAGGCATGTTCACGCATGTTAAGCTGATGGTTCAGTAAAAAACATCATGTAGGATACTCCTAATCTCAATTTTGGGATTGGGAGTACTCTAACCACAGTCATTTCAACATAGAAAACAGGCAAGGAACGGAGAGTGGAGGCTCCGTTTTTTCGCCTGTTTTCGTTTTTGCATAAAATTTAAAACGCTGATTATAAGGCTTTTACACAAAAATCATTACGTTTTAAATTTTCACAATCACAAATAAATGTCTTTTATCCTTGAAAAGGGAAACTATACTTTTGATCTTGTAAATCAACTAGTCTTAATTTTTCAGGAATATGAAACAAGTATTACCCTTTATCTTAAGTATTGTATTAAGCTTAATAGCCATTACTGATTGTTTTGGATCTCATGTGCTGAACGGGAACCTGACCTATCGGCACCTTTATGGCAATGAATACGAGTGTAGCCTGACTATTTATCAAGACCTCAGCAGTATTTCTCATTCTTCAATATCGCTGATGGCAAGGTCCTCATCTTGCCGCGATTCTGTCTCGGGTGTTATGAATATCGGTGCTGGCCCGCAGGTTATTTCACCAGTCAATAATCTATGCTCCGGTGCCGCAATTAGCATAGCCGCCAACAAGGTTATATATCTGGACACATTAGTTCTTCCTCCTTGTGATGATTGGGAAATAGTGGCAGAATTACCATGCTGCACCCAAGGGGGAAGCGTGGTAAGTTCTTACGTTGGCGGGAGCTTTTTTTATGCAGAATTAAACAACCAGCAATATTCAAACTCAAGTCCTGAAGGCGTAACAGAATGGACGAAAACACTTTGTGTAGGTGGTTGGTCAGAACTTCAGTTGGGTCTTTGTGATCCCGATGGAGATTCAATTATTTATTCATTGACAAATCCCTACCGAGTTTCAAATTATTATAATGCTCCCTTTTCTGCCAGTTTCCCTATCCCTAACAATGGTTTTTTGGGGATCACCCCAAATACGGGTGAGTTTTTCATCTCCGCCACCGCGCAAGGGAGATATCTTATCGCAATTCGGGCGGATGAGTATCGCAATGGCGTTTTTATAGGAAGCTCTGACAAATTACTTAACCTACTTATCATCCCCTGCCCTATAATAAATAACCCTCCGAAGATTGCGGGCCCCACTAATATTACAGGAGGCATTCAAAGAAGCGGCTGTCATATTGAGGTCTGTACAAACTCAACCCTTCAGTTTGAACTCGCTATCACAGACCAAGATACAAGCCAATCGGTATGGACGTGGGACAGCATTCCACTTCCTGGTGCAGTACGAGCACTCACTGGAACCGGAAATAACAAGACTTCGACAGTTAGTTGGCAAACTCCGGCTCAACCGGGCTTATATCCTTTTGGAATAGTGGCATATGACTCTGCCTGTCCTATGCATGGTGAAGTAGGAAAGTTGCTGTATATCCGTGTAATTGACAGGGTCAGTATTGAAGGAGGGCTTGACAGTTTACGTGCCTGTCTTGGTGATCCGGTAAAACTGAGTGCTAGCGGCGGAAATATCTTTGGATGGTCTGTGATACAGGGTGATATGAGCAGTCTTTCGGGGATCAATGTTCAATCGAGCAGCATCGAAGTTTCGCCTTCTTCAACGACCATGTATAGAGTGATCAATATGCTTCCTTGTGGAAGTTTTTCCACAGACAGCATAACGGTTATTGTTCATCCTGGCATTTCTTCAGTGAATGTTACAGGAAATAACCCCATTTGCAAGGGAGATTTGCTGAGTCTCCAAGTAATAACGAATGGTGTAGCAGGCAATCAACTCAGCTACCAATGGGCTCCCGATACACCAGTCGTTCAGTTCACAAACAACTTCAGATTTAGACCAAACTCATCAGAGGATTATTATTTAGAAATAACAGAATCACCATCTGGCTGTAAGGCATACGATACCGTAGCAGTCTCAGTGGGCGGCACATTTAGCCCTATTGCTATTCAGGCTTCCAGTGCCTACTGCCCAGGAAGTACACCTGTGGAGCTATCAGTCGCGACATCATCAGGCCCGGCTTCATGTGACAATTATCAAGTAGCGCCTATTCCATATGATATAGACTCTGTTCTATTTCAAAATGGAACCGTAATTCCGCTAGGTCAAGGTAGCACGCATAATCCTATTCCGCTTGGATTTTCCTTTCCATTTGACTGCCAGCAAAACACACATTTTGATGCTGGATCAAATGGCTGGATAAGCTTCGGGAGTCCTTTAACTTCACTTTTCAACGGAGGTATCCAACTCCCTGATACAAGCATCCATACTAATGGTATCGCTTATTTGGGAGGTGCTTTTTTCCCTGGAAACTCCCCGTTTCAG
>JBGCFB010000110.1:0-16373 GCA_045106685.1 Bacteroidia bacterium | reverse complement strand
GCTTCCACTACACGCTCCGATTCGTCATAAATCGTTCCGAGTAGTCCACCCAGACTGTAATTATCGAATCCGACAAAATACATCCCAGCGAATGCTTCATTTGCCGGGATGCTGCTTTTTGGCAAGCCCTGAGAGTCGAGTTCGAGGTCTATATTTTGAATAAAATCGGCAAGCCTTGGGCGATAACCTGTGGCAAGAATTACTGCATCGACGTGTAAATCGTCGCCTGAGCTTAGCTTTACCCCTTCTGGCTGAAAGCTGCTGATATCACCGACGACGTTGATTTTACCTTGTTTGATATAATCGATAGTACCGAGATCGATAACAGGCGTTTTGCCTGTTTGGCGGACCTGCACCGCTGGCGGCACTTTGGAGATCGGAAGGCCATATTTCGTCAAGTCACCAAATACCACTTTCCGCACTTGTGCTCCTATCCAGTCGCCAAGGGCCCGAGGAAGCTTTTCGAGCAATTTCCCGCTCGTTTGTACCGGCTTCCCGAACAAGTCTCTGGGAACAATATTGACGGGAGTCCTGACGGAAATGCTTACATCGACATCATGCTCTGCGAGGTCGAGGGCTATTTCTGCGCCTGTATTTCCCATTCCGACAACGAGTACTTTTTGATGAAGAAAAGGCTGAGGGTTTTTGTAAAAATGGCTGTGTAAAATCTGGCCGGCAAATGATGCTTCTCCAGACCATTCCGGCCGATTGGGAATATGATTTACGCCTGTTGCGATTACTACATGATCACTGGTCCAATGCTCACCATCTTTTATTAAAACTTCCCATTTGTCGCCCGATTTTTTCACCTCGCTCACTGACTGATTAAATCGTGGCTTAATATCAAAATGCGCCACATAATGCTCATAGTACCGAATAAGGTCAAGCCTTGGGACGTAGAGCGGAAAGTCTTCAGGAAAAGGTAGATGAGGCAAATGCGACAATTCCTTCACTGTATGCAGGCACAAGCGATCGTAGTGGTTATGCCAGGAGGAAGCGATTTGGTCGGTTTTTTCCAAAAGCACGAACTCCAGGCCTTTTTCTCGGAGTCTTCCTGCTACAGCCAAGCCTGCTGGCCCAGCGCCTATAATGAGGATAGGAGTGTGTGGCATGATGGAAATTAGGGCTTTCTATAAAATCTGATGGCGGATATCTACCGTACTCGTTATTCTCATATGATTGAAAAACCACACATGAGTATCAAATATCGAGTAGCAAGGTCAAGTGACCAAGACAGACAGAGGCGAGCGTGACGAAGCCTAATTACCTACCGCACCTTTGACAACCGTTCAGCGGCCTGCTCGAGGGTATTAGTTTCTTTGGCAAAGCAAAAGCGGAGGACCTTATCATCCTGGTTGTTGCGATAGAAAACGGACACAGGAATCGTAGCCACACCATGCTCGATGGTGAGATGCTCTGCAAATTCAGTGTCAGGCATTTCACTCAATCCCTGATAATGATATAATTGAAAATAAGTGCTTTGGCAGCTCAAAGGCCTGAAGGCCGTATCGAGCATCAGCAGTCTGAACTCGTTTCTTTTTTGCTGATAAAAAGTTGCAAGCTCATCGAGGCTATCGCCATCAGTTGCGAGAAAATCAGCGATACCATACTGCAAAGGCGAAGCCGATGAGAAAGTAAGATACTGATGAACCTTGCGGAACTCTTTCGTTAGTGCAGGCGGAGCCACGCAGTAGCCCAGCTTCCAGCCCGTCGCATTCAACATTTTCCCAAAAGAAAAAATAGCAAAAGAGCGATTTCTCAAATTCTCAAACTCTAACACAGAATGGTGTTTGGCACCATCGAAAGTAAGGTGGTCCCATACTTCATCCGCAATCACAAAGATGCGGTTACCTGCAAGCAGTTTATCAAGTGCCTCCAAGTCCTCACGGCTCAGAATCGTACCTGTCGGGTTGTGTGGATTATTGAGGATGATCGCGCGCGTATTTCCATTAACAAGACGCTTGAGCATCTCGATATCAAGCTTATAATCTGGAAAACTTAGTGGCAAACCTACCGGCTGACCTCCACAAAGGCGTATCGCCGGGAGATAAGAATCATAGGCAGGCTCCACGACGATCACCTCGTCACCTTCTTTTACCACAGCGGTAATCGCTGCAAAAAGCGCCTCAGTAGCACCAGAAGTCACCGTAACTTCTGACTCAGGATCGGGAGCATAACCATACCGATTCTCAGTGCGCTCTGCGATCTGCTCGCGAAGTTTGAGTACGCCAGCCATAGGCGCGTACTGGTTATGGCCAGCACGCATGTGCTTGGCTGTCAGGTTGATAAGCTCTTTGGAAGGCTGGAAATCAGGAAAGCCCTGAGACAAATTTATTGCCTGATGTTGTGCGGCAAGCGCCGACATTTTGGTAAAAATAGTTGTCCCGACTTGCGGGAGTTTGGAACTAATAATCGGAGCTTCCATGCGTGGTGATTTGCTCGTCTGGCGTTTTGTATAAAGATGAAACCAGACAGCTTTTCTAATACAAATGTACACCCCTCGCTGAATTTGCCAAAGAGAAGTTTCCACAGAAAAGCGATTTCTTTTATATGTTTGTTAAAAGGGCATCGTTTACTTTTTCAACTATTCCAAATAAAAACTACCCCTATGGCGCGTACCACGCAATTTTGGCGCCTCATACTCACTGCTCTAATCGTGTGCCTGCTTCAGGCCTGCGGCTCCACATCTGGCCTTATCAATAAGGTTAAACGCGGCGACACGGTTTATGAAAACTCCTGTACCAAGTTCCAGGAGGATGTTAATCGACTCATTGAGGCGAATAAGCAACCTAATGTACTTGCAGTAAGTCAGTATGAGAACTCAGCCTATGACTACTTTTACCTGGAACCAGGCCAGTTCACGATGCAAGGGGACACCTTGCTATTTCGACTCAAAGAAGACCTGAACTACGCGGGATACATCGATCCCAACACTGCAATTCATGTCAACTTGAGCTTCAAAGCTCCTGCTGATGTAGCAGAACGAATGATCCCACGAGAACGGGAGATAGGCACGATTGTCGTAGATCGCGGTTACTATTTACGCAATAGCAGGCCGTTCTTTGTGTACCAAATACCGCTTCGCGGCATGCCGGTAGCAGGTCGCCAGCTGATGATGTCCTTTTCCATTGTATCGCTTAACAAAGGGGTCGTAGACGAATACCACTGCGAAACAGAAAACAAGCCTATCGGAACGGCAATGCCTGCATGCTGTACCGCAGCGATATGGGAAGCAGCTTCCTTACAGACAATCGCGGACATTCCTGCTTTAAACATACAGCCTGACACCTTTGCATATGCAGGTTTTCGGGCGATGCTTGATATTGCTTTTCAGGACAATGTCATTGAGGCTCCAGGCAGTTTACCAGCAAGTGCTTTGCAGTCTTTACTTGCCAACCTTAAAGGCATGGATTACCACGCCAGTCGAATCAACATCACTGCCTATCCGGCTATTTTGGGTGATCCTGCTTTAAATTTAGGCAAGGCTAAGCTTCAGGCATCCACGGTTTATGAAACACTTACAGGCCTGAATCAGGGCAGCAAGATCGCGATCGAGCATAAAGCGGAAGGCCCCGACTGGGAGCTTGTGGGAAATTTGGTACAAAAATCCTCCAGCTTTACGAATAGTGAAAAGGATCAGGTAGTAGCGATAACACGCGGCAGCGCAGGTGATGCTTCCAAAATCGCCAAGCTGAGTTTACTCGACTTTTATCAAAAACTCAAAGACAATATTCTCAATAAAACCAGACATGTCCGTACTGAAGTTCGCTTTGATTACAATGGTGAACTGGCGACGATTGGACGCTATAAAGAAGTGCTTTCGCTTTGGGATCCGGCGCTTGAATCGCAGGTGGCGCGTCGCTTTGAGGCACAGCCGTACAGCCCTGGCGATGACATATCACAAGCTGTAGCCAGAATTGACAAGATTCTCACCCAGAAGGCAAGCGCCAATGTCTACGCCATGCGGGCGACTTACATGCAGGCCAAGAAGGACTATCGTGCTGCGATTGGCGATTTGGAAAAGGCTGCCAGACTTGAACCTGGAAATGCCTCTTATACTTCTGCGATACGTGCGTACAAGATTCTGTTTGCAGGTAGCTACAGCATGGAGGAGCGCCTCACGATGCTCGATGAATATGATCGCTTCACCCGTGACAACCCTTCCGATCGCAGTCTCTTTTTGAATAGGGCCATGTTGATGGAAAAGTGTGGGCTCACGACCCTGTCGGTCAACGAGTATGGAAAGCTATTTGAAGGCGTGCAGGTCAGTGCCAAGCAGCTCAATAATCGTGGCGTGGCGCTTTTGAAGGCTCATCGCCTGCGTGATGCGAGGATCGATTTTGAGCAATCGATATCACGTGATAGCCGTTTGGCAGAGCCGCACTTCAACCTTGCAGTATTATATGCTTATGAGGGACTAGAGCGCAAAAGCGCGGAGCACCTTGCTGCAGCGATAAAGCGCGATCCACGATTTCGTAATTTGATCTTCAACAATCCTGCGTTTTCGATTCTAGCTGATACGCCACGCTTTGATCAGTTTAAGGTGAAGAATTGATGATGGTATGGATTAAATAATATGGGCCGCCACGTGTAGAGAAAAGGCATGCCTTTTCTCTACCGCCGAATGAACCGAAGGGCTCAAAGGATAGAAAGACAGCAAAGGTTGTTTTTTGGAAAAAGCTACAGTGATAGTCCTTCTTAGTAACTACCTTGAGGTATGCTAAGACTATGTATTGCGACACTATTATTAGGATTTATTCCTGTTTCGAATATTGCTCAGGTCATGAACACAGAGCGTTCACGTGACCTTACGATTCCATATATAGAACTGAATCCGTCCTACTACAATTTTGATTACCCCATCAATTCAGACGCACTCGCATCGAGCAATTTTTCTCCGCCTGATAGCGGCGTATACCTTCTGGCGAGCTATGGTCATCGCTACCTAAGTTCCCGAACGACCAAAACCGACAACCATGGAGGCCTGGACTTTTGGTACAAACACACATACAGAGGAGTCGTGTATGATCAGGTGAACCTCGTTCCAATTCTATGCATGTGCGACGGCGTCATCAGTACCATCATAAACGGGCCTGATTCTGTGTTGGAACAAACGGCAGGTGGGAGAAGTGTCCAAGTCCTTTGTGATAGTCAGTTCCAGGCTTTTAACAGTGATCTCAAAATAAACTATCGTCACCTGAGTAGCATCGGTACGATTCCAGCAAGCGCCGAAATGGCTCCGGCAAACTCCGTCAGGGTCAGCAAGGGAGATACCATGGGGCTGGTCGGCGAGAGCGGCACAACCACCAATAAGCACCTCCACCTCAGTGTCCAAACGTCAAATCATCCTGATTTCAACCTTGCATTCGTCAATACCTGGCGGCTCTTTGATCCAACTTTGCACCCACAAATTCTCAGCACCCTGCGCCATGCGAGGGTTGAGGTGCTACGCGATTGGCCTGACAGCACGTTGTTCCGCATCATTTGGCCATACAATCAATCCATCAATCGCTTCGAATTTTCCAATCAGACTTTCAGCCTTTTGTTCGATAAAGAAACAGCCTACGAAACCAGTGCGAATCGGGATGCTCACGACTGTCAGCCAGGAGTAAAAGTATTTGCATACCAATTCAATGGCAGCGCTACTGCCAAGCGCAGGTACACACTCGAAATGCCCAACATGCCTGCGGTATATCCAGCTTCACCACAGCGAGATAACAATCTGGCTATGTATGGCTATCAGCACTTTCCTATCGAGCATGACAGTGTCAGTTTTGTCTATGATTTTATGATTGAAAATGTGCCCTCCAATCATGCAAAAGATGACTGGAAGGTAAAGCTGAGCGATGTCTGGGGCTATACGGTAGAAGCTTCCTTCGATCCTGTGTCCAGCATTGAAGTTCCGCAGCATCCAGCAACGACGGTGTATCCAAACCCCGTCGCAGACCAACTTCATATTCATCTCGACTTAGGAAGTGGCTTTACCGAATTGGCACTCTATGATCGGATAGGAAATATAGTCCTCCGCAAGGAATCGCATCAAACAGAAACAGTGCTTAATTTGAAAGCACTACCTCCAGGTGTTTATTTACTTCGAGTAGGAAACTCAGTTCACAAAGTATTGAAAAAATAACCAGATTAGGGTATTCCTGAACAATTTTCGATCAGGTATTTTACTCAATTTTAGGCTTTACATTTGTTATCAAATTAGTTAACTTTGCAATATGAATAGAAATATCATTTTCTATGAATCACACTTCACTGACTTCTATATTAAGCAGAAGCCTAAAGTTCAAAGGAAAATAGAGTATGTACTTGACTTAATACGAAATCTAGATCGCGTACCAACAAAATTCCTTACTCATATGACGGGAACTGATGGTCTCTTTGAAATTAGAGTACAAGCTGGAAATGAAATTTTTCGAATCTTTAGCTTTTTTGATGAAGGTAATTTAGTTGTTTTAATAAATGGTTTTCAAAAAAAAACTCAAAAAACGCCTTCTCAAGAATTAGCATTGGCTAAAAAGTTAAAACGTAAATATTTTAAAGAAAAAGAACATTAAAAAATGGCTACTCCAACAACATTTGAAGAACTCCTTACCCAGAAGTATGGCGAGCCAGGAACACCATCTCGCGAAGAGTTTGATATAGCTTCACGATCATTCATGCTAGGTGAATTGATCAAAGAAGAACGCAGAAAGGCCAAGTTGACTCAGGAACAACTTGCAAATAAAATAGGCACTAAGAAAAGCTATATCTCAAGATTAGAAAATGGCAAAATAGACATCCAGTTCTCCACCCTGTTTAGAATTATCGAAGAAGGACTAGGTAGAAAAGTAAACATCTCATTTACTTGAGTTTTAGGCCACTTTTTCCGCCTTCATCAACAATTCCCTATATTTCGGATAGATACACTCTCTACCGATGCAAGAATCCAGGAAACTAGCGACTATTGTGTTTGCTGATATCGCCGGCTACTCGGCGATGATGCAGGCTGACGAGAAGAAAGCCCTAGTCATCATTGACAAGTTCAAAACCATCCTGGAATATGGCATGGCCAACCAGGACGGAGCGATTGTCCAATTCTTCGGCGATGGCTGTTTGCTTTCATTTGATAGCGCGCTTGTCGCGATGCACGCGGCCACAACACTCCAGACGGCATTCATCCAGCAGGATATTCCTGTTCGAATCGGCATGCACCTGGGCGATGTCCTTTACAAAAATAACAATGCCTTTGGCGACGGAGTAAACGTCGCCTCCCGGGTTGAATCGCTCGCCATTCCTGGCGCAGTACTCATATCTAAAACCGTACGCGATCAACTCCGCAACAAAACAGATTTTATCCTGACCTCTCTCGGCTTATTTCATTTTAAAAATATCACCGAGCAGATGGAAGTTTTCGCCGTCGCTAATGAGGGTTTTGTTGTACCAAAGCCTGAGCAGATGCGCGGCAAGCTGGAAACCCCCAGCTCTCCCAAAATGACCACTGAGGATCAAAAAGAGTGGGAACGCCACCAGATGCTCGAAATGCTGGATGCTATAGAAGAAGGCAAATGCGTCCTTATTCTTGGCAACTATGCCTTTTCAAGACCTGATCCTGACGCCGTTTCACCTGATGAAGAAATCTTTTTACCAGAGATCGTGCGAAGAGAGCGGAAGAAACTGGTAGGGAAACAAGCATCAGATCAGCCGGTCGATTTTTACTCAGCAGCACAATCACTCGTCAAGCGAGCTGGTGGTCAGCGGATGTTTAGGAAACTGGCAAATATAAAGCTGGATGAGTTAGGAGAAAAACAGCAAGAGCGCTTTCGAAAGATCAGTGAGATTCCGTTTGACATGATCCTTTCGACTTATCCATTTGATCTACTTCACGAGTCTTTTCAGGCAAACCATATTCATCACCAATACGAGTACTATAGCTTTCTTAAGGAATCAACAGAGCCAGCGCCTTTTGACATCACCCATCCTTTGATTTACAATCTATTTGGGAGCCAACGGCATAAAGAATCGATGGTGATTTCGCTTGATCGTTTGTACCAATTTCTCTTCGCGGTATTGGGAGCACGTCAGTTACCTAAGCTTATTCAGGATAAAGTACAACAAGCTACTCATTTGATATTTTTGGGCTTCTCCTTTGATGATTGGTATATGAAGCTGCTTTTACGTGTTCTTAAAGTGCACGAAAAAGATATTTCTTTTGCTCATCCACCTGGACAGGGGGATATCAATGGATTCAACCAGATGTTCTTCGAATCCAATTTCAAAGTAACCTTTCTCGACAGGCGCATTGATCCATTTATTGATGAATTGCATGCTTCGTGTAAGGAAGAGGAACTCCTCCGCAGGAGTTCTCCTCAATCGGAGGATATATATGACCGATTCCGCGCGATGGTTTCAAAATATCAGTTCGAAGATGTACTCGACGAACTTGATGAACTCATGCTCGGAAGAGGAAACTCTGCTTCTTTGTTGAAAGAAGTAGGAGATTACCATCGCGCGTATCACAAGATCAAAGAGTGGGAAACCTACGAGCGCTTTAGTGCCGAAGAACTGGAAGGCCACTGGAAAGAGCTGCGCGAAAACTTGTTTGAACTAATCGATAGTATAGCCAAGCGTATCCCGGCCTAAAATTCTCACAATGACCAATTTGCGATCACGATATCCTGGGTTACGCCCATTTGATCTGGACGAAGGAAATAACTTCTTTGGCAGAACAGAGGAAATAGAAGAGGTATGCCGCTTACTGGATCTGGATGAATTAGTCATCCTCCACGGTCCATCTGGCATGGGAAAATCATCCCTGATTAATGCAGGTATTCTGCCAGCACTCAGTAATGTGCGGCGTTGGGATGTGCCGTATCATATTGTGACGATCCGTTTTACAAATTACGATCCGGAACTCGCCAAGGCCCGCCATAGCGACAAGTCACTCGATGATTCTGATTTGGTAAAAGACCCTATCGAGCGATTTGTGGATGCTTGTCTGGGAGAAGACCACGAATGGCCTGATGTTATTCCGATGCCGAAAGAAAGCTTTTGGCTGCGTGCCAAGCAGCTCATCATCGATCAGGAAATCAATCCACTCCGCATCATCTTTGTGCTGGATCAGTTTGAGGAATTGTTCACCTATCCAGAAGCGCGTGTAGACGAATTTGCCCGCCAACTGGAGGACCTCTATCAGGAAGTAATGCCTGAGTCGGTTCGGAAAGGACTGGAGCGTAAGCGCATGATCGAGGCTGAGCTTTCATCTTCAGAAAAGCCTGCTCACAGCGAGAAAGTAGAACAATTACTGGAAACGATTGACGAACGCCTGGATATGAAAATCCTCATCTCGATGCGTTCAGACAAACTACATTATCTGGAGCGCTTTAAGCCTTTCATACCAGAAATGATGCTCAACAGTTTTGAGTTGAGAAGTTTTGATGCAGAGCAAGCCAAGCGCGCGATCGTGGAGCCTGCCCTACTCGAAGGAGACCACTATATTTCCCCAAGATTCAACATTGAAGAACCGGTGCTGAATCATATTGTGGGATTTTTGGAAGATAAATTAACGAGACGAATAGACCCCGCTCAGCTGCAGATCATTTGTGAATATATTGAGAATAAGATGATCGAACGAAACGCAGAAGGAACACGATAAGCCTTTGACCTAAATTTCATGGACAACGAATCATTATCAAAAATCCTAGCCGAAGGCTATGTCCCACCACAGGCCGAGACACCGTCGTTGACGCTCGATATGGAGGACGTATCGAGCCTCGATAAAGTGCTGCGTGGTTACTATCTTTCTCAGATTAAAAAGATCGATACGCGTAAAGGCCGCAAGCAAGCGCGTAAGCTTCTGGAAAATCATTTGGTGCTACCAAAGTCACGTCAGCGTACTTCCAAAGATGCTGCCTACATCCATGAAGTGATCGACATGGACCCGGTTGTGCTAAGTCAATTGGAGCAATTTCGTCTTATCCGTCGTCTGGATAAAGGAGGCCAGAACCCGATATATGAGGTCAGCCATGACACCCTGGTAGAGCCTATTCTGGCGGAGCGAAGTAATCGCGAAGCGATAAAGCGTTTTTTCAAAAAGTACGGTAAATACTTCTTGCTACTCTTGCTCCTGCTCTTCATTTGTGGGATGATATTTGAAAATACCCTTGATATTATTGATGATGATTTTGCCTTTGGAAAAAAGCGTTCATCTGACAAAATAGTAAACCTCAAAGCTCAAAATCGCATCGTGGCCAGCCGTGGCGTTACGACCGAATACATTACCGTTCCGTTTGGTGATATTGATGCATATCGTAAGGATGATTCGCTTACGCTGCGGGTTGGAGTAGAAGTAATCGCTCACCCTGACCTGGACTCACAGACAGGCGGCGACACCCTTGATCTCGATCTTGGGCCGGTGGCTATTCCGCTTTCACGTGATGCGCTTCAGGCGCTTATAAACGCAAAACGCGACACCGCGCTGGAGATGAGTACGGTCATTCCGGTAGGTGATGGTGGCCTGATGGCAGCCGTACGAGGAACTGCATTGCTGCGCCTTGGCTCGGATGATGAATCGATGATGCCGCGCGGTATCAACCAGCGCACGCGCGGTGGTGCTGGTAATCTGATTGAAGCCAATTTTGGCAGGCGATTCGTTCAGGCAATCAGCACGACGCAACGTGTCAAGCTGGACACGATTATCTCGCTGGCGGAGCTGGTCAAAGACGATCAGGTAGCTTATGATGTATTGAAAAATCGCCGCTTACGTTTATTGTATGAAGTGGATGTAAGCGCTGTGCCGGAGAAATCGCCTACTCAGATTGTAGACTATCTTCCGGTTTCCGGAATTGAGTTGCAGTATCCTGATGGCACCAAGAAGCTTATTTCAGGTGGTGACGAAAATGCGCGACGCGCTATCACTCATACGGTTCAAGCAGGAGAAACCCTCTATCAGATTTCGAAACGATATGGCGTTTCTGCTGAGGAAATTCAGAAATTGAATAATCTTACAGATAATAATCTGAAGGTTGGACAGGTGTTGAGGATAAAATAGATATGTTGACTTTCAGAAAAGCCCAACGCCCAGATGTCCCCACGATCGTCAGCATGCTTGCTCACGACAAATTGGGGAGCTTGCGTGAGGATTATAAAGACCCTTTGCCTGAACAATACTATGATGCTTTTGAACAAATTTCAGCTGATCCCAATCAGGCACTGACTGTGGTTGAAGATGAGCATGGAGCGATCATTGGCACGCTTCAGCTATCGTTTATCCGATACCTAACTTACCAGGGCGGCACTCGTGCGCAGATCGAGGCAGTCCGCATTCGTGAGGACTTACGTGGCCAGGGAATAGGAGAAAAGATGTTTCGATGGGCAATCGAAGAAGCGAAGCGGCGCGGCGCCCATTTGCTTCAACTCACTACCGATAAAAAGCGGCCTGAAGCATTGAAGTTTTATGAAAAGCTCGGTTTTAAAGCTTCTCACGAAGGCATGAAGCTTCATTTTTAGACCGTTGGATGTTAAGCTGCACAACCTCTGTCAGAGCAAAAGTACAATGGCTAAAGCTCTGACAGAGGTAAGCAGCCCAAACAAAGCCAATCGTAATAATCATTATTGTGTAATGTCTTTGATTGTTTAAATCTGTAGAAATGTGATTAATCGCGTATCTACGGGCTTAGATCATTTTCATTCCCAGCATTATGCATTTTCTGCGCGCGATCCTGTTTTTCAGCTTTACGGTTTCCATCGTTTTTGCACAAAAACCTATTATTAAGAAAAGAACGGCCGTTACGTATGATCATTGGGGTTGGGCGGATACCACCATCAACGAATATGACAGTGCTGAAAATGTCATAAAAACAGCCTCGTATCTTTCTCCATACGTTGGAAGAGCCTACTGGGTAGATAGTCTTATTGCTATTTCAAATACTGACTCGCACACTCATATGCGCGAATACTGGTGTGACTCGACGACCGTAGAAGTGTATATAAGAGATTTTCAGGATTCGCTTATTGAGGTGAAGATAAAAGAGGGCGATACGATCCAGATTAATAGGCAATTTTTTAATAAAGGGAGGCTAGTAAAGTCATCTAAAATGAAGTTGCATAATGATTTTCTTTTTCAAAGCCAGGTGATTCTTTTTGAAAAAAAGACAAAATCCAGAACGCGGGCAATGATTATTAGGTTCGCGGAGTACCCATACCCAACCCTAGCGAAGGACACTATTTTTTTTGACAATCATTACAAAAGAAGAATTTATAAAACCCTCATATTCAATCCTTTAAAGCGGAAATGGCTTGTTAGTAAAAAGGCCAAGGTTCGAGATCATAAAAAGGTGACGATAGCATATTGGTGGGATGAAGATTTTAAAAAATATCCTCCAACCATTACGACCATCCGCTATAACGAATACGGCCACATCATCTCAGAAATCGTGTATGATCGGTATCTTAGAGAAATTGAAAAAAAGGTCTTGTATAAATATGAATATTGGTAGTAAGTATTTTTTATAATGTGTTGATGAAAAATGATTGTCAGCGTCTAACGACTTAGACCAATTCACAATCATGAAAAAACATCAGGATAAGTACCGCATCCCTTCAAACAGATTGGAAGGCTTCGACTATGGTGCCAATGCGCTGTATTTCGTAACAATTTGCACTAAAAACCGCGTGCACCATTTTGGCAAAGTCATAGATACCAAAATGAATACATCAGCTGTTGGCGAAATGGCTGACAAATGCTGGCGCGCAATACCGGAACATTTCCCATTTGTCATCCTTCATAATCATGTGATCATGCCCAACCATGTGCACGGCATTATCGAAATTGCAAAACCAGATTCCGTAGAGACGCAAGATTTTGCGTCTGGTTCTGAGACGCAAGATTTTGCGTCTGATCAGATTTCGCAAGATTTTGCGCCTGGTTCTGAGACGCAAAATTTTGCGTCTGCCCCTGAGACGCAAGATTTTGCGTCTCTACTCGGCGGGGGGAAACCGTACAAAAACAAATTTGGCCCACAATCAAAAAATCTGGCGTCGATCGTGCGTGGATTTAAAATTGGGGTGACGAAATGTGCACGGCCGATGATTTCACATTTTGCATGGCAACCGAATTATCACGATCATATTATCCGCAATGAAATGTCCTATCAAAACATTTCACGATACATCGAAAATAATCCTGCAAAATGGACCGAAGACAGATTTTACAGGAATTAAAATACACAGTCCACAGACTCGAGATTTTGCGTATTAACATGCCAAACAAAAATCATCCTCCGCACTGAACAGGGTTTTTGAATAATAATGCTTTAAGTTAGAATTTGTGTTTTGAACGATATAAACACAAAAAACTGATCATGGCTAGGCCCAAAACCAAAGCGGAACTCCTCCACCTGAGCAAGGCTAATTTTGAAAAGCTGACTAGCGTGATCGATGCGTTTTCTACAGAAGAACAGAACAAAGAGTTCCCTGCAGGAACGATGAATCGTAATATTCGTGACGTGCTGGGCCATCTTCATCACTGGCACCTTATGATGTTGGACTGGCATGCAGTGGGCATGGCAGGCGACAAGCCCGACATGCCTGCCAAAGGCTATACCTGGAAGACTACAAAGGCGCTCAATCACTGGATATGGGAACAGTACAAGGATACACCACTTGGAGCTGTCCGAAAATTGCTGGTCGCATCATACCAGGATGTTCAGCGAATCATCGGCATGTATAATGATGAGGAGCTTTTTGAGAAAAAGCGCTATCCCTGGACTGGCAGTACTTCACTTGGAGCATACCTTATTTCAGCAAGCTCAAGCCATTATGACTGGGCCTGGAAGTTGATTAAAAAGGCGAATGCATAGTCCGTTTTTTGAAACGTAAATTGCAGCCAATTAACAGGATCTCACACGCATAATGCTATGGATATCATTTCGCTTCCGGCTTACCTTGGTTTAGATGAGACTGCGCCAGTCCAACTGTTTGATTATCAGACAGCCGACGAGCACCTCAAAACCAGAATTAATCTAAAAGCGAATGTCTTCAGTTTTTTACAAGAAGGCACCAAGGAAGTATTAACCAATCACGATCCTATTCATATCAATGATTCAGCATTTCTGATTATTAAATCCGGCCATTGCCTGATGACAGAAAAGCTATCCATGGCTAATCAGCACTATCGAAGTGTGTTGCTGTTTTTTTCTGATGATATCCTCGCAAGCTTTATCAGAAAGCATGGCCTCAACAGTACGAAAGCATCCGCCTCAAAGTCAGTCGAAGTAGGCATTTATGATCAGTACATCAATTCGTTTGTACAAGGCTTACTTGATCTTAAGCTTCTTTCTCCTCTGCTTCAGCAAAAGCTTCTTCGTGTAAAACTGGAAGAAATCCTGCTTTATCTAGTTGAAACCAGAGGTGAGGAGGTTATCCGATTTTTACTATCAAATACCGACGACTACACGCAAAACCTGATCAAGGTTGTAGAAAACAATAAACTTAATAGACTCACAGTCAAAGAGTTGGCATTCCTATCTAATACCAGCGTGTCTACATTTAAGCGAGAGTTTGAACGCCATTTTCACACCTCTCCGATGAAATGGTTCCGGGATAAGCGACTTGAGCACTCAGCATTTCTGCTTCGTCAGTCGAGACGTCCATCGGATATTTTTCATGAGGTTGGGTATGAAAATGTCTCCAACTTCACTCAAGCCTTCAAAACGAAATTTGGCCTGACTCCTAAGCAGTACCAAATTCAAAGCTGAACGTTTAGCAACATTTTTTAGACCAATACCAACAGACAAAACGTATTGCCTGAGTCTAATTTTGCTTTCATAATCAATTAACAAACATTATGAAAAAGGCAACCTTAGCAATCCTTATGTTCATCGCCCTGACAGGAATGATATTCGGCCAGGACACATTTACACTATCAAGTGAAGACCTCGGAGGTCAGGCGACTTCCACAGAAGAATTTAATGGTTTCGGATGCACAGGCGATAATCAGTCTCCGCAACTCTCCTGGAAAAATGCTCCTGAAGGAACTAAAAGCTTTGCTATAACCATGTATGATCCTGATGCACCGACTGGAAGCGGATGGTGGCATTGGCTCGTATTTGATATTCCTGCGAATGTAAATGAGCTCATTTCTGGCGCTGGTAATCTTTCGCTCAATCTTGCTCCTGACAGTTGTGTCCAAAGCATTACTGACTACGGAACGAGCGGTTATGGAGGACCGTGTCCACCACAAGGTCACGGATTACACCAGTACATCATTACTGTGTATGCTCTTAAAACCGACAAGCTCGGACTCAACGCAGAGACCAATCCTGCTGTAGTCGGCTATTACCTTTGGAACAATACACTCGCAAAGGCGAGTATTGTGACCTATTATCAGCGTGCGGAGTAGCTTGACTTACCTAAAATAATGATATGGTGTCTGAGCGGAGCCGAAGACACTTCAACCTATGCGCTTTGCGCAACATCCTGGTCGTTTCGACTCCGCTCAACGACCAGGTTCATTTTTTAAGGACTATTTCTATTAATAGCGAAAGTCTTTCACCGTTTCGATCATGGCGATCACATTTTGGCGAGGCAAGTCTGGATAAATACCGTGACCGAGATTAGCAACATGGCGACCGGCAGGAAATGCTTTGAGCATTTCGGCAGTAGCCTCGCGCACACTGGCTTCACTGCCATAAAGTAAACATGGATCAAGATTCCCTTGTAATGCTTTGGAAGGAAGCTGCTTGCGAGCCCAGGCGACATCAGTGTGCCAATCAAGGCCTACAATATTGCAATCGAGTGCATCCAGTTTATCTAAAGAGAAGAAGGCGCCTTTGGCAAAAACCGTCTTAGGTACTTCCTGTATAGCGTCGCAAATCTGCTTCATATAAGGGAGCGAAAACTCCTCAAATGTAGGTGCATTCAAAATACCGGCCCATGAGTCAAATATTTGGACCAAGTCAGCTCCAGCAGCAATCTGCCCTTTCAAATAGGTAATCGTTGCATCTGTAATCGACTGTAGTAACTGATGCGCAAAAGCGGGATCTCTATAAATGAGCGACTTCGCCACCGAGAAGGTCTTAGAACCTCCGCCTTCTGTCATGTAACAGAAGATCGTCCAAGGTGCTCCTGCAAAACCGATCAAAGGCACGCGTCCTCCAAGCTCTCGCTTTACGATGCGCAGGGCTTCATATGTATGGTCAAGGTTGCTCGTCGCTTCAATAGGGTGCAGCTTGCTGGCTTCGGCCTGGCTGCGCACTGTTGCAGGAAAATGCGGGCCCTTGCCAGGGATCATTTCATAGGTTAATCCCATGGCTTCCGGAATCACGAGGATATCGGAGAAGATGATCGCAGCATCTACACCTACAAGGTCAACCGGCTGAAGCGTCACC
>JBGCFB010000011.1:0-3329 GCA_045106685.1 Bacteroidia bacterium | reverse complement strand
TTTTCAAAAAACACGGAAAGTGGCGGCGCCTGGGTAGCTTCCTTTGCGATCATTCTTGTGATTGGGATTTCGAGCTGTTTTGGAGGATTTGCTTTGTAACGGGAAAAAAGGTGATCATCATAAACGGTCTGTTTGGGTTGCTAACCTCTGTCAGAGCTTTTAGCATAGTGGTGAAGCCCTGACAGAGGTGGGTGCAACCAGTCCTAATAATGTTTTTATTTTTGACGCGTTTCAAAACCAAGCAAAACGATAAATACACTACCATGAGTTCCCTAAAGAAAGCAAAGCCTGCGGTTATCACAGGTGTATGTGGCGGATTAGCAAAGAATATGCAGGTTGACCCAATCTGGGTTAGAGTTGGTGTGGTTATTACTGGCCTATTCTTGTCTATTTTAGTCGTTCCCGTCTATATTATTCTCGCCATCGTACTTCCATCGGAAGGACAAGCCCCACAGTCATATAATCAAAGTGCTGCCCAACCAGGGCAACAACCACAAGGCGCAAGTATTTTCTGCCGTCACTGCGGCAAGCAAAACGACACCAAAGGCAAATTCTGTCGTAGCTGCGGAGGCGAACTGTAATCGCTATGGACCGCACTATCATAAAAGGGCTTAACGCCTTCGAATATCAGCATCCTTTCGACCGGAAGGCCTTGCAACTGCTGCGTGGCACCAGTGGGCTTTCCATGGTGATGAAGAAGATTTCGGAATATGGAATCGAGGCCTTCACTAAGATGCGCCTTACGGGCAGTGGCCTTCGTGTGACGAGCAGCAATTTTCCTGCGGTATATGCCATATTGGAAGAAGCGTGTAAGATTCTCGACATCGCCGAAATTCCAGAATTGTATCTCGTGCGTGGCGACTTGTTTACGACGACGATTGGCGTAGAAAAGCCCATTGTGGCGCTTTCGCATTCTACCATCGACTTATTCACCGAGGACGAGTTGATGTTTATTTTGGGGCATCAGCTATCGTATATAAAGAGCGAAAGCGTTTTGTACCAACAACTGGCGGAGGCGCTCAGTCTTGTGGCGATGCTCGGTACGGCGGGCCCGATGGCGCTGATCACTGTGCCGATCAATATCGCGATTAAGCGCTGGGAGAAGATGTCGAAATACACGGCTGACCGTGGAGGTTTGCTCTGCTGTCAGGATGTGGAGGCGGCGACTTCTGCTTTTGTAAAACTCGCCGGTCAACCCGAAAAATTATACCATCAGATCGATGTAGACGAATTCAAACGCCAGGCCTATGATTTTGGCGAATTTGATCTCAATAATTATAACAAAATAGTAAAAGCGCTCATCGCCCTCGATGAAACGCATCCGCCCTACGTGATCCGAGGAGCCGAATTCTTCAAATGGATCAAATCAGGGGAATACGAAAATATTCTGCTGCGCAAGCCTGTGATCAATATCGGCAACGACGCAAAATGCTCCTTCTGCGGGCAGCGCACCATCGGCGACGAGAACTTCTGCACCAACTGCGGCAACAAGGTTCTCCGCGACGAAAGTGAACATCGCTGTCCTAACTGCAACCGTGCCGCAGGCCCGGACGATAAGTTCTGCACGAATTGTGGGACGGGGTTGCAGAGTTTGGGTGATGAGGAAGAGGGTGAATTGGGTTTGTAAGAACTTTCAGTGCAACTGATAAAATGAAAAACTATTACATTTTCACTACCGGTATCGCTCTGATAGCATGCTTTATAGCCTGTACTAGTTCTGAACCACGCAGCATAGAAAATAGAACTTTAGAAATAGTAACAGAAGACTCTATTACTATCGTAACTTTTTATGGTGATAGCGAAAAACTGGCAAAAAAATCAACTATCAGTAAAAACTCTACAAAGGGAGGTTATATCGTAAAATACTCCAAAGAAGGTTTGAAAAGGAGCTATACCGAAGTCCGTAATAATGTTAAGCATGGAGCCGTAAGAACCTATCATGATAATGGCACACTGAAAAAGCGATGTGAATATCGAATCGGGAAATTATTTGGTAAATATGAAACGTTCTATCCTTCTGGCACGCTTCATAATGAGCAATATTACCATGATGATGAACAAATAGGAGACTGGTATGAGTATCGGAAGGATGGTACGCTGTCGGGTTATGCATTTTTCAACACTAGCGAAACATGTGTTTATAAAATGCTCTTCAATAAGAAAGGCCAGGACTCAGTTATTGAAGGGGACTCTCCATTCTGGGCTGCAAGCCCAAAAGAAAGATATAAAGTCCATGAGCGAGTTTTAGTACAAGTTGGATTAGGAACCCCACCAAACAAAGTCCTAGAAGTTTATAGAATGTCAAAAGGTGATTGGGTAGAAATACAAGGAAATCCATTCAAAGGGATATATACCATACTAACGACTTATGATACTCCTGGTGAAAAAATAGAGCAATTAAAGACCCTGTTATTTGATATTAATGATGGAAGTGTAGAAGAATTAATAACTGAACTTCCCATTCAAATTGATCCAGATTAAGGCTTGCCAGGTTAAAAAACCCATCGCTACTTTAATAAATATACAATCACTGGTTTCTGCGTACTTATTTAAAAAAGCTGTATATTTAGAACATGAGTAATCAAGCCCCCATTAAAGGAATTAATTATGTTACAGATGCTACGAATAAGCGTCTGGCAGTCATGATTGACCTTGAAGTTCATGGTGAGTTATGGGAAGATGTTTATGATGCACTTATAGCTCGATCACGTGAGGAAGAAAATAGCCTAAGCCTTGATGAGATGAAATCTATGCTTAAACGTGCATCCTGATGTACCAAATCAGTTTTAAGCGATCTGCAGCTAAAGAGCTCAAGAAACTTCCGCAAAATGTAACGGATAGAATCATTGAAGCTATTGAAGAGCTAGTCGAAAATCCTCGACCTCAAGGGTATCGCAAAATAGTCGGCTCAGAAAATCTTTTCAGGATACGAATAGGCCAATATCGTGTCATCTATTCAATTGAAGATAAGGAGTTAATCATTATGATTATTACTGTCCGGCATCGAAAAGATGCCTATCGCTAGCAATGACTTTAAACTCCTATCCTGGCTACCAATCGTTACTTTTTATAGAAATTCGGGACCCAAGATCAGATCTTTTCACGATCTCCCCTACTCCAGTACTTCCAACACCTCACGCGCCTCCGCCTGCTTAAAATGCGAATCTGAAACTGCTATAGTCTCAAAAGTCATTTTCGCCGAGGCGATATCGGCTTGCCTGAGGTACGTCATCGCAATAAACCACTGAGCGCGCTCTTCAAAAGCACTCCCTGCGGGAACCTGTCCAAAAGCCTCAATCGCTTGCGCGAATTGCCCTGATTCGAGGTGG
>JBGCFB010000109.1:0-11356 GCA_045106685.1 Bacteroidia bacterium | reverse complement strand
AGTAATAAACCCTGTGTAGTAACTCAGACCACGTGCGAGGGTGAGATCGAACTCAACCGTGCCTTTGAAATGAGGTAAGTGTTGGTATAAATTAAAAACCTCCCGAAGTTCAGCAATACCTTTAAGCCCCGTTTCACTATTTGCGAAGGCTGCTTCCAACACATCTAGTTTCACATCGTTGTTGCCTTTTGTTGCGATTAGTTTTAGCAGTTTGCCGATAGCCTCCTCGTCGACGTTCCGCTTTTCCAATTCCTTTGCTACGCCATCTTGGCCTATTTTATCCAATTTGTCGATCGCCACGCAGATGTCCATAAACTTATCGGCATGACCCACAGCCTCGGCAAATCCGTTCAGGATTTTGCGATTTGAGATACGGATGGTGAAATCCCTAAGGCCGAGTGTACTCAGGGCCTCGTCATACATGGCAATAAATTCAGCTTCGAAAAGGAGCGAATCCGAGCCTACAACATCAGCATCGCACTGATAAAATTCCTGATAACGACCTGCTTGTGGTCTGTCCGCTCTCCAGACGGGTTGGATCTGGTAGCGGCGGAATGGAAATGTAATCTCATTTTGGTGCATGACCACGTAGCGTGCAAACGGCACAGTAAGGTCATAGCGAAGACCTTTTTCTGAAATAAGGCTCGTGAAGTGACTTTCGCCTTTTTCCATGTCTTCAGGAAAAACAACCTGCTTATTGCGTTTTGAAAAGTAATCGCCTGAATTGAGGAGTTTGAAAATAAGACGATCACCTTCATCGCCATATTTGCCAAGCAGCACATCAAGGCGCTCAATAGCAGGAGTCTCTATAGCCTGATAGCCATACTTTTTGAATACTTCACGAATGGTGTCAAATATAAAGGTGCGGCGTCGCGTCACGAGTGGACCAAAGTCGCGGGTTCCTTTTGACAAGCTGGGTTTTTGTGCCATGGTGCAAAGATAGTTGCATTTGGCATTTTTAAGCCGTCATTTTTGCAAAAGATGAAAATCAAGGTGTATGAGGCACGTTATGAGATTGATTTTTGAAGATATTTAAATTTTTTACCCTGTTTTTTAAAATATCAATAACAAATGCTTGCCATAAACCGTATGCGTGCATACATTTGTAACCGATTCTAAAACATCATGGACGATACATTCAAAAAACTCTTGTACGCTGGCGTTGGGCTGGTAAGCATGACTGCCGAAAAGCTGCAGGACTCTGTCGATCGTATGGTCGACGATGGAAAGCTCTCGAAGCATGATGGAAAGAACATGCTCAACGCTTTTTTAGAAGAAACAGAAGGAAAAAAAGAAGACTGGGAAGAGCGTATTCGTGAGTTTCTGGAAAACACCTTTGAGCGCTTCAATTTTGTACCAAAAGCAGAATATGAAAAGCTGGAAACACGTGTAGCTCAGCTGGAAGCAAAACTGGAAGCCATGAATAAGGCTCCGCTGCCAGCCACGAAAGCAACGGTAAAACGAACCGTCAAAAAAATTGAACCATAATCAAAAATCATAACAAGCCTCCAAAACCAAACAATCATGACTAATTTATTTAAAGACACACTATACACCGGAGTAGGATTCGTAGCCTTGATGGCCGAAAAAGTACAGAAGCAGTTCGACGATATGCGTGACGAGTTAGAGTCACAGAAAGATGACTCTCGTGAAGAAGGCCAGAAGTTGATCGGCAAGTTTGTAGAAGATCTTGAAGATCGTAAAGATCAGTTCATGAAGGATATCATGAGCCGCAAGGACGAATTTGTAAAAGAAGTAGAAAGCCGTGTCGACAACTGGGAAGGTACTGTAAAAGAAACAGCATCTGACCTTTCAAAGAAAGCAAAAGACGTAGCTGAAGACATCAGCGATGCTGTCGAAGATGCCGTGGAAGAGATGGAAGAAGACACAAAGGAAGCAGCAGCAGCTGCTAAAAAGACTGTGAAGCGTGTAACACGCAAGACCAGCACAACTGCAAAGAAATAAGCTTCGGCTTCGCATAACCAGACCCAAAGCTGTGACACCACCTCTTCATCGAGGTGGTGTTTTTGTTATTACCACCGCCATGTGTCTTGGTTATACACATTCATGTAAAAGGCTTAGTTAGTTTAAAAACAAAATCGCCCCAAAACACATCCGTGCTTTGGGGCGATTCTTTTTATTGGGCCAGCTTTCGCTTAACGTAAAACTTTGCGATAGCGATCGATGCGCTGAGCAACATCCTGAGCCTTATCGCGAGCGTTAATTCCAACATAGTGGTTGGCCAACATCTGAAGCGCAGCGATATACGTGTCCTGCTTACTGAAGTATTTTCCAGAATTGTCAGGATCTGCATAGTAATCGAGTGTTTCGGTTACGAGCGTATATGCGTCATTGATATATGACTCTGACTTCTCCTTATCGCCGAGGCGGTTGAACATGATTCCATCACGGACGATAACGTAAGGCTCTGGATTGGTAGCCTTATATGGGAATTTCTCATCGAGATAGTCCATTACTTCCTGCGCACGTGCACGAAGCTCTTGAGCCGTCATTTGCGCTGTGCCTTCAATTGCCTGAATGGCTGAGGTGTCGTTCACAGCAGCAGCTTTCTTGTCCGCTTCTGAGAGGTAATGATCAGCAAGGCGGTAGAATACACCATGATAATTGGTGATCATACGAGCGATGTTTTCATCAAAGTACACATCAGGATTATCAAGACCACGGTAACGGAAGTCCGTCATTAGGTGCTTGTACATACGACCAGCATCTACCCCACCTTCGTAAGGGTTGTATGGATCTTTAGAACGCTCATAGCGTGTAGGAAGCACACGGTAAGCAAGTCCTTCAAGACGCAAGTTGTTCTTAAGGCCAATGATGCTTCCAGGTGATACGGTATTTGCAAAGTATACCGGACGTTCCCAGTCTTGCTTGGCTACATTTTCCAATAAGTTGACGATAAGCACATCCTGAAGTTGGAGATAGTAGTTATCCTTTCCTCCACGAGCACCGATAGCCCATTCAAAGTAATCTGGTGTGCGTGCAGCCTCAGCTTGGGTAAGAATACCAGTTGAAGCTAACTTGTCCTTGGCGGTAGGAAGCTTTAGCGCAATTCGCTTATTCTTAACACGACGAATTTGGTTTTCCTGCCCGGTGTACTGAGTCTTTTTAAGCGTTAGGGGAAGAGCCGGCGACTCATTCACCTTATGATACATCTGGTCGATATACCAGTCTGTATTTACATAGCTCAAACAAAGTACACGTACATCTGTCCGTACGCCTTCTACTTCCTGAATGTACCAGAGCGGGAAGGTGTCATTATCACCATTGGTAAAGAGGACGGCATTTTTTTCAAGGGACATCAGCAGGTTGTAAGCCGAATCAGGAGCAACGTAGCGATTTGCACGTGAGTGATCATCCCAGTTCTCTACTCCCATAATGATAGGCGGAATAAGTCCTATTGCTACTGCTAAGTAGGCACCATTATCTTTCAGGAATTTATGCAAAAGCTGATACAACGCAATGACTCCAAGCCCTATCCATATCGCAAAGGTTTGGAAGGAGCCCGCAAAGGAATAATCTCGTTCACGCGGCTGCATAGGATATTGGTTCAGGTACAGAACAATAGCCAGGCCTGTAAAGAAGAACAACATACCGACTACAGAAGCATCCCAGGGTCGTTTATACGCTTGCCAACCAAGCCCCAGTAGTCCCAGGAAGAATGGCAACATGAAATAGTGATTCTTCCCTCGATTATTTTTGATCGGGTCGGGTTGTTCATTACTGAAATTCAATCCACTCTCCCAGCCACAATCCTGAAAGTCGTTCTCTCGACCGGCAAAGTTCCACATGAAGTATCGCCAATACATATGCCCAACTTGATAATTTATAAAGTAGGACATGTTTTCAGAACTGGTCGGCTGATCATCGTAGGGGTCTTTGAGATCTCGACCTTTATTTTTTACATAATTCGCATAAGCGTGAGGACCCATCGTATAGCGTCCTGCTTCATACATTCTTGGGAAAAAGACCTTGTCTTTCGAACGGTATACAGGCTTGCCTTTTTTACCGATTTTGGTGTAGCGGTCTTTGCCGTCCTCCAGGATGTATTCAGGTGAATAATCATACTTGATAGGACGCTTGTTATAGTTTGGTCCATAGAGAAGCGGGCGATCTCCATATTGCTCACGCTTCATATAGCTGAGGAAGGAGATACTGTTCTCAGGATTATTTTCGTCAATTGGAGAGTTCGCATTCGAGCGAATCGGAATCATCGCGTACGAGGAGAATCCGATGTAAATCGCCACTACCGACATGATGAAGGTGTTGAGACGCAGATTCTTCGTGCGCTCACTGTACCAAATGGTAAATGCAAGTGCAGCCACAAGGAGTGTCAGGAATACAATGATACCTGTTCCAACGGGAAGGCCCAGACCAGTAGTGGCACCACCACTCGGTAACATAGTTCCTACCATTCCAAACTCGAAGGCAGAAGCTGCATCAAATGTCCAGATGATAATACCTGTTTGAATAAGTCCCAAAATCGCTACTGATATGCCGCCTGTTGCGATGAAGCCGCCCCAGGAAAAATTGTACTTACGGAAGTAGTACATAAAGGCAAGTGCAGGGATTGTAAGCAAGTTCAACAGGTGAACACCTATCGAGCAACCCATGAGATATGCAATCAGAACGATCCAGCGATCGCTGCCAGCTTGATCTGCTCGTGCATCCCACTTACACATCAGCCAAACAACGATGGCAGTGAAGAAAGATGACATTGCATATACTTCTGCCTCAACAGCATTGAACCAGAATGAGTCTGCAAAGGTATTTGCCAGTGCGGCCACCATACCTGCTCCCATGATCGCGATGAGGGCTGCACCCTGGGGTTCCTTCGTTTCTGCAAGCTCAGAACGCTGATCTGCGGTCCATGTGAGCATCTTGCGGGAAAAGAAGGTCGTGATCCAGAATGTGAACATCACGGTAAAAGCCGAAGTCAATACACTCAGGATGTTAAGCCACCAAGCTACCATGGTCGAATCCCCAAAAGATAGCGAAGCAAAGACTCTGCCTATCAGCAAGAAAAACGGCGCGCCGGGAGGGTGAGGAACTTCCAGTTCATTGGCACAGGCAATAAATTCACCACAGTCCCAGAAACTGGCTGTAGGAGACATACTCAGTAGATATACTACCAAGGCAATAGCAAATGCCAGCCAACCACCGACATTGTTGATTTTGTTATAAGAATTCATGTTGAGAACAGTAATCCAAAGGAAAAACGGAGCCCTGAAAGTAGGTGCGCCCCGTTATAGCGGTCAAATCTAGCCAAAAACCCTGTAACCTGTAAGTATTCAGGCCTTAAGAAAATGTTAAAATCGTTGGCCGTTTGCGATTGGCGGTTAGCTTTTGGAAAATCACCAAGAGACTTTGAATGCTTTTATGTGCCAAAATTTAACATAAAGCGGCATTATCGCGCCAAAAGGCTCACCAATTCGCGTGTGAACGCATGCATATTCGTGATCTCTTTATCATTGGCGAGTTTGAGTTTTCTAAAAATAAGCAGAGACTTTCCATTACACTCTACATGAAAAATATCCGCTTTTTCCAGGTAAGCGATCAAGCCAGGCTGAAAAAGCTCGCGCAAAGCGGCCTCATCGGGCCCTTCCAGAATAAACCTTTTTGAGAAATAAGGAAATAGCTGGAAGTCGATGTCTTTATAACCTGTGAATTTTCTAAATCGATCAAATGCACGATCAAGCATATCTTCTTTTTCGAGTAAGAAAACAGGCAATTCAAATGGAAGCTCTACGACTTCTGTCGTCGTACGGTACACCTCCGCGGCATGGAGCGCTCCTTCATCGAAGGTCAGGTCGCACATCTCCCAGCAAACATCAAGGTCTTTCATTTTGCCTGAAAGGATATTGCTACGATACTCCACAGGCCTGATTTCGAAGTAATGAAAATCCGGAAAAGGACCGCTATCATAATATGGCCCTGCCTCAAAGGCCCAGCCATTTCGTGCTGCCAATGCGTGTAAATCTTTGGAGCGTGCTCCCAGTGGTTTCTTCAAAGGGACACGTGTACGCACCGCCTGTGGATGGTCGGAAGTGGAGCGATGGCGCTCTAGACCTTTGATGCGCAGCGCGCCGCCAGCGCGCTTAAAGCGCCCTCCGAGATCCTTGAGCTGTTCGAGCGTGGTTAAGTCTACTAATCGACTATGGGCAAAATCAATAGTTACTTCCTTGTCTTCAGGAATGGTTTTGAGCGCTTTTCGCAAGCGCACCAATGTGAGGAAATTCCCCATCCCTTTTACCTGTAAATTATATTGCCCGTCTTGCTCTTTGGTCGTGATTTTTGGAAAAAAGCTGTACTGTAGAAAAACGCGAAACGGAAGCCTTGTCCTAAGCCACTGCACCACTAATTTTGCCAAAACCCCTGCCAGTATACCAAATAGCAGGTCTGTCACCAGGGTGGTAAAAAGCGTAACCAGCAGGAAAAGTAACTGATCCCAACCCTGGTTCCAGGCATCTCGGAACACCTTCGGAGCAGCGAGCTTGTAGCCTGTGTAGATCAAAATAGCCGCAAGTGCAGCTCTCGGAATCTCGCGGATCAGCGGCGCAGCTAGTAGGATAATTCCCAGCAACATCAGACCATGAATAAAGTTACTGGCTTTGGAACGGGCTCCATTGTGGATATTCACCGAGCTACGTGCGATAACCGTTACGACCGGCAGGCCGCCCAGCAATCCTGCGATAATCGTACTGCCTCCTACGCCTATCAACTCGCGATTGAGACTGGTGCTCCGCTTATAAGGATCAAGCTTCTCCACTGCACGTGCGCTTGCGACTGTCTCGATGGATGAGATAAGCGCCATCGCAACTACGGGCGGCCAGAATATCATGCTTCCCATCATGCTGAAGTCTGGAAAGGGATAGCCTGCATTTCGCATTTCCTGAAGCATATTATCCGGTAGGTCGATCAGGTATTGTGTGTCGATGATGAATGATTTGCCCAGAAAGTCCTGCGTCATCGGGTCGAGGTAATTGACCAGTAAAACGAGGGGCACTGCCAGGACGAGCACCCACATGGGAGCCGGTATATAGTGGAAGAGCTTATTATTGATACGTGGATAAAAAATAAGGATCAATAGACTGACCAGGGCAATGAGCGCGACATATGGGTTTGCATTGATAAAACTCTGGGGTAGTTCCAGGAGGACGCCGAGTGTGGTTTGTTCTTTGGATACTGCTCCCAGCGCTCTATGAAGTTCTTTTCCCAAAATAATAATACCAATCGCCGCAAGAACCCCCTGTATGACAGATGCGGGCATCGCTTCTCCGTACCGGCCCAGTCTGAGAAAACCCAGCCCCATTTGCAAGACTCCCGCAACGACAACGACTGCCATCACGTGGTCCAGGGGGCGATCTACACCTGCTTGGTAAAACGCTAATAAGGCACCTCCCACAACCGTGATAAGTCCGGCAGAAGGGCCATTAATGGCTACTTTGCTACTGCGTAAAAATGTCGTGACAAGTCCGCCTATAATAGCGGCCACCATGCCGGCAAGCGGCGAGACCACCAGCTCAAAGCCATCGGGGGCCACCACGCTGGAGGCCGAAGCTACTCCTAGTGAAAGTGGAAGGGCGACCATTGCAACACTAAAGGCTGCTGTGAGATCATAACGCCAGGTTTCTTTGAATCCTGAAAAACCGGAAGGAGGAGCTTGGTGCGAACTGTGTATAGACATTCAGTGTGAAAAGTAGAGAGAAAAAAGCATATCGCCAAGATGCGTATCTTTGCCGGCTGAATAATCGACACTATGTATCCTCGCATTAGCGACCTTTTTAACGATCTCCTCGGAACGGACTTTTTACTGCCGTTTCAGACCTTCGGCGTTTTTCTCGCCCTGGCGTTTCTTTCTGCTTATTTGGTAATCCGATTTGAGTATCGGCGACTTACTGGTATCGGCGTTTTTCCCAGCCATGAAGTGGATGTGAAGAAGGGCGGCGAGATTAAGTTTTTCGAAGTAATCATAAGCGCAGTCCTGTATGCCATCATGGGATACAAGCTGGGCCTTATGTTTGAAGATTATACGGGCTTTTCAGAAGACCCCCAATCAGCAATTCTCTCTACTGAGGGCTCTATTCCTGGCTTACTGATAGGAGCACTGATCGGTGGCGGATGGCGCTTTTGGGACTATAGAAAGAAAAAAGGCGAAGAGGTGCGTTTCGAAAAAGAAATGCACAGTATGCCTGAGGAGCTTCCCAATATTATGGTGATTGCCTTTGTGGCAGGCCTTCTTGGGGCGAAAGTTTTCCATAATCTCGAAAACCTGGATGCCTTTATGGCTGACCCCTGGGGGCAGTTGTTTTCCTTCTCCGGGCTTACCTTTTATGGAGGTCTGATCGTGGGAACAGTCTTTATGGTGAGGTATATTCATAAAAAAGGCTACAAACTGCTTCCCTTTTTGGATGTGACATCCATGTCGGTGATTCTCGCCTACGGCGTAGGCCGTATCGGCTGCCAGATGAGTGGCGATGGAGATTGGGGTGAAATAAACAACGCGGTTAAGCCTGACTGGCTTTCATGGGCGCCCGATTGGTTCTGGTCATATGACTATCCCAACAATGTTCTCCAGCGCTGCAATCCTGATTCGAGTCGATACGAGCATCTCAATAATTGCAACTGGGAAGAGCTGGGCCGTCTGGCTGAGCCGGTATTTCCTACGCCTATATATGAGACACTGATGGCGCTGGCCATTTTTGGCTTTTTATGGTTTATTCGTAAAAAATTGCCTTACTGGGGACAGCTATTAGGCCTTTTTCTTTTTCTGAATGGTATCGAGCGCTTTCTTATTGAGCAGATTCGCGTGAATAACAAATTAGATTTTTTGGGTATGCAAGTGACCCAGGCAGAGGTGATCGCGTCTTGTATGATGTTAGCAGGAATTGCCGTTGTTGCTTTAGCCACTTTTGTATGGAAGCAAAAGGCTCGGCACACTCCTCTAAAAGAATAGTGTCACAAAGATGAAATAATATGAGACGTTTTGCAGTTGCTATACGTCTTGCTAGATATAGTAATTCCAACCGTTCTTTTTCAAAAACCAACCAACCTAGTTTAAAAACGCTTTAACAAATGAAAAAGCTCCAAACTCTCCTTCTCCCCCTAATTGCCATTTTGGCATTCTCTCTCACTTCATGTGAAACTGACGATACTCCTCCAACACCAATCGGTCCTACTATCGACCTACTTGCTGATGCTGGAATCGTATCTTCTATCGATACTGTAGACGCAGCTGCTGAGTTCACAGTACGCTTGACTGCTACTAGCGGAAACAGCCGTATCCTCGGTGTTGAAGTACTTGAAAACGACGAGTCAATCACTGATCTTTCTCGTATCAAGTATGATGGCATAGCAGCTAATGCTAACCCAGTTCTTCTTTTCGGTGCTGATACAGCTTCTTTCACCAAAGACATTACAGTTGTAGCGCACGGTGTTTATGACGAAGCACGTACATACAGCTTCAAAGTAAGTGATGCTAACGGTGAGTCTAAGACTGTTTCTGTTGAAATCAGAACAGAGTTAGAAATTGTAACTACACCAGTAGATTCATTTACATTGGTAATTGTTAATAATGGCGACGGCCCAGACTTCGGTGGACTAGACCTGAGCGCAGGTGTAGCTGTGTCTTCTTCTTCAGTTGATGCTGATGTTAGAGATATGGGTATCGACCTTGCTGAGCCTGCTGCTACTAACTGGATCCAGAAGCTTGTTCCTGTTAATGGTGCAATGATGTCAACTCCTGATGCAGGATTTGATTACGCAGCAACGACTAATAAGGAAGCCATTGAGGCAGCATACAGCCTTTCAACTCAAATCACTGAGCCAGCAAGCAAGCTTGTGGCAGGTGATGTGCTTTTTGTTCGTGCTGACGAAACAACCTATGTTATTCAGATTGCAAAGGTTAATGTTGTTACTACTGACAATACAGATACGTACGAGCTAAACATCAAGTACTAGTCTTAGACTAAATTTGATACATAAAAAGCCCCTTTTCCATTTGGAAAAGGGGCTTTTTTCATTGTGGTGGAATCTTCGGGCTTATATGCTATATTCGAAACAGATGTATCAAATTATTGCATGAGTATCCGAATCCTGATCGCAGATGATCATCAGCTCGTTATCGACGGCATCAAACTGATGCTGCAAGATGCTGACGGCCTAGCGTGTGTAGCATCTGCCCCCAACGGGAAAGAAGCCCTCGATATTCTGGCTCAGCAGTCAGTGGATGTCGTCCTGCTCGATATGAATATGCCGGTCATGGATGGTATGGAATGCTGTCGCAATATCGTGGCTCAATATCCAGACGTCAAGGTCCTTGCTTTATCCATGATAAAAGAAGCGAGTTTGATTAAAAAAATGCTCGAATTAGGCGCTAAAGGGTTTTTGTTCAAAAATGCAGGGCAGGATGAAGTGATTGAGGCTATTCATAAAGCACATCAGGGTGAGCAGGTTTTTAGTGATGAGGTCCTTGCGATTGTAATGGGGAGTTTTGGACAAAAAAAGAAATCAACTCCACAAGGAATACTGCCGCGCGTTTCACGTCGCGAAAAGCAAGTGTTGAGCCTGATCGTTTGGGAAAAAACGACTCAGGAAATAGCGGAAGAACTTTGCATCAGCCCAGGAACAGTAGAAACTCATCGCCGCAATTTGCTCCATAAACTCGATGTCCGAAACACCGCAGGTTTGGTGCGTGTAGCACTTGAGTTCGACCTGGTGGATAAGCCTTGAATCTGAGTCAGACTTTAAAAAGCCTGGCAATAGTGTACAATAGAGAGGCTAAAGCCTTAAAGTATGGTGACAATTTTAATACGTCTTGTCTTTATAATCTTCGCGCTGCTCGTTTCACCGCTACACGCTCAGCCCGATATAGACAGCCTTCATCAGGTCATCGACCAAACAGCGAATCCAGATACGAACACCGTCTGGACGCATAGACATTTATTCAGAGCATATTACAGACTAGGACAGCATGATAATATGCTGCAAGCAGCCGACGAAGGCTTACAGCTTGCACGCAAGCTGGAGTTCCCTTCCGGCATTAATTATATGATTTATTATAAGGCCACTGCCCTGGAAATACTCGGCAGAGGCAAGGAAGCGATGCCGCTTTTTGATGAAGGAATAGCAGTTTCGTACCAAATAAAAGACACCCTCGGAGCGGCGGATTACCTGATCAATAAAGGTGGAGGGCACTACAACTTGGGAAACCAGGACGAAGCACTACAAAGCTATCTCAAAGCCTATGAAATTTATGGGCGATACGGCAAGCAGCAAAAGCTCTCCAAAACGCTCAACAACATTGGCGTTATTTATCGTACCCAAAAAAAATATGATC
>JBGCFB010000108.1:0-61937 GCA_045106685.1 Bacteroidia bacterium | reverse complement strand
AAGGATATGGCGGAGTTTTTGGAAACGCTCTTGTGTACGACATACACGGTGCATAGCGCACGTGACGGAGTGGAAGCTTTGGCGATTTTGGAACAGGAAAAGATCGAGTTATTGATTTCGGATGTGATGATGCCGCGTATGGATGGCTTTGAGCTTGTGGAGCATGTGAAAGGGCATGCTCAGCTCAATTCGCTGGCGACGATTCTGCTAACAGCAAGATCGCTCGAAGCCGACAGGCTTCATGGCCTGCGCATAGGCGTAGACGATTATATCACCAAGCCTTTCAGCCCGGATGAGCTTCGTGCGCGAGTAGCCAATCTACTCGGCAACAGTCGCGCACGCCATACTTTCGATGAGTACACGCATTCGCCTCAGATCGAATCACATGATGCGGCCCTGCTCAGCAAGGCTGAACAGTTTGTCATAGCGCAGTTGGATAATAGTAAACTAAAAGTGTCAGATTTGGCAGAAGCCCTGGCGGTAAGTGAGCGTCAGGTTTTTAGGCTTATTAAAAAATTGACGGGCCTTTCTCCTGTTCACTTTATTAGAGAAATACGCCTGCGTACAGCGCGTAGCTTGCTGGAGCAAAAAGCCTTCAGCTCTATTGCTGAAGTCGCCTATCACTGCGGCTTTGAGAATCCGTCGTATTTCGCTCGACTATTTCATGAGCGGTATGGGGTGAGGCCTAGTGCCTTATAAAAGTCCTTGATCCTCGTTTCCCCCAAGCTCGATGCTTGGCCTCTAGAATACAAAAGTGAAGATCGAACATCAAACATCTAGCAGCGAGTTTCCCCAAGCTCGATGTTTGATCCTCGATGCTGGTGTGGCTTCGACTTGTATTATTGTAATGCCAGTAAAAAGCACGGTTCTGGTAACACCCGATCGTTCCCTGAGCGAAGTCGAAGGGAACATTGCCAAAGGCAATATGAGGTGGCTTCGACTCCGCTCAGCCACCGTCAATTTCGGCTCCGCTCAGCCACCTTTTTTGTTGATTTTAAGATCGAACATCGAGGATCAAGGATCAAGCAGCGAGGATTATATACATACCGCCAGGCAGTAACACGATCCTGCCATGGCAGAATAGTGCGCATATCCGGCAGAATCGAATCATGTTGCTAACAGGCTGAGGATCAACTTTGTACCGATCGCAGGAAACGCCTGTATGTTACATCGTATCGCTCTGCCTTATGCAACCAACCCGAAACTTACTGCTACATACGCCACTGATATTAGCGCTTGGTTGGAAGTTCCCTGGCCTCGGCGCAGTAGGATGTCTGGTATCCGTCATAGTATCAGTACTCCTCTGCGCCTTGGCCTTTGAACTTGGTAGGCATTACCAGCTCAATCAGGAGATACGTCGACGGGAAGAATCCCGCTCATGTATGCATGTAGTCACTCCGAGCGACCTTTTCTAACCAACAACCAGTATTATGAAAATTTCAACTAAAACTCGCCTGTTTAACCTCGTTCTATGCTTTGCATTTGCTTCCAGCTTAGTGCTGTCTAGCTGTGAGGCAGAGATCATTGCCTTCTGTGAGTGGCAGGTCGAATTTACCGGCGGTGAAGTCACCTTTGACGAGTGTTCAGCTTCGTTTGATAATGAGTTCGCCTATTTCGGAGGCTTCGACAGTAATAGTGATGCCGTGATGAACATATTTGACTATACGCTCGAAGAAGGGACTCAAGAAATCGATACGAATAGCGTTGACGGTTTAAATGCCAATTTCTTTATGGGGGGCGAGCGCTATGACGCAGTCTCAGGCTCATTCGAGTTTACGGAGGTTATTATAGATGCCGATACGAATGTGTCTGCCAAGATGGATTTTGTCCTGATGGGACCAAACGGCCAGGAGACATTTGTCGCCACCGCTGAAAACGTTCTTTTGAATAAGTAAATCACCACCTCAATACTATCTAAAAGCGCAGTGTCATGTTTTAAGGGTAATCCGTGATGCTGTTGTATTCTGCAAGGAGGGCCATTCGCGTTATGTGGGTGGCCTTTTTTTATATGAGGTTGTCTAACGAATCCGTGTAAGCCAATTTTTTAGCAAAGTTGTCATTTCGACTCGCGGAGCTGAGGAGAAATCTTGACTTTGTCGACTAATTGGCTAAAAGTCAAGATGTCTCGCCAGCTTCGCGGCTCGACATGACAACCCTTTTGGGTTTCGTTAGGCAACTTCTATGTGAAAAAAGTACCAGCTGTATTTTTTATTTAATCTGTACATGCCTTTCCAGCGCTGGGAGGGCTTTTTTGTTGGGAATGGAGTTTGAAATGATAGGGGAAGTCCCTTTCTACAGGCTGGAGAATCAGGCTGAAGTGTAGTTGAAGCGGCGGCGTCACTGCCGTACTCTTGTATCATAACACGGAGGCCTCGGCATCCAGTTCTTTATACAAACAACATTTTAACAAGTTAAGTGACCTGGCCTTGATTACAAACTACCTCTTACCCAAAAAGAGGCTAGGAAATGTATGCCTAATCGCAAGCTTGAAAACTTCTCAAAGTATCTATTTACTATGTATTCATTCCCAATTTCAAAAAAGCTTTTTAGCCTTGCCATTTTTATGTTGGCACTTGGCTTCTCCTACGCACAGCTACAAACCACAACCTTTGGTTTGTCTCCTATGGACGATCCCATAGGTAAGCACCTCAAAAATTCTCCAGCCCAAACGTTGCCGCCAGTCTATATAGATGACTCTCGTGCCCAAGGCAATGTCATGTACCTGGACGAGGACATGTATTTGCCGATTAAAGAGTGGGTGTTGCAAGGCAGAAAACAGACAGTCCCGTTTGATGATTTTGTAGAACAAACTTTTGGAAACAAAAAGGCTGGTAATCTACTAATGGATTTTTACAGCGGGGATACTACCCACCTGCAAGCTACACCTCCGAATAACAGTAAATCTGGACCCGATACCGTTTGCCGATGTAAGTTTTTGGTCTTTAAGAATGATGGCCCTCAACGTGCCATTTTAAACGTGGACCCGCCAGAGGAAACCATTTTCAATAACACCTTTTCACATATAGGATATAGAATCAAAAGATTTTATCGCATTGCAACTGGTGCTGGGCGTGCAGAGTACTCTCTAGCAGCAAGTGAAAGAATTCAAGATATACGTGATTTTAGACATGGCCCTTATTATGGAGATGCAAGCGTGACCATGCGTTTTCTTTATGCATGTACCAACCAGAACAAACTTCCCAGTGATTGTGCATGTGATAAAACAGTGCGTATCGAAGGCGAGTACCGCGGTACATTACGAGCTGATGCAAGTGGTGGTGGAATAAGTAATAAGGATGTTAAATCAAAAATTGAAGGTGGAGCAATTATGCTGGACTTCCTAGATATGGGAGATAGCATTACGAGTATGAGTGTCCAAGGAGCAGACTTGCGCGCAGCTTATGCTACACATAGTACTTCATGGAGTCCGGAACTAGTTACGGGGGCAGCTGATTTAGCAAAAGCAGCGTTGAACGGATATATTTCACCTGGTACTGACAGTACCAACCTTGCAGCAGGAATCATTGATTTACTTGCCACAGTATTAACTGATGACAGTGCTTTTGTAAATGAGTCAGGTGGACATAAAACCAACAAAGTATATTTTCGCACCCCCAATGTGGCGTTGACATTGAAGCCTATGTCTGAGCGAGTAGTTATTCTTACTTCACTTGTTGAGCATTACCATGATATCAATGTAGGCTGGTTCAGCAACGGCCAAAGCGCAACTGCATTTGGGTCAGGTTACCGTATGCACGCTGTCCTTGATTTTGATAATACAAATGATGACTGTTGCTTGGAACGATTAGGTATGTGGGCACAAGGCGGATATCATATGAATGAAGCCGGAAGCTTAGGAATTACTAATGATCCAAGCAGTGTTACTTTGAATGCCCTTCGCAATAACCTTGTAGTAAACTTTGCCGGACCTTGGGACTCGTTTGATGAAACGCAGTTATTTGGTACGACAACTGACAGCACAGAACTCTGTGGTTGTAATGTGCGAGCAGGACTTGAGCTTACCAGTATGCGCTGTGACAGTGTAGTTATTGATATTAGTAAGTCGATCTACCCGGATGATTATATTATCGAGATTGTAGAAATTGATGGTGACGGGCAAGAGGTTCCAGGAACGCTGCTTACCAATACCGTCCCTCTAATAAACCTGGATGATATTATAAATCTTACCGATATCAACAGCCCATTGGGCATAGCCTATAACTTTGAACAGAGTAAGTTCTATCGGATTACATTAAGAGTGAGCGGACATTGCGTCGATCAGCATTCTTATGCTGTAGAATTTCAAGCTGAACGGACTACCGAGTCTAACTTCGAAATCACAAGTAGTGTCTGTGACATGTTCGTAATCGAAATTGGAAATACGACAGGAGCGGACCAATACCGCATTACAGTTTCTGAAGTAGATGATGATGGTGTTGTCACATGCTGTACGCAGTCGACAGGATGGGTAAACAATCTCCCTAATATCGTTAGGCTAGATAATGTTACCGGACCATTCGGAGGATATAATTTTGAAGGTGGAAAGAAGTATAAGGTTACCCTTGATGTAAACGGACCTTGCAATTTTCAGTCTGATCCTGTTACAAGCGAACAAATTGTTGAAGTCTCCCATCGTGGAAAGCCAATGCTGACACTTACTCCTACCTGTACTGAAGTGATCTTCGATGCGGCTGCAAGCACCGCATACACAGGGTACGAAATTGTCATCACACAACTCAACGATTTCTGGGTACCTGTTCCCGCTATTCCAGGGGTTACTCCATATTCGGTCACAGGCGGTATGGTGAATACCACGAATACCATTGGTATTATTGACCTGAAAGACTATTACAATTTCATACAAGACACCAAGTACCGTGTGGAATTAATCCTAACCGATCACTGTGGAGGAACTCCCAAAGCAACGGAAGATTTTACCTATACCTCTACACCAATTCCTGCTCTCACTGGCCCATATGACGCCTGTGTCGATGATGATTACCAAGTGTCGATTGCTGGCTACGAGGCTATGGAAGAATTTAGGATGGAGGTATATGAGACTAATGCTTTTGGAACAACTATTATTGGTCCTGTGATTGACTTTACAAATGGTTGGGTGAATGTCGCAAACCAAAACCCGGTCGTTGATATAAGCCCCACATCGCAGATTACCTTTCTTGTGAATAAGCATTATATGGTAAAAATCTTTGGACGGAATAGCTGCTCCAGTGAAATCGTTGAACGCTTTATTATCGTAGAGATTCACGATCCATCGTTTTGTGTGATACAAGCTGCACCTCAAACAGTTGCGAAATGCGTGGCTGAAATCGGCATGCTATCAGGCGGTGGAACCACAAGTTCATCAAAAGAAATCCGCTTGATCGACCGCAGTACCACGGATGGTTATATCACCAATAGCACCTGGACCATGGGTGATGGTTCCAAGGCGAAAGTTGGCCCAGGCCTGAGCTATGAATATCCAAGTGGAGGAACCTATACTGTTCGTTTGGATATCACTGACTCAGAAGGCTGTACAGCCTTTGCCACCAAGTCTGTAACAGTCCACGCACAATCATCCTTCGGCAGCAAGCGCCTCTCAGGATTTGATGAAGCGGACTTTACTGTAGCTCCAAATCCCGCCAATGACATTGTGAATGTGAACTATGTGTTGGAAACAGAAGGCGAGTTTGTGTTGTTGGACCTCAACGGAAAAACGCTCCTGCGTCAGGCGCTTACTCCAGAAGCGACTACTCAGGGAGTTTCTGTAGAAAATATCCCGGCAGGCATCTATTTCGGTAGAGTCATGCATGAAGGTAGTATGATCGTCACGCATAAAATTCTAGTGAAACATTAAGAGGAAGTGCTTCCCCGCATTTGGAAGGCAGTATCGAAGAAACTCGATGCTGCCTTCCTGCATTTTACAGGGATATTCACCTCCGAAATAGCTTTTCATTATGTAAGTTTGAAAAAGCATATGAATCAGCAAATCCTTTCTTCCATAATATTGCTTGCCGGACTATTGACCGCATGTTCCCAACAGCCAGAGGCTCCGGCTGAGGTGCCCGGCATGATCTGGGTGCAAGGCGGAAACTTCACCATGGGTGGTAATGACGATGGTTCAGGCCACGGAAAGCACCATCACCCCGATGAGTATCCGCAACGCGCTATCGAGGTTGGAGGCTTTTATCTGGATGAGCATGAAGTAACGAATCTGGCTTTTGCTGAATTTGTAAATCAAACGGGCTATCAAACAATCGCAGAGCGCCCCATCGTGTGGGAAGAACTTGCGAAGCAATTGCCTCCAGGTACGCCCAAACCGCCCGATAGCGTGCTGGTTCCTGGTTCGCTGGTATTCAGCCCAACGCCGCAGCGCGTGCCGCTCCACGATTACTCCCAATGGTGGGAATGGGTGCCAGGCGCAAGCTGGAATCACCCTCAGGGACCAAAATCTGACATAAAAGAAAAAGGCAATCATCCTGTCGTTCACCTCTCATGGGAAGACGCGAATGCGTACTGCAAGTGGGCCGGCAAACGATTGCCCACCGAGGCCGAATGGGAATTTGCCGCGCGAGGCACACAGAAAGCGTCGCTCTACCCTTGGGGCGATGATCCTGTCGATGCAGGAAAAACAAAAGCCAATATCTGGGAAGGCGTATTTCCAGTTTCAAACGCCGAGACTGACGGCTTTTATCGCACAGCTCCCGTGAAGTCATATCCACCCAATACGCTGGGCTTCTATGATATGGCCGGCAATGTGTGGGAATGGTGCAGCGACTGGTATCACTTTCAGGCGTACAGCCAGCAGGCTGGTGTGAATCCTTCAGGGCCGAAAGAAAGCTATGATCCGGGCGAGCCCTTGGTACAAAAAAAGGTCATGCGTGGAGGCTCTTTCCTTTGCAACGGAGCTTATTGCGCTGGCTATCGCGTCGGCGGAAGAATGAAAGGTGACATTAGTAGCAGCCAGGAACATACTGGCTGTCGCTGTGCGAAGTCAAGGCCTACAGCGAAATAAAACCCATCCTTATTGGGGATTTTTTCGAATATCGCTTTTGATTAAGGAACGGCGAAATAATAAGTTATGTGAATCAAGGGTTAAAAATTGCTTTTCCTTCCAGAAATAGCCCTTTGGTATGCTCAAAGGTGCGGCTGGGATCCAACGAGCGAGCGCGGGGGAATGTAGCGGAGGGCTTGTTTGGCTCGTTGGCGGCTTTTTGGTTACTTTTTGTCCGAACAAAAAGTGACAAGGCTATACGAACAGAAAACTGAGCTAACTAAAACTCATTCAACCCTTGATTCGCATAAGTTGTTAATCTTGTCGCGAATAGTTTTTCGATTAGGCAAGGAAAAAACGTTGAGGATTCCGAAAGTCGGGATCCGATACTTTTTTGACGCAGCATCATCGGAAAAATACAGCGGAAAGAACAAGTTATTTTTGAGACGTTCCTAAATTGGTCTGGAATACAACGATTATACCATGAGTAAAAAGTCTGAGCAACACCGGCGCTTTAGCAGTAGAATGTTCCTGAAAAGCAGTGCGCTTCTGTCTGCTATTGCCATTATGCCTCGTTCGGCACATGCGATCTTTACTGAAGGCACGCACAAATATTTTGTAAAAAAGAAGACGTTACCGCTAAGCCTCAAGGTCAACGGTCAGTCTCGCCAGCTCGACATCGATACGCGGAGTACGCTGCTGGATGTGCTGCGCGAAAATCTGGACCTCACAGGCACCAAGAAAGGTTGCGATCATGGTCAGTGCGGAGCCTGCACCGTTCATATTGACGGTCAGCGATCGCTCAGCTGCCTGACGCTTGCTGCTACTTTGACAGGAAAAGAAATTACCACCATCGAAGGACTGGAAAAGGACGGTGAACTCCATCCCATGCAGCAGGCATTTTTAGATCATGATGGGTTCCAATGTGGCTACTGTACGCCAGGCCAAATCATGTCTGCCGTTGCCTGTGTGAACGAAGGACATACCGGATCGGTCGAAGAGATCAAGGAATTTATGAGTGGCAATCTGTGCCGCTGTGGAGCCTACAACGGAATTACCAAAGCCATTCAACAAGTCGCAAAATGAAACCTTTTGAATATCAAAAAGTAGCTTCTCCCGATGAGGCCTTTGCGTCACGCAAAGCGAAAAGTGTGCTTCTGGCTGGCGGTACGAATGTGCTTGATTTAATGAAAAAGCACATTCAACAACCCGATCAGTTAGTCGATGTGAATGACGCCTTATCGAATGAAATAGAAGAAAATAAAGAAGGGCTGCGAATCGGTGCGGCGGTGAAAAATACTGCGATAGCGGAGCATGATGTGGTTAAAAGCGCGTACCCTTTGCTGTCAAAAGCGATTCTGAAAGGCGCTTCACCTCAGATACGCAATATGGCTTCTGCCGCAGGTAATATCATGCAGCGCACGCGTTGTCCCTATTTCTTTGATCTCACTCAGCCTTGTAATAAACGTGAAAACGGCTCAGGTTGCAGTGCCCTTGGAGGGAATCATCGCATGGGCGCGATAATCGGATATTCAGACGCTTGCGTAGCGGTTCATCCATCGGATTTTTGTGTTGCGCTGGCAGCTCTGGATGCACGAGTCGATTATTTGGTGCCAAATAATCAAGCTGGTGAAGAGCAGGAAATCGCATTCACAGACTTCCATCGACTGCCCGGCGAAAATCCTGAACAGGATAATATTTTACCTCAAAACGCGATCATTACGGGTATTCGGATTCCTGCGAATAACTTCCAAAAACATAGTGCTTACCTCAAGTTGAGAGATAGAGATTCTTACGCTTTTGCCCTTATATCGGTAGCGGCGGCATTGGAGATGAAAAAGGGCAAAATCCGTGAGGCCAGACTCGCCTCGGGAGGCGTAGCGCATAAAGCCTGGCGCTGGCGAGAGGCTGAGAAATACCTCAAAAATAAACCGGCCACGACCGAGCATTTTGAAAAAGCCGCGGAACTCGTCATTCAGCAAGTCAAAGCCCTTCCCGATAACCAATTTAAAGTACCCATGCTGAAAGCTGCTATTCAGGAAGCGCTCAAGCAATGTGCCAATACAAAATAACAGCCATGAAGCGATTTTTTGATTCTCCATTGACAAGCGCTGACCAAAAAGGCCGAGTAGAAGGACGTAAAAAAGTTACGGGCCAGGCCAGGTATTCAGCTGAATATAATCTTCCCGAAATAGTCTACGGCGTATTGGTAGGAAGCACGATTGCAAAAGGAAAGGTTGTCCAGATTCACACCGAAGAGGCGCTTGCCCAATCCGGCGTGATCGACATCATTACCCATAAGAATGTAGACCCTGTAGAGAATCTGGCAAGCGAGGAGAAGTTTGAAAAAATCCGCCTGAGTTTTCCGATTTTCCACACAGACAAAATCCTCCAAAACGATCAGCATATCGCCCTTGTGCTGGCAGAAAGCATCGAAGAAGCACATTTTGCTGCTTCGCTCGTGTATGCCGATTATGAAGCAGAGGAGCCGGAAGCGGACTTTGGTGAAAAAATGAAAGAAACGGAACTGGAGGAAGTGGGAAAAGAGCGTGGTTCGCTGGATGCTTGGCAAGATGCTGCGCATGTAGTTGAGGAAGAATACACCATCGCGATGGAGGTCCATAATCCGATGGAAATGCATGCAACAACTGCGCAATGGTCTGAGGATAATCATATTATCCTTCATGAAAAAAGCCAGAATGTGCGCGGAGTACAAAGGCTGGTAAGCAAAATTTTTGATTTGCCTGCTGAGCAAGTTCGTGTCAATAGTGAATTTGTGGGAGGTGGCTTCGGCGCGGGTCTGGTGACCTGGCCACACGCCATCGCGGCGATCATCGCTGCCAAACGCATCAAGCGTCCCGTCAAGGTGCTGCTTTCGCGCCAGCAGATGTTTACGCAGGTAGGCTATCGCCCCGAGTCCTGGCAAAGAGTACGAATCGGCGCTGATGCTAAAGGTACCTTGCTGGGCATCCACCATCAGGCAAAACATAGCAATTCCCGCGTGAACAGTTTCTTTGATAATATCACGGGGATTTCGCGCAAAATATACGCCTTTGAACACGTCAAAACCGAGCAAGGCAGAACGCTTCTCGATATTCCCGCTCCGATCTGGATGCGTGGCCCAGGCGATGCCAGTGGTTGCTTTGCAGCGGAGTCAGCCATCGATCAGTTGTGCTATGATATGAATATGGACCCGGTGGATATTCGCCTCAATAATATCGCTCCTCACGAAATGGAATCGGGCTTGCCCTACTCATCCAATTTTTTGAAAGAGTGCATTCGTAAGGGTGCGGAAAATATTGGTTGGAAAAACCGCTCTGGAACTCCTGGTAGTATAAAAGAGAGAGATTGGATGGTCGGTTATGGCCATGCTGTTGGCCTATGGAATGCATGGCGCGTCAAGGCTTCCGCCTCTGCCGAATTAACCGCCGAAGGTGTCCTGATTCTACGCACCTCCATGACCGATATCGGTACGGGAACAGGCCAGGGAATGCTGAATGTGGCGCATAACTCTACGGGCATTCCAAAAGAAAATATTCGCATACACCTGGGAGATTCTGACTTTCCTACTGCGCCTTCGCAGGGCGGAAGTGCGGGGATGGCCTCCATCAGTGCAGCCGTAATCGCGGCTTGCGATGAGCTGAAAAAGAGCTTGGCAAGCACACTCAGCCAGCATAGCGATACACCTGATGCAATTCGCATTTCAGCTACAGGAATCTACGCTGAAGGTGCTTCTGATAAGGAAACGGCCTTTCGTGAGCTGTTTGAGCAAATAGAAACCGATAGCATAAACGTTATGGGCTCAAGCGGCCCTGGTGAGGAGCGCAAGAAGTTCGGCTTTGTATCATCGGCGGCACACTTTTGTAAAGTGCGCGTGCATGAAGCCACAGGTCGAGTCAAGATAGACCGCTATGTGAGTGTCGTCGATGGTGGCAAAATCATCAATCAGCAGGCAGCCGCCAATCAGATCATCGGAGCCGTAATGGGCGGTATCGGCATGGCCTTGTTGGAAGATCAGTATATCGACCCTCGTTCGGGTAGACTGATCGGAAACGATTTTGCTGGATACCACTTTCCGGTGAATGCCTCCGCACCCATCATTGAAGTCGAGTTTATCAATAAGCCTGATCCGAATATCAGCGCTTCCGGCGCGAAAGGAATCGGCGAAGTAGGCCTCATCGGTATGCTGCCGCCATCACCAACGCGATCTATAATGCTACTGGAAGGCGATTCCGGGACTTGCCGGTTACGCCAGATAAGGTTTTGGGGTAGGCGAATTACAATGGAGGTTTTCCTGATTCTTCAGCCTGTGAAAAACGGTTTGTTTTGATTCTCTACTTAGAGGCTTCTAATGCTATGACCTTAAAGGCACATGCTTTATTACGTTACTTAATTTGTGGGATTCTTTTCCCTTTGATGACCCATGGCCAGAGTCTTCATAATTCAGTCCTATTTGACCACTTGACAGTAGACGATGGTCTTTCACATACAACAGTGCATACCGTGTTGGAGGATCATTTCGGGATGATTTGGATGGGGACCCGGTTTGGATTAAATCGGTTTGATGGCTACGAATTCAAGGTTTACCTACATGATGAGAACGACTCATCTTCTATAAATGGCTACGCGATCTACTGTCTTTGGGAAGATGCTTATGGGAATATCTGGGCAGGCCATCAAGATGCCGGAATAAGTATTTTTGAACGAAAAACTGGACGCTTTATCGCTGCGCCGTTTGTGAATGATTCCTCCATGAGTTGGGGAACGATTAGTGTAAGAACGATCTTTCAAGATAGTCGGTCCAATATTTGGATAGGGACTTTTGGGGGAGGCGCAGTCGCTTTTGACCAGAATTGGAATCGTCTCGGCCACTTTTGTACATATTGTGATTCTGCTACCCGGAAACTGAGTAATGATTTTGTTTTCGATTTTGAAGAGGACCCTCAAGGGCGAATTTGGATAGGAACAGCAGGAAACGGAATTAATATATACGACCCCATTCAAGACCAAAGTGCTGAATTATTTCGCTCAAAAACTGAAGCAGTGAGTGGTTTTGGTAAATCTTTTTGTCTGGATAAAAATGGGAATATGTGGGTGGGGAATGCTGGGAATGGCCTTTACAGTATAGACTTGGCAACCTTGGAGATAGGACCTTCCTTTCGGAGAGGGCAAGGTGCCCAGCAAGGCTTAAGTAATGATATCATTACTGACCTGGAACTCGACCCTAAGGGTCAAATATGGATTGCAACTGACGGTGGAGGTTTAAATCGATTTTCGCCTCAGAGTAATCAATGGGCACATTTCGGCTATCATCCTGATTACCTCAGTTCTATCAATACAGATGCGCTCTATGATCTAATGTGGGACCATTCAGGGAATTTATGGATAGGTACATTCAATGGTGGAGTAAACTTGAAAAAGAATGAACAACCGCTCTTTGCAACCAATCGGCGGTACGCAGAGGAACGTACTCAGGGGTTGAGGTCGGTTATTTGTCTTGATCAGGATACTAAAGGTGCATTGTGGTTTGGGACTGATGGAGGAGGTTTATTTCACCTTTCCGTAGATCAATCTCCCATTCAGTTTATTCCGCTATCACCTGCCCTAAAGAAAAACTTGCCAGATAAGGTGATTACAAGCCTGATTTCAACTTCTGAAGGCAACCTTTGGCTGGGTACTTTTGCTCAAGGCTTACGCTATGTTAATACCACAAGCGGAGAGGTCTTGACCTTTCAGTATGAGCCAGACAACCCCCAAAGCCTTAGCCACAACAATGTGTGGGATATTGAATTGATGAATGATGGCAGCCTTTGGGTTGGGACTTTAGGAGGCGGACTCAATTACTTAACTCCTAATACAACCACATTTAAGCGATTTGTTAGTGAACCTCGTAGATCAAATGCTTTATCGGGAGTTCAGGTGATCGATATCATGCTTGACCGAAAGGAGCAATACCTTTGGATAGCCACAGAGAATGCTGGACTGAATCGACTCAATTTAGCCACCCATAATATTATCCAGTATCACTATCAGAGAACGGACAGTAATAGTCTGAGTAGTGATCATTTGAGGTGCTTATTTGAAGATGATAAAGGCCTGATATGGATAGGGACGGAACACGCTGGCCTGAATGTGCTCGACCCCAAAACCAATAGGTTTGAGCACTTTGACACACAGGATGGCCTTCCTTCCAATATGATCAACAGTATTGTGCAGAGTGATCAGGGAGACCTCTGGGTCAGTACTCAGGTTGGGATTGTGAGTATGGACATGAAGCAAAATAGATTTATTGATATAGGTTCGGAACCGTACCTGACGAATAATCAATATAATCCTGGCGCGGCGTTAAAGCTGGAAGATGGGCGTTTAGTTTTTGGAAGTACAAACGGGTATTCTTTGCTTTTACCAGATCAATTAAGGCGAAATGTAAAACCGCCCAATGTTGTTTTTACTGATTTGAGCATATCCGGAGAATCTATACCCGTTGGAGAATTTGAAGGGAGGACGATTCTTACGAATAGCCTGAACGATAGTCAGTGTATCATTCATCTTTCTTATCGTGACAAAGGTGTCAATATTAAATTTGCGTCAACAGATTATTCTCAGGCAGGCAATATTCAATACGCATATCGCTTAACAAATTTTGATTCAAAATGGAATTATTTGAGTGCTGAGCAGCGGTTTGCGAGCTTTTCTTCTTTGCCGGGAGGAACTTATACCTTGGAAGTAAAAGCCGCTAATCGGGACGGCGTCTGGAGCAAAAGCCCTAATACACTAACCGTTATTGTTACGCCTCCTTTTTGGGAAACATGGTGGTTTGTCCTCATTTGTATGCTCGTAGGAGTATGTTTGATATTGGGTATTATGAAGTTTATCCTAAATCGTCAAAACATTAAATTTCGACAACAAAAACTTCATGCAGAAAGAGAAATTCTGCACCTTAAAAATGAAAACCTGGAAAAGGATATTGCGGGGCAGCAAGCTAAGCTAAGCGCATCCGTCCTCCAGATTGCTCATAAAAATAAAATCCTGAATGACCTTAAGGGCCAATTGCAAGACGTACATGTAGCTTCTGAAAAAAACGCAAAAGGTTTAGCCCCGATCATTCACAAGATTAATAGTGAGCTCAAAGAAGAAAATTACTGGGAGCAATTTCAGCTGATCTTTAATCAAACCCACACGCACTTTGTAGAACGGCTACAGCAACTTCACCCAAAACTCTCCACGCATGAGAAGCGACTTTGCTGCTTTTTGCGGATGCAGCTCTCCAACCGGGAGATCGCATCTATTCTCAATATTACGATCAATGCTGTAGAGCAAGCGAAGTATAGAATGAAGAAAAAGTTGGACTTATCTAAAGAAGAACCTCTTCAAGGATATATTCAAAAAATAGACAGCGAATAAACCGATGTAGGGTGTAAAAGCTGCTTTTTTGGCCTCAAATATCATTTTGTAGAGCATTTGTCAGGTGGTGATTTTCGTTAAATAGCCAGGCTTGCCCCTACATTTGGTACATGAAAAAATCGCTACTGATTCTATATGTTATCATAGGGTTGCCACTCGCAGGGATAAGCCATTTGCATGCACAAGACGCTACGATAAACGGCACCATTATCGATGCAAGTACCAACCAAGCTATTTCGGGAGCAACGATCAAAAACAAGCAAAAAAGGACAGGTGCTTTTAGTAAAGAAGGTGGTGCATTTTCTATTAAAGCAAGCCCCGATGACACGCTGATTATTTCGTATTTGGGGTATGGTACTGTAGAAATTCGGGTTGGGCAGCAACAAGAAATCGATATAGCGATGCAGCCTGAACGAACGGATCTTGATGAGGTCGTTATTATCGGATATGGCCAAAAATCTCGAAGGGATATTACAGGATCTATTGTTTCTATCAATACTAAAGATTTAGATAAGAAGCCTATCGCAAGGTTGGAAAATGCTTTGCAAGGCCAGGCCGCTGGGGTACAGGTTACCCAATATTCAGGAAGACCAGGCAACGCACTATCGGTACGAATTCGTGGTGCAACATCACTTTCGGCAGGAAATGAGCCTTTATATGTAGTTGATGGAGTTCCTGTATTAAGTGCTGAAGGGATTAACCCTGCTGATGTTGCTTCGCTCCAGGTTTTGAAAGACGCGTCTGCATCAGCGATTTATGGAGCAAGAGCTGCCAATGGTGTTGTACTCATAACAACAAAAACCGGGAGTGCAGGGAATTCCAAAGTTAGCTTCAATGCCTTCGCAGGTGTAAGCCAGATCAATCGAAAAATCTCCCTGTTAGGAGCTGCGGATTATGTCGAACTCATCAATGAGTCATATGTCAACGCTGGACAAGGAACTCGCCTAGACCTCGCCGATTTTAATCAGAATACAGACTGGCAAGAAGAAATATACCGCAATGCGCTTAATACGAACTATCAGCTCTCTTTGAGCGGTGGTTCCGGCCAAAGCCAATACTACGTTTCAATCAACCGCCAGGGACAGGAAGGCATCGTTGAAGGATCGGACTTCGAAAGAACAGGAATTCGCCTCAACTATAGGACTGAAGTGAAAAAAGGGATTCGTTGGGGGAGTAATCTGAACATAGCACGTGTTAAATATGCGAATGTGCCGGACAATAGCCGCACAAATCAGGGAGGGGTTATACTTGGTGCGCTTTCGGCTCCGCCGATCATTGGTATTTATAATGAAGATGGTACATACACCGTCAACCCTTTGCAAGCATGGGAAAACCCCGTAGCGAATATTGAAGCTCCATTTGATGAAACGAATACGACTCGCCTGGTAGGGGCTGTTTTTTTAGAACTTGATTTGGCAAAGGATTTTACTTTCAAAACCTCCTTTAATACTGAGACTTATTATAACAAAAACGATTACTTCCTTGATCCTTTCTCCACACAATTTGGTCGAAGCCTTGAAGGAATTGGCACTACGAGTACTAATCAGGAGCTGATTTGGCTTTCTGAAAACACGCTGACATTTAAAAAAGATATTGGCAAACACGCGTTTAACTTTTTGGCAGGATTCACGGCACAGGAGTCGCGTTACGATGGGACCTTTTCTCGCGCTGAAGGTTTTCCTAATGCCGCCGTATCAACGCTGAATGCCGGTAGCCGCAAAATAGAAGCAAGTAGCTTTGGCTCTCAGTGGGCGCTGGCCTCATATTTGGGACGGATTTCATATAAATTTGAAGACAAGTATTTGCTGGATTTAAACATCCGTGCTGATGGTTCTTCTCGCTTTGGAGCAGGTAACCGATTCGCTTATTTTCCTTCAATATCGGTTGGCTGGCGAATGTCTGAAGAACGTTTCTTTGAATCGATCAAAGCAGTCGATGATGCCAAACTTCGATTAAGTGCAGGCTCTACAGGAAACCAAAATATAGGAGACTTTTCCTCCTTTGGGCTATATGCACTTGGTTCCAACTACAATTTTAATGGCCAAATTGTTCCAGGAACACGCCCTTCTACCATTGGCAATGACAATCTGAAGTGGGAAACCACTGATCAGTTCGACATTGGCCTGGATCTTACTTTGCTGAATTATCGCCTGAACATCATCGCGGATGTTTATTATAAGTATACCCGCGATTTGCTCGTGAACGTCGACCTTCCTCTCAGTACAGGCTTTAATAGTGGAATACAAAATCTGGGAGCAGTAGAGAATCGTGGTTTTGAGTTTTCGGTTAAATCCTATAACATTATTCGTGACAGATTTTCCTGGACCACTTCCTTGAACTTCTCCATGAACCGGAACAAGGTATTGGATATAGGCGGTGAGGATCAGGTGATTTTTGCTGGTGAAATCCCTGAAAATGGTTTCTCTGTAATCGTAAAAGAAGGCTTGCCGGTAGGTTCATTTTATGGCTTCAAAAGCTTAGGCGTGGACCCAGCTACGGGTGACATCGTTTTTGATGACTTGAATGGAGACGGAGAAGTTACCGACGAAGACCGAACGATAATTGGAGACGCAAATCCTGATTTCATTATCGGTATTACCAACAATTTTCAGCTAGGTGCATTTGAGTTAGACTTTCTTTTCCAGGCAGTTTATGGTAACGATATTTTTAACGCTACCAGAATTGAGACTGAAGGGATGTTTTCTGTCAAAAATGGCAGTGTAACGACGTTGGAAAGATGGCAACAAGAGGGGGATATCACCCGCACACCACGCGCAATATTTGGTGATCCTAATCGGAATAGCCGCATCAGCGACCGGTTTATTGAAGACGGCACATTTCTCCGCTTACGAAATGTCACCTGTACGTATCACTTGCCTGCAAAATTACTGGAGAAGCTTCCCGTCAGCAACCTGACCTTGTATGTCAGCGGTCAAAACCTCTGGACGCTAACAAGCTATTCAGGATATGATCCTGAAGTAAATCGCGACGGTGCAAGTGCCATTTCGCAGGGTATTGATTACGGTACATATCCACAATCCCGCGCGATCACAGGCGGTATTCAACTTGACTTTTAATACGAGCAACATGAAAAATACAATATTCTATTTACTCTTTATTGCCATACTTTTTTCTGCTTGTGTGGAGGATTTTTTGGATAGAGAGCCCATTTCGGATTTGACAGAAGGTAATTTCTTTAAAACTGGAGCAGACGCTGAGGCTGCGCTTGTCGCGGCGTATGATGCCTTACAAAGTGAGTACTATATCTTTGACCTCTTTACAAATGGCGATGTCATTTCTGACAACTGTTATGCCGGGGGAGATAACCCCAATAATTTCCAATTAGATGAATTCACAACGACAACAACGAATGTTAATGTGCAACGAGATTGGGGTTATCTATATGAAGGAATTAGCCGGGCCAATGCTGTGCTCGACAACGTAGGCGATATTAAGTCTCCTGACCTCAGTGATGAGCGAAAGCAGGAGATTTTAGGTGAAGCTTCTTTTCTAAGAGCAACTCATTATTTTCAGTTAGTAAATCTCTACGGCGAGGTTCCTTTGGTTTTGGAAAAAGTGAATACTACTGACCCTGCAATCATTTACCAAGCTCGCTCAACGGTACAGGATGTATATAATGCAATCATTACGGATTTAGAGTTCGCTCTTGAAAATGCGCCTGTGGGTACCGATCAGCCTCAAAGAGTGAGCAAAGGCGCCGCAGAAGCTATGCTTGCTAAGGTGTATGCATATCTACCGAACCCGGACTGGAGTATGGTGGATGAATATGCTTCTCGTGTAATTAGCGGAGGTAGCTATTCACTACTTCCCAGCTTTGATCACCTTTGGGATGGTCAGCATGAGAATAGCGCAGAAGCTATTTTTGAGATTCAATATATAGGCGGTACGAATGAGGCAAATTGGGGCCCTCAACTGTGGCTGCCTCCTTCCATTACAGGTGATAGTTGGCGGAAGTTTAACACTCCCTCTAATGACCTCCTTCAGGCATATGATGATGCTGGAGACCAGGTACGTAAGCAGTCTTCAATCATTATTCAAAATAGTCTTCCTTGGCAAGACGGGAATTTTCCTGATGGGAACATTCCGTTTCCTTATAAGCAACGTGCAGCCAACGGGTGGTCCAGTCCTAATAATGTCATCCTGATTCGCCTGGCACATATCATCCTACTTCAGGCTGAAGCAAAAGCAGAATTGATCCAACTGGATGCGTCAAAGGCATTAGTCAATCAGGTCCGCAGAAGAGTAAACTTGCCAGCCACCACAGCCTCATCTCAATTAGAATTGCTGAAGGCCATTATGCTAGAGCGCCGCCTGGAGCTAGCATTCGAGGGCCACCGTTGGTATGACTTGAAAAGAAGCGGGAAAGCACTTGAGGTAATGGACGCGCTCGACAAGGGCTACCAAATCACCGAATCAAAATTGCTTTTCCCAATTCCACAAAGTGAGCTTGATCGCAACCCAAGTTTAACTCAAAATTCAGGCTACTAAATCTTTAATCAACTTAAATCTAATCAATAAAACGATGAAACATTTTTTACTACTTTTTGCCTTTTCAAGCATGTTTATAGGGCTTAATGCTCAGGTTGATATCACCTTCCGGGTGGATATGAGCGGAGAAACTGTATCCGCAGATGGCGTGCATGTCGCCGGCGACCTCAACGGCTGGAACACCACCGCGAACCCATTGACAGATCAAGGAAATGGTATTTATATGGTGACGGTTCAACTAGACCCAGGTCGCGACATTAAGTACAAGTACCTCAATGGGAATGCCTGGGGTGCTGATGAGGCAGCTCCTGCTGCCTGTGCTGTTGGTAGCGGTGACAGAATCTTTACGGTTCCAGCTGTAAATGATACGCTTGACCTTCACGCTTTCGGTGCTTGTCCTGCTATTATCAAAAAGACTCATGTAATTTACTCGGTAGACATGCGTGGGCAATCTATAAGCACAGATGGAATCCATGTAGCTGGTAATTTTCAAAACTGGGAGCCAGGCAATTCTCGAATGATTGATAACGGTGATAGCACCTATTCACTCGGAGTCGATGTCTTGGGTTCTATCTTGACAGTTCAGTATAAATATGTGAATGGAAATGGATGGGGAAGTGAAGAAAGCGTTCCCGCAGAATGCGCGAATGGAGATAACAATCGCTTTATGGCTACCAGTAGCGATACGGTTGTACTGCCTACCTATCAGTTTGGAACATGTGAAATTACTGCATCTACAACTGGATTAAGTGATGACCTTCAGCCATCAGTTTTTGTTGTTAGTCCTTCTCCTGCCAGTGATTTCGCTCAGGTAACGCTACAGGCAGCAACACTAAAGCAGGCAGAGTTGAGTGTTCTTGATCTATTTGGTCGTGTGTATCTAACTGAAAAGGTACAAGCTGATAATGGGTCTCTCAAGCATACACTAGAAGTGAGAAATTGGCCAGCTGGTGTATATATTATTCGTATCAAAAGCGAAGCAGGGTCTGCTGCCAAGCGTTTTGTTGTAATACGATAATCAGTTGTGGTAAGGCTACACAGCTTACATTTGTAGGCTGTGTAGCCTTTATAATCAATAATCCATTAGCAAAGATTCCTCATGCAGCATTTTATCGTCCTTTTTTCTGTATTGATCATTTTAACGGGATGTAAGGAAGAACCTATTCCGGTTCCGCCTCCACCGCCTCCATTAGATGTGGTAGGATCGGTAGCCGTTTGGAGAACAAATGCGACCGGAACATTGGCTATGGTTAAGGAGCTTGACTCTTTGCCCTTTCAAGCGCCAATGGCCTCTGCTGATGTCACCTTCCATGTAGATCAGGCCCAGAGCTACCAATCGATGGATGGATTCGGTGCGGCGATGACAGGCTCCTCTGCTTATGTGCTCATGGAGCATATGTCTGCCCAAAATCGGAAAACATTATTGGAGGAAATGTTTTCGATTGAAAATGGGATCGGAATTAGCTATCTGAGGTTGACGATGGGAGCGTCAGACTTTTCGCAAAATAGCTTCACATATAATGACCTACCATCTGGGCAGGAAGACCTTGCAATGCGAAATTTCTCACTTGAAAAAGAGCAGGCCTATTTGATTCCAGTACTCAAGGAAATTCTTGCGATTTCTCCCGACTTATCCATCATGGCAACACCCTGGACAGCCCCAGCGTGGATGAAAGATAATCGGAGTCTTATCAACGGAGGCAAACTTAATCCTGCTTACTACGACGCATATGCACAGTATTTTGTCAAGTATCTGGAGGAAATGGGGAGTGTGGGTATTGAGATTAAGGCCATTACGATTCAAAATGAGCCGCTTCACAAGGCCGGTTACCCTACGATGTCGATGACATCTCAGGAACAAAAAATATTTATCAAAAATCACCTTGGGCCGGCATTCTCTGATGCAAACTTATCAACCCAGATCATTATTTATGATCATAATTGGGATGAGGTGCAGTATCCGCTCGATATTTTATCTGACCCAGAAGCGAAGCGCATGGTGCATGGTTCTGCGTTCCACTGTTATGCCGGGGAAGTCAGCGCTATGTCACAGGTGCATGCAGCGCACCCTGATCGTGGCATTTATTTCACTGAGTGTTCTGGCGGAGACTGGTCACCAGATTTTGGTGCGAACCTAGCCTGGAATATGGAGAATATCATGGTAGGAGCGACGCGTAATTGGGCAGAAACCGTATTGTTTTGGAACCTTGCTCTGGATGAAAATAATGGACCTCAAAATGGTGGCTGCAAAGACTGCCGGGGAGTAGTGACAGTCAATTCATCGAGTGGCCGGGTAACAAAAAATGTAGAGTATTATTTACTGGGACATATGGCGAAACTCGTTAGGCCAGGTGCCTTACGCATTGCCACACCGCTGACTCGTGGAGAAGGTATTTCGCAGGTTGCCTTCAAAAACACCGATGGTTCTTTGGTGCTCGTCGCCTTTAATCATAAAGACAGTCTCCAAACGATTCAGGTCAGGCAAGAAGACAACACATTTGTTTATATAATAGCACCAGGAATGCTGGCATCCTTTAGCTGGATGCCATAATATCGTTGCGCTTTTCGTCTGTAAAATTGTAATATTCGAACATGAAATTTATCCCTTTTATCTTTCTTTCCTTCTGCATGCTGAGTTGTGATCAGCAGCATGAAAAAACCACAGTGAACATGGAAAAGGCGTCTCCTAGATTTTCCGTTGATGGTAAAACCGTCACAACATATACGACTGCTGATAGTACTGATTTACGTTTGAGTAAAACAGGTGGTACAACGTTTTCACGAGCAGAGCAGCCATTAGAAACAGAGGTGGGAATTTTTGTAAATCCTCATAAAACTTTTCAGACGTTTATGGGAATCGGAGGTGCGATCACAGATGCATCTGCGGTGGTATTTGCAAGCTTACCCGAAGACAAGCAAGCGGAATTACTGAAGGCATATTATGATAAGGATGAAGGGATCGGCTACACGCTTGCGCGCACGACGATTCACAGCTGCGACTTTAGTAAGGAAAGCTACACCTATGTTACCGATGAGGATAAGGAACTGAAGACATTTAATGTTGATCGCGATAAGGAGTTTCGGATTCCGTTGATCAAAAAAGCGACTGCCGCTGCCGGCGGCAGCTTGCCGCTCTATGTGAGCCCCTGGAGCCCGCCAGCTTTTATGAAGACCAATAATAATATGCTCAAAGGAGGAAGTCTCAAGCCTGAGTATGCGGCAGCCTGGGCGCTTTATTATGCCAAATTTATCAAAGCTTACGAAAGCCTGGATATGCCGATCTGGGGTCTTACGATTCAAAATGAACCGATGGCTACCCAGCGCTGGGAAAGCTGTATTTATACCGCTGAGCAGGAACGCGATTTTCTCAAAAACCATCTTGGTCCTACCCTTGAGCGCGAAGGTCTGGGTGACAAAAAGATCATCGTATGGGATCACAACCGCGACCTGATTACGCACCGTGCCAATACCATTTTCGAAGACCCGGAAGCATCAAAATACGCCTGGGGAATCGGTTTTCACTGGTACGAAACCTGGACCGGAAGCGACCCTATGTTTGTCAACCTGGATATGATCAATCAGTCATTTCCAGACAAGAATCTGGTCTTTACTGAAGGCTGCAACGAAGCTTTTGACGCCAAAAAATACGAGTACTTCCCCAACGCTGAACGCTATGGCCGCTCGATGATCAATGACTTCAACCAGGGCACGGTCGCATGGACGGATTGGAATATTCTCCTCGACGAGACCGGCGGTCCGAATCATGTCCAGAACTTGTGTTTCGCCCCTGTGCATGCCGAAACTGAAAAAGGAGAACTCGTGTACACGCCGACCTATTATTATATTGGTCATTTCTCAAAATTCATTCGCCCTGGCGCGAAGCGCGTGAGCACGGTCTGTAGCAGAAGCTTTTTGCTCAGCACCTCATTTCTGAATGAGGACGGCAGTATGGTCACCGTCATCATGAACCACACGGATGAGCCGATTACCTACAAGCTCTTCATCGAAGACAAAGCAGTCGAGGAAACGATCCTCCCACATGCGATGCAGACGATGGTCTATTAGGCTTGGATGGTTTTAACGCGGTTAGGAGCCAAGTGGATTTTGCGTTGGTCGGTAAGGGGATTTGATTATTCATTTTCACAAATATCGCCTGCAATTCTTTTCCGATTAGATTTGGCTTTAAGGGATGAGAATTCGCTTCTTTTAGCATGTAACATATAGAGAGCGATTATATTACTGCTCTTGTATTTGATACTTGCTGCTTCCAGACTCTATAAACCTGGAGAAGCATAACGGGAATAAAATGAAATAGGGCCCCGCCCATGCTCGCATGATCTCCTTGTAAACCCAATAAGGCCCAATGCGCAAATGCCATTACAGCAGCTAGATAAACCCACCGTTGTAGGCTTTTCCATGCTGGAATTCCCATCCTTTTGATTGCCACATCAGTACTTGTGATGGCTAAAGGAATAAAGATAAAAAAGGCAAGCCAGCCTGTCAGGAGGGAGAGACCTGAAAATTCAAATAGTATTTGACTAAAAGGGAATTCAAAAACATAAAAGATTGTGTGTAGCAAGGTGTAAGCAAATGCAGCCACCCCAAAGAATCGCCGATTGCGGATCAGCCACTTGGACACACGGCTCTTTGGAAACATTAATTTGATGGGGGTCGCAATAAGTGTAATAACCAAAAAACGTCCAGAAAATTCGCCAGTGATATGCATAATCATATCATATGTAAGTTGGCCTTTAAGAAAGTTGATGGTTATCAGGACTCCAGGGATTGCGAGCAGTAACCAAAGAGAGTACTTTCCTTTCAGAAATGATTTTAAACTATGCATTGTGTTGTGCAATTACTTTTACAAAGTTGCCATCCAGGCTATAAATTCGTCGAATTGCTTGGCTGAAATTGTATGTCCGACCTTGTCTGTCGAAAGCTTTACATTCATTCCCAGCCCTTCCAAAGTCTTTTGGTTTTCTTCAGCATATCGTAGTGGCAGCATACGATCCTCGGTTCCATGCGCGATGAATATCTGCTTCGATCCCAGTGCTTCTTTATTTTTTATGAGCGGTTTTATTTCGTCTATAAAACGTCCACTAAAACATCCGACCGCAAGTATCTTTTCTGGTTCGGTCAGGGCAAGCGCGAGAGCCATATTCGCCCCTTGGCTAAATCCGGCAACTACGACCTTATTTTTGTCTGTCCTGTAGCTTTTTGTGAGTTGGTCAATGAATTTCAAAAGTTGTTTCCTGCTACTTTCTTCATCTACAAAATCCAAGGTAATTTTGCCATTAACCAATTTTGCATCATACCATTTGAACTGATTGCCCGAAAGCCGAAAAGGCGCGCGCACAGAGGCAACTAACCAATGATCAGGGATTTGGTTAGCAAAGGGAAAAAGGTCACTTTCATTACTTCCATAACCGTGTAATAATATCAATACCGGTGCTTTCGGTATGGTATCTATTGGTTCACGAAGGATATAATGCAAATCAGGTGATGCACCTTTACTAATCTTTGTTGCGTGAATCGTTTTATCAGTGCCCATCACCATTATGTAGGAAAGTAGTCCGATAAAGAGTAAAAGTCTCATATCAAGCCTTAAGCGTTGCTTGTGAGGAATATTTTATTGCCTGTAGGATCCAGGAGCCAAAATCCATCATCTTTTTCCTCACAGTTAGCAACATTTCCAACCGCTTCGCTAAGCTTTTCCTGGCTCTTGTAGTTTATTTGAAAATGCCTCAAACCTGCACTTTCTTTTGGAGCTAACGGCTTATTCGTTCCATGCCATGAGTTCATCACGATCCTGTGTGTGTAATTACCTCCGGCACCTAGGTCTGCGAACATGTATTGTGGCAGATAATTGGCCTCGAAGTATCCCATTTTTTTATAAAAGGTATTCGAGTTCTGGACATTGTTTGCATACAAATGTACATGGCCAATATAAGAGTCTTTAGAGATGACTCTATCTACATTTTTATCCTCCAATGCTTTCATAACTTCATTCAGGTCCAAACGCTCTGAAGCAGAACGGATAACACCATCCGCACCTTCCATTCCAAGACCTCCTGCGGTAATTACCCTTTTGAATCTTTCTGGCGTCTCCAGTGTAAACTCAACATTGATACCATCCGGGTCATCCAGATAGATTGACTTTGACATCGTATGATCGACCGGAGAGTAGGGGTATCTGTTGACGTTCAGGCGATTTACCATACTAGCGAACTCGGCAGCATTAGGAGCATGAATCGCAAAATGATACAGCCCGCTATAGCCCTTTTTATAAGGGGTTTTCGCAGTTTGGTGAAGCACGACTAACGTATGTGTCTCAGTCCCAAATTCAGCGACGTCTCCTGAATCTTTCCGCAGTTTCATACCTACTATTTTTGTCCAAAAGTGAGTAGACCTTTCAAGATTGGTAATATTCAGGTGAATCGCTCCAAAGGAGGCAAATTCGCTTGAGTTATCATTGTCTTGGTCGTTGTGAGAAAGCGCATTTGCTAAGGAAGAGAATCCGGCCATTGTGAGTAAAGTTGATGTACCTAGAAGGGTTTTTAAAAAAACTTTCCGTTCCATATGTTTTTGAATTAGTAAGGGGACGTGTACGATATGGTTTCGTTCTTCAAACTATACAGTATCCTCAATGGGGACACCGCAGGAGGGCTTACTCTTTAGGAAGAATAGGCGCTTTTTTACTTCTACCCCACGCTATAAATACAAATAGAGCAAGCATGACTACATTCACCCCTATAGCCGAGAACTCACCTCTTGCCCCATGAAATAGCGCTGCTAAAAGCATCACCACGGCAAGGCCAATTGCTGCCCAAACAGTTAAAAATGGTTTGATGCGCAGGATCGAAGGGAGTAACAAACCTAAACCTCCTAACAATTCACTAAGGCCAATAAATCGCACGAGCCATAATGGCGTAGATGTTACCCAGGGGAGTGACTCTGTCAATGCCTCGACGGGTTGAGAAGCTTTCATTGCCCCCGCCATAAGAAACATAAGTCCTAATAGCGCCTGAGCGACCCAAAGGGCAATGTTGAGTACCTTGTTGTTTTTTTGATCTGACATTGTTGTAAAATTTAATTGTTAGTTGAAAAGAGAGGATAGATGGTCAAAAATGCCAATGCTGGAAAAAAGTGCATCGGTACAACCAAACCTGGAAACAGTTCCGGGTATTCAATATCAAGTGGTAAGCTCATTCCTATAGGGCTTATGATACTGGCAAATGAAAGTGTGGCAATTAATATATTTAACCACCCTCTCAGCTTTTGCTTTTTGAGTTTCATTAAGGCAGCATAGCCCAAAGTCATCAGCATACAGCCAATAACACTTGCTCCCATTATAGAACCCATGTTAATGATTGAGCTATAGTCAACGCCAAATGCTTCCTGGTAGATATTGAGATATATCACACCTGCAATCCCGGATGTTAGTCCAGCAATCACTCCATGAGTGAGTAGGTTTTTCATATCAAGAATGGAGTAAGGGATTACTTTGTGACTGGAACAGCAATGTCAAGCTGGATTTCAATTGGCACTTTCTTAGCCATGCCTTTGACAGAGCCTATGTTGAAGTCTGTCCTTTTTACGGTGAAGCTGCTTTCGAAAACATTATCGTTAAAAGTAAAAGGGATCGTCATGTCCTTCTTGATTCCGTGCATCTCAAGCGTTCCCGTCACTTCGTAGCCTGTTGAAGATTGCTGGAATTGATGAGATGTAAAATTGATGGTCGGGTATTGCTCAGCATTAAACCAGTTCTTGCCTTTGGCATGGCGGTTTTTCATGCCATTTCCAGTATTGATAGATGCAACATCTATTTGGACATCAAACTTCGAAGCCTCTAAATTATCTTCATCAAATTCAATGTCACCTGTAAGTTTAGAAAAAATACCTGATGGGTTTTTGCTGCTGAATTTGATCGTATGCCCTTCAGCAATTGTCCAGGTCGTAGAATTACTAATTGTAAATGCTGACAGGAACATGATCGTTACAATCATTCCTAAAAAATTCATTTTTGCCATGTTTGAAGACGTTAGTTGTTAAACAGTGGCACAAAGTTGTAAGAACGAATGCTAAAAAAACTTAAGGTAGCTTAAGAAATGGGGGCTCAGTTATTTTTTGCAATTTTTCGCCTTAAATCGCTCAGGTATTCTGGTGTAATGCCGATGTAGGAAGCGATTAGTTTTAGGGGAAGTCGCTGCACCAATGTGGGATAAGTCTCTGTAAATTCTATATAACGTTCTTCTGCAGTAGCACTCAATAAGCCGATGACTCTTTTATTGGTAGCAATTAGATTATTGCGAAGCTTAATACTCATTTCTATTAATAGCTCTTTTTCCAGGTTATGGAAATCGCCAAAATCGGATACTGAAATAAATGAAACCTCACTGTCCTCAATAGCTTCAATCGTGATAATAGAAGGCTTTTGGTTTGTGTAGCTATCCATGTCTCCGATCAGCCAATCTTCAGGAGCAAACTGTAGAATATGTTCTTTGCCTGAATTGTCTGTAACGTAGCTTTTCAGGCAACCACTTTCGACTTTATATGCAAATGAAGCAATGTCTCCAAAACCCAAAAGTGTTTCCCCTTTTGAGATATTTTTAGTTTTATGATGTTTAAGATTCGCCATGATTCACTAGCGTTAGGAACTCTTTAATGGGGTGTTTGATCACTTATTCGTTGTTAAATAGTGTGTTTGGGATACCTGAAATTAAAGAAATTTTTACGTAAAAGGATTGGAGCTAACTTGGAGGCTTACCTTCCCAGCAACACTACAACTTTTCAATCCTTAGAAGCCGTGACCGTAGTTGCCCATTTTCTGCTTCAAGGGTTTGAACTCTCTCTTCAAGTTTGTTTACCAAGTCCATTGTTTGCTGCATTTCCGCTTCGAGCTTTTGAATCCGAGCCTCTTTGTTAGGATTCACATTGCAGCCCATTGCACACAGACATAAAGAGAAAGTCGCGATTAGGAGTATGTTTTTCATATAGATGGGTTTTGGGGAGAATCAATCTTATCAAAGGTAAAAAACGTCACTATATAATTGATGGTGAGCTTGCTGCTTTCACTATTGCCAGGAAAGGGGAATATTCTATAGTCTGGCGATCAGCTTCGCTAGATTCTGAGTGAAAGATGCCAACTCAGGAGAACCTTTCGCGGCGCGCTGGATAGCCAGCCGATGCCATTGTATGTAAGTATCAAATTTGAGAACCGTATCGGCGTGCATTGTTTTCTGGAGCCTTTTCCAGGCCCTGTTGTCCCGATGAGGAGGAACTTCAAAATTGTAATGCACCTGCAACATCGGACCTTGACACTGAGGGCACACGACCTGTGCTTTCTGATGCGCAGTCTGAATGTAGGTGACAATATCGTGCTCCTGCCCAGAAGCATAATATTCACTCATCAAATTCGAAAAATCCGGAGCATGTGCATGCTTCATGTCTTTTTCAGAAGGGCGTTTAAATCCTTTCTGGCAACTCAGGCAGATAAAATGCCTTTTGTAATTTTTTAATGGTACCCAATCAAATCCCATAGCTGTGGAAGGTGCGATAGTTTTTTTTCAAACCTCTTCAAGGTACTTATTTCTGTGAATTCCTTTTTGCCCCAAAAACAAAAAAGGACTCACACAAAAACGTGCAAGCCCTACTTGATGAAGAATGGGTTTCAATAATTATTTCACGACTATCTTCCCAACTCCCAGCACCTTTCCTTTTTCTTCAAGTCGATACATGTACATCCCTGACAAGAGGCCGTGCAGCGAAACCCGAAATTCTCGCTCGGAGATGTTCTTCTTGGTCGCTACTGTTCTGCCTTGCAGGTCGAGTATGGTGAGCACGCCATTATGAACCTGATTGTCCAGACGGAAATGAACCTCATCGCTGGCTGGATTAGGCCATACTTTCAGGTGGCTAACCTGAGGAATAGGTTCGATCGCTGTCGTTGGATTTACAAGGGTGCTAATCGTGGTATTGGTGACGATGGGCGCATTAAAATCAAAGTAGATATAAGCCGTGTTTTCAATTTGAGCACCGATAGGAAGATTGGGTTTTAGATTGATTTGATATTTGACAAAACCATGACTGGCAGGCTCATTGGTATTGCTGTCAGCGAGTAGAATATTGTCGAACGTCCATTTGATCTTTTGCCCTTCCTCTACTTCAAATCTATAGGCATGACTTGCCCCAAGAATACTCAGTGTTCCGAGGTCCAGATTCGGATCAATTTCATCACGGATCAGCACCGTAAAGGCCGTATCCGTTCCCGTATTTTGAAAGCGGACGGTATAGGTAAGCGTCTCAGTATCAAAGGGGATATCTCCGGTTATGCCTTCACCCGCAGGTGAAACCTGCTTATCGTTGGGGTCATACGAACCCGTGACGATGACCTTCAGTGTGTCCGTATTATTCATTGGAGTCGTATCCGTACCTACAGTAGAGGAGATGTTGGCGATGATGCACAAGGTATCTCCTAACTGAACAGTCGTGTCGATATACGCTTCAAGCCATATACGGCCTATTTGAGTAGGGGCAAGGTTGGTGTAGTTCCAGGTCAAGGTTTTGCCGGTTTGGCTGGCGAAGGCTGGAGAACTCATACCTGCAACCATTTTAGGATCCAGGGTTATGGTGACGTCTCCATTTTGTAAAACCGTCCCCGCATTACCAAAATTGAGATACACCCGCCCCGTAAAGCCTGGGCGAAACCGCGTTGCAGTAGCGGTGATGTTTACGTCGGTAATATTGGCCACAGGAACAAAACCAAAATCAAGGCCAGAAGCTCCTCCTACAGTATTTAGCGCGACGGTGTACCCATTTGCAGGGCATTTACTTGAGTAATGAGTTGGTAAACTCATATCAACTGAATAGGTCCCTGTGTCGAGTAGCGTATAGAAGTTGCCTAGCGAATCTGTAGGGATTGAATAGTTTCCCGGTTGCACATTGACCCACTGTCGAACCATAGGGAACTCTGTCGTATCAAGGCTACAATTATTATTGTCATCCTGGTACACGTGCCCCGAAATAGGTTGGCATTCCGGATAGGAACATAGCTTTACGACATTGTCGATGGGGGCTCCGCAGGATGAGGAGAGGCTTCCATGGAGGTAAAGTCTGTTTTTGTATTCCTTTAATCCCCACCCAATATCATCTCTTTTAAAACCGGTTACCGTATGCCATTGATTCCCGTCCCATTTGGCCACCCCATTGATATTGATCCCTCCTCCGACCCTATAACTAGCACTGTATCCTGTGATATACAATTCCCCATTGTACTCAAGCATATCCCATACACTCACAAAATCAGACACTGCCATACCCATCGTATGCCAACTGCTTCCATCCCAGCGAGCCAGATGCCTGGTAGGACTCCCTCCAACATTTCTAATATGGCCCCCATACATGATGAGGTCACCATTATAGACCGCCATTACGTTTACTCCACCGAATGGACTGCCTGGGATTCCTGTTAATGCCGATCCGTCCCACAAAGCAATATACTGTGAACCTGAAACGCCAAAATATCCTCCAACTGCGAGTTTGTTATTCCAGGTTTGGAGAGCCCAAAAGTCAATCTTCCCCCAAAATGAGTCAGGTGTTATCAACCTTGGATCTATGACACTGTCCCATCTTGTTCCGTTCCACTTGGCAAGGCCTTTTGTGGATACACCGCCTATCGTATCAAATTTTCCTGCAGCATATAAGTCGCCCTGATATACCTCCAGGTCATATATACCTCCGATACTGTCTCCGCTCAGACCTCCTCCCACACTGAGCCATTGATTTGAGGTGCTGTCCCACCTTGCAATGCCTTCTCCTGTACTCCCGTCAGGGTAGTAGGCGCCCGATAGATAAATTTGCCCTTGGTAGCTTGCAAGTTTGAATTTATTGCCACCAGCATGAGGGTATGGCAGGTGAGATAGTACTACCCAGGCACTCCCATCGTATTTCATGAGTACCACTGTGCGAATAGTTGGATGGAAGTCTACAGTATACAGGTTTCCGTTCATCTCGGTCATGACGTTGGTACTCGTACCTGGATATCCGGTGTTAATCCACCTTTCCGTAGGATTACAGATTTGGGCAATAGAATACGAAGATATGCTGAACAATAGGGTGAACAGCAAGGCTGATAAATAATGATTTTTTTTGATCATAGCTTTGGGTTTTAATGGTAAAATTGGTGGTGAATGTGGAGCCTATATATGTTAGTGTTGTGAGCGATGCTATTTGTTCCCTCTTTTATAAAAAAAAATCTGACGATTTTTTGGAAGTACCTTAAATCTGGGCTGTAGCCAGTCTAGAATAGGAAAAGGAGCCCATATTTTTTATCCAATAAAAAAGACACTTACCTCCAAAAGAGATAAGTGCCTGATATGCAGCAGTGGTGCAGTGGTGCAGTGGAATCGAAGTCCGTTATTATTTCACGACCATCTTCCCAACTCCCAGCACCTTTCCTTTTTCTTCAAGTCGGTACATGTACATCCCTGACAAGAGGCCGTGCAGCGAAACCCGAAATTCTCGCTCGGAGATGTTCTTCTTTGTCACTACTGTTCTGCCTTGCAGGTCGAGTATGGTGAGCACGCCATTATGAACCTGATTGTCCAGACGGAAATGAACCTCATCGCTTGCGGGATTGGGCCAAACTTTCAGGCGGCTAACCTGAGGAATAGATTCGATCGCCGTCGTTGGATTTACAAGGGTGCTGATCGTGGTATTGGTGACGATAGGCGCATTAAAATCAAAGTAGATATAAGCCGTGTTTTCTATTTGAGTGCCGATAGGAAGGTTGGGTTTTAGATTGATTTGGTACTTAATAAAGCCGTGACTGGCAGGCTCATTGGTATTGCTGTCAGCCAAGAGGATATTGTCAAACGTCCATTTGACCTTTTGTCCTTCTTCTACCTCAAATTTGTATGCATGACTAGCACCAAGAATGCTCAGTGTTCCGAGGTCCAGATTAGGGTCAATCTCATCACGGATCAGCACCGTGAAGGCCGTATCCGTTCCCGTATTTTGGAAGCGAACAGTATATGTAAGCGCCTCGGTTTCAACAGGAATATCTCCGGTTACGCCTTCACCCGCAGGTGAAACCTGCTTATCGTTGGGGTCATACGAACCCGTGACGATGACCTTCAGTGTGTCTGAATTGTCTGCTGGAGTAGCCTCTGTACCAACAGGAGAAGTAATATTGACAATGAGACACAGGGTATCACCTAGTTGAACACTTGTGTCGAGGGCTGCCTCCAGCCATATCCCACCGACTTGTGTAGGATTAAGGCCTGTGAAATTCCAGGTAACCGTCTGGCCGGTCTGACTGGCAATCGTCTGCGAACTCAAGCCTGCGGTCATTCCGGCATCGAGCGTCAGGTCGATCGTTCCATTGTGTGAAGTGGTTCCTACATTCCCAAAATTCACATACACCCGACCGGTAAAGCCTGGGCGAAATCTCGTCGTGGTTCCCGTAATATTGAGGTCTGTGATGTTCGCCACAGGAACATAACCGAAGTCAAGCCCTGTAGCTCCGCCGGCAGCATTCAATGTTACATTGTGCCCATTGGCAGGACATTTACTGGTGTAATTATTCGGTAAAGTGGTTATGTCAATCGTGTAAGCACCCGTATCAAGCAAAATGTAGTAATCTCCCGAAGCATCTGTCGGTGCTGCATAATTTCCAGGCTGTATATTGATCCACTGCTGAGCCATAGGGAACTCTGTCGAATCTGAACTGCAGTTACTATTATCGTCTTGGTACACATGCCCGGAAACAGGTTGGCACTCCAGGTAGGAGCATAATTTTACGACATTTTCTATTGGCCTATTACATGAAGAATTGAGGGCTCCATTAAGATAAAGCCTGTTTTTATATTCTCGAAGTTCATACCCAAATCCATCAAAACCGGTTAGAATATACCATTGTGTTCCGTTCCATTTTGCCATCCCATCGAAAGTCATACCTCCCCCCACAGTATAGAAGCCAGTTGGACCAGTAATATATAACTCTCCATTATAGACATGCATGTCTCTCAAGTCGACAAAGTCGGATGCCGCCATGCCCATAGCATGCCAATTAGTCCCATCCCAACGTGCTATATGTCTGATCGCAGTATTGCCGACGCTGTCGATAGCGGGACCGAAAATAACCAGGTCATTATTGTAGGTCACCATCTCTTTCACTTCATTATTTGGGCTACCGGGAATTCCCGACCATGTAGTTCCGTCCCACAATGCGAGGTACTGTGATCCTGAGATTTCAAAACTCCCTCCGACAGCAAGTTGATTATTCCAGCTATGGAGGCAGTTAAAGTATGCCGAGCGTCTATTTGGGAGAGGGGCCAGCAGGCTTTGGTTCCCTACACTGTCCCAGCGAGTTCCGTTCCACCTTGCGAGGCCATTTGCATGTATTCCTCCGATACTATCAAATGTTCCTGCCGCATATAATTCTCCCTGAAACACCTTCATGTCAAGGATGACTCCACTTCCTAGTCCACCCATGCCTCCTCCTACACTTAGCCATTGGTTTGTAAGGCTATCCCACCGCGTAATACCTTCTACATTGAAAATAGGATAACTTCCTGCCAGGTAAATTTGACCTTGATATGAAGCAATCGAATAATGGATACCGCCAACAGGAAAGGCGGACATTTCTGTCCAGAGAACTCCGTCATACTTGTAGAGAACATATTCCTGACGAGGCACATGGAAATTCACTGTGTAGAGGTTTCCATTCATCTCGGTCATGAGGTTGGCATTTGTCCCAGGAAATCCGGTGTTCAGCCAGTTTTCAGTAGGGTTGCAGGTTTGACCAAAAGATGAAAAAGAGATGCTGAAAAATAAAGTGAGTAAAAAAGCTGATAGAGAATAATGTGTTTTTTTCATGATAAAAGACTTTGGGTAAGTGGTAATTTATTATAGATAAAAAAAATAAAGGCATGTAGTATGCGATACTTTCGAATGATTCATGGCTTGAAAAATCTTCAAAACAAGAATAGAATTACTTTTGCTATTTCAAAAGTAGAGACTTCATCGAGCAAAACATCTAGAAAGCAAATGAACAGGCAGGTCAGAAGGGTGATTTGCCGTGATTTGCTTCTTCAACGGTTCAGGAAAACATGGATATCGATGGGGAAGCGGCCGATGATTGGCCGGGTTGATTCGTCGCAATTGCTAATAATGTAAACCCAGCCCTTGAATCAGCTCGATTTGTTACATCTGCCAATTGGAGTATATTTCATCCAGATGCTTATAGATGGAGAGAGGTTTGGAGAGAATATTGTTAAGAAATAGGTATGAAACACCTTGATACATCAACCAAGTTCAGCGAAAGTCAAGGAAAGGTGATCCTGGTCCATGCTCCCGGTAGGCTCAATATTATCGGAGAACACACCGACTACAACGATGGATTCGTACTTCCTGCTGCGATAGACAAGCGTATCGAACTTCGCCTCAAATCCAATGGCCGGGCTTCGCTTTGTCACATGCACGCATCCGATATGGATGAGGATTACACCTTTGACCTGAACGATTTCAGTCCGCTGGAAGGAGGTTGGCAGAACTACCTTTTGGGGGTTGTACATGAGATGCAGAAAAAAGGCATTCAGCTTCAGGGCTTTGATTGTGAATTTGGGGGAAATATCCCCATCGGGGGCGGCGTAAGTAGCTCTGCTGCTTTGGAATGTGCCATTGCATTTGGCTTAAACGAATTGCTCAATCTGGGCTTTAATCGCTTTGATTTGGTTAAAATGGGGCAAATGGCGGAGCATAATTTTGTGGGAACAAAGTGCGGTATCATGGACCAGTTTGCCAGTATGATGGGGAAGAAAAATTCCGCCATTTTACTGGATTGTCGCAGCTTGGAACATCAGTATGTTCCTATCATATTAGACGATTTTGAGTTCCTGCTTATCAATAGCAATGTCACGCATAACCTCGCTGATTCTGCATACAATACCCGCAGAGAAGAATGCCAGGCAGGGGTGCATATGCTTAGAAAATTTTACCCTAAAATAGATAGCCTAAGAGATGTGAAACGATCGCAACTGGAACAGCAACGAGCCAATATTCCGGAGCCGATTTACAGTCGGTGTCTTCATGTAGTTTCTGAAAATGAGCGCGTACTGAAAGCAGTGGAATCCTTGAAGGAAGGCAATTTGCCAATGCTCGGTAAACTGATGTATCAATCGCATGCGAGTCTAAAAGACAGCTACGAAGTAAGTTGTGCTGAACTTGATTTCCTCGTTGAGAAAACTGCCGATAAGGATTATATCCTGGGAAGTCGGATGATGGGTGGAGGCTTTGGCGGTTGCACCTTGAACTTGATCAAAAAGTCAGAAAAGGATGCTTTTTTAAACGAACTGATCCCTGCCTACAAAACGGCATTTGGTACAGAACCCACGCCTTTCAATGTCTCTATAGAGGATGGTGTACATGGTGTTCCTGTGGGGGAGAAATAGGTGTGGCTTCGGCTACGCTCAGCCACCGGAAATTCAGATTTCCGACCGTTCCCTGAGCGGAGTCGAAGGGAACAGTGGCTTCGGCTACGCACAACTACATTATCCAAGATAATCACAGAACAACATGTCTGACTTCACAGCTGCTGACACCCAACAAATGTTTCAACGAGGCATTTCACTCGATGATGTTCAGCTCCAACTTAAGCGGTTTAAAGCAGGATTTCCTGAGCTGAAGCTAGAGCATGCGCCCGGACCAGTGGATGGAATCCTTCAGGTTGATGCAGCTATGGCTCAAGGCTTTATTGCCAGTTTTGACGACCTCGCTCCGTCCCAAGATGTATGCAAATTCGTGCCAGCCTCCGGCGCTGCCAGTCGTATGTTCCGCCTATTTTTTGCATACCTCAAACAGCCCGATTCACTCAGCGACTCAGAAAAAGAAAAAGTCCAGCAAATTTGTCAAAGCTTGCCTCGTTTTGCGCTTTTTCCAGTACTAAAAGCAAAATTAGCCGATGTTGAGGCCCTACTCGCAAAGGCAGAATATGATAAGGTTGTGGAGGTTTTGCTGAGCGAATTTGCCAACTTGCCTAAGGCGCTAATTCCGTTTCACCGCTATGAAGGCTTTAGCCGCACAGCGCTGGAGGAACACCTCGTAGAAGGAGCGTATTATTGCCGCGATAAGAGCAGGTTGGTACGCTTGCACTTCACCGTTGCGGAGCAGCATCAGGCACTTTTTGAACAAACATTACAAGCACTTTTACCTGCATACGAGAAGCGCTATCAATGCCGTTTTCTCGTGGAAACATCTATCCAAAATCCTGCCACCGACACGCTCGCTGTGGATATGGATAACCAGCCTTTTCGTCAGGAAAATGGCACACTCCTTTTTCGTCCTGGCGGCCATGGCGCTTTGCTCGAAAACCTCAATAAACTTGATGCGGATATCGTCTTCATCAAAAATGTAGACAACGTTTTACCAGAATATAATCAACAAGAAACCTGGCATTGGAAGAAGATACTTGGCGGCCTTTTATTAGAAACGCAGCAACAGCTTTTTGATTGGCAAAATGCGCTGGATCAGCAGGAGGATATTCCAGAAGCATTAATTGATTTTTTGGAGAAAAAGGCTGGTTTACGTCTTTCTGAGGCTTTTTCTTCCTGGGAAATAGCCGAACAAAAAGCCTATATCCATCGCAAGCTCCATCGTCCGCTGCGCGTGTGCGGAGTTATTCGCACCGAGGAACAAACGGGTGGCGGGCCATTTTGGGCAGCGGAAAACGATGGCTCCCAGTCTTTACAACTCGTAGAAACTGCCCAGATAAATCTGGAAAACTCCAGCCAGAAAGCGGTTGCCAGCCAGTCGACCTATGCCAATATCACGGACTTGGTTTGCGGCCTTAAAGACTACCAAGGCAAGCCTTTCGACTTGCTTCAGCACCGCGATGACGACGCCGGATTTATCACCGAAAAATCCCTCAATGGCCGCCCCCTCAAAGCGATGGAACTGCCCGGCCTTTGGAACGGCGCGATGGCCGACTGGAATACTGTAATTGTGGAAGTGCCTGGAAGCACATTTAATCCGGTAAAGCGACTTGAGGATTTGGAGGAGAGGTGATGGGTAAGCGGATCAAATATTTGACCTGTAGAAACATCAAAGCGCTAACCACAAATCAAAAAAGCAATTACGCACAAGCACCATTAGTATCGCAAGTGTTATCAATGGCGCTAATTCGAATGATGAATGTGTACCCCTGAATATGTGTTTTGAATACCATTCATGGCCAACCTGCCTCTCAGTTCAAAACGCTTGCCGTCAACTGTCGCAAGGCCTTTCAAGCCAATGAGAATCAATCTGGACTTTTGCTCACCTAAAATTAGATTTTTAGGCAGGCTATCTTCACTATATTTATACCTGGATTGAGTTAAGACCATGTTTGGAACGAAAAAATGGTCTAAATACTTTCTACCTTTCCTTTTCTTTTTTAGAAAGAAATCGGCCGTTTACGAAATCCCAATACGTTAGATTATGAAAACAAGTACGCTTGGTTTTGTCTGTTTACTCTCTTTATGCCTTTTGTCTTGCTCGCAGCAAAAAACGTCTTCCAATGTGCCGGACGATGCGTTTTTCGAGCAACAATTACAGTCGATGACTGACAAAGCGATAGCGTATTTAGGAGAAACCACCATAGACTCAACTGCCATTCCCAGATCTTTACAAAAGGACGGAAGCCTTCATGGGACAGGCTCGAGAGACTGGACGAGTGGTTTCTATCCTGGGACCTTATGGCAATTGTATGAATTTAGTCAGGAAAAGGAGTTGAAAGAAGCAGCGTCTCAGTGGACATCTTTTATCGAAAAGGAGAAATATGACACCCATACCCATGATTTGGGCTTTAAGGTATATTGCAGTTTTGGGCACGGACATCGCTTGACCCAAGATGAAGCATATAAAGAAGTTATTCTGGAGACCTCCAAAACGCTTATCAGGCGCTTTGATGAAAAAATTGGGTGTATCCGCTCCTGGGATTTTAATGCTGATGAATGGCAATTCCCTGTAATCATCGATAATATGATGAACCTCGAAATGCTCTTTGCAGCAACACGGCTTTCGGGCGATTCTTCGTATTACAACATAGCCTATCAGCATGCACTCATGACCCTCAAAAACCACATTCGTGAAGACCATAGTGCCTATCATGTAATCGACTATGATACGCTTAGTGGTGAAGTTAGGCTTCGCCAGACCCATCAGGGATTCTCCGATTCTTCAAGTTGGGCCCGAGGCCAGGGCTGGAACCTGTATGGCTTTAGTATGGCCTATCGGGAGACGGGTGATAAGCGTTTCCTTGAGCAAGCAAAAGGGGTAGCCGAATTCTTTTATGCGCATGAGCGTATGCCTGAGGATTTGATTCCTTATTGGGACTTCGATGCGCCTCATATTCCCAATGAACCCAGAGATGCTTCGGCTGCTGCTATCGCCACCTGTGGCCTGTTGATGCTATGTGATTGGGCCACAGATGAAGAAAAGAAACAGTATTTGAATTGGGCAGATAAAAGTCTGCAAGTACTTTGTCGTACTGAATATCAATCTACCACAGCACCTTTTTTACTCAAACATAGCGTAGGTAGCATTCCAGGTGCTTCTGAGGTGGATGTCCCCATTGTGTATGCAGATTACTACTTCGTCGAGGCGTTGATGAAAAGGAATTTAATGGTGAAATAATGATTATCACGGTTGATTTTGTATCGGTTGCTAACCTCTGTCAGCGCTTTAAGCATTGTGGTGAAGCGGTTGGAACCTGACAGAGGGGGCAGCAACCCAGTCGTGATAATGCTTAATAGGCTCGAAAATGAAAAAAATAACACTTTGTTTTGGTTTGCTAGTATGTATGTCGGTAGCCTTGAGCCAGCGACAAACGTTACCTATTAATAGCGATTGGTTTTACCTGGAGAATGGTCAGGTTTCCTTAGACCAGCTTCCAGACCTCAACCAATGGCAACCCATACAGCTCCCTCATACCTGGAACCAGTGGGATGCCGTCGACAACCTTCCGGGCTACAGAAGAGATGCCTCCTGGTATCAAAGGGAATTATACATAGACGAACCCGGCACACACCGATATCTCCTTTATTTTGAAGGAGCAAATATCAAGACCCAAGTGTATGTAAATGGCCAGCTTGCCGGAAAACATATCGGAGGCTACGTTGGCTTTGACGTTGATATAAATGAGCAGGTCGTTCAGGGAGAAAACACCATTCTAGTCAGGGTAGACAATGGTTATGACCCTCAAATTATTCCTTCTCAAAAAGCCGATTTTTTTATTTTTGGAGGAATTACTAGAGATGTTTGGCTCAAAAAACTTCCGCTCAATCACCTCTCCGCTGCCCGAATTTCTACTCCTGAAGTCAGTACTAAAAAAGCTACCGCTCAACTCGCTGTACAACTCCATGGCAACAGCAGCTCAAAGAACCGTTCGCTTCGAGCCTATTTACAAGAACCTACAACAGGGAAGAAGGTCCTGGAAAAAGAAATTAGCCTGGGAAACGAACAGCCAGGACAAGTCGTCACCTTTGACTTGGGTACGCTATCCAAGCCACACCTGTGGTCTCCCGATGATCCCTATTTGTATGAGTGCGTGGTGGAGTATCTGGAAGATGGCCAAGCAATAGACCAACTCACTGAAAAGGTCGGATTTCGCTGGTTTCATTTTGAAGAGCATGGGGCTTTTTTCCTCAACGGCAAACGCCTCCTCTTGCGTGGCACTCACCGACATGAGGAGCATGCCGGCTTTGGAGCTGCCATGTCCAATGCACAGCACCGTAAAGACATGGTCCAGATTAAAGAGATGGGGGCAAACTTTGTACGGCTTGGACACTATCCTCAAGACCCTGAGATTTATAAAGCCTGTAATGAACTCGGCATCATCGTCTGGGACGAACTCCCTTGGTGCCGTGGCGGTATCGGGGACGAGACATGGAAAGCCAACAGTCGTAGGCTTTTCAAAGAACAAATTCTTCAAAACTATAATCATCCTAGTATCTGTTTCTGGTCTCTGGGAAATGAAGTCTATTGGATGCCCGACTTTCCGGGTGGAGGTGATACCGCAAGCATAAATCCTTTTGTCAGGGAATTGAATGACCTGGCGCATGAGATCGATCCGACCCGCATGACTGCGCTTCGCAAATATTACCCAGGCGCTCATATGGTTGATGCTTTTTCTCCTTCCATCTGGTCAGGCTGGTATGCAGGTGTCTATACATCCTACCAGCAGGCGCTTGAGCGTGAGCAAAAGAAATACCCGCAGTTTCTACACATGGAATATGGCGGCTCATCTCATGTCGGACGCCACACGGAAACGCCTATCACAGGATCAGGGATGCTGGACGAAAGTAAATGGGCGGAAGTGTCTAATCAGGTAGCGGTTAGAAATATTGCAAAAGAAGGAGACTGGACCGAAAACTATATCGTTGACCTTTTTGACTGGCACCTGAGCGTAAGTGAAAGCCTTCCAGGCTTTGCCGGCAATGCGCAATGGGCATTTAAAGATTTTGGAACACCCTTGCGTCCGGAGAATGCGATCCCGTACCTCAATCAGAAAGGCTTGTTCGATAGAGCAGGCAATCCCAAGGATGCCTATTTTGTCTATAAAAGTTACTGGTCAAATGAGCCGTTTACGTATATAGAATCTCATACCTGGACAGAACGGAGTGGCCCTCAAGACAAAAGCCGAGCGCTATGTGTGTACAGCAATTGTGAGGAAGTAGAACTCTTTCACAAAGGGAAGTCTTTAGGTAGAAAAAAACGAAATTATGGCAAGTTTCCAGCTCATGGTCTCACGTGGGATGTCTCCTTTGAGGAAGGAGAAAATGAGCTGATTGCTCAGGGATTTAATGCGAATAAGCGCATCGCAGGCGATACCTTACGTGTCTCTTATACCTTCGAACAACACGGTTCGCCTAATCAGGTTCAACTAAGCTCTAAGCCATTGCCCAATGGAAACGTCCTTGTTGAAGCCAAGATGATCGACAAGAATGGCAACCGCGTTTTGGACTATGAAAAACGCATGTATTTCTCCGCTGATGGAAGTAGTGATCTTCTCATTAACTATGGTACTCCTACGCGTAGCCAGGTGATCGAAATGGCAAATGGCCGCGCAGCGATTGAACTGGACCCAGCTCCTGGCAAAACGGTGATTGAGGCCCGTAATCAGGATTTTAAAGGGTCATACTTGACACTCAACTTCTCAGAAGAAGAAACAAAAAAGGTGCAAGCTCTTCTCCTTCGCCAGCCTGAAGCATTTGACCTTTCTCATAAAAATAAGATAAACGGCCCCTATCAGGCCGTTCAAAAAATAGAAGTTCCCAAAGACCTCAGTCCGCAAAATAAGTGGGCGATGTTTGAAGGGCCGGTTTTGGAAAATGATCTGATTGCCTACAGATTCTACATGGACAGTCGACATCGCTTTGATATCTATGGCAAGCGCGTTGCTAATCTTGTGATGGATACGGTAAGTTGGAATTACCATGATGTCATGGACTGGGGTTCTGATATCCTGAAGGTGGGAAATTCTTTAGGGATTGGCAGTCCTGCCATTTGGTATCAAGACAGTGTTTATACCCTTTCTCAATACGAGCAAAAAACGGTGGAGATCACGGAGCAAACGGATGATTATGCTAACATTCGCACCACCTTTCAGGGCTTACGTATCGGTAGCCATCGCTTTGATCTGATCCAGGATTGGTCTCTACAAGCAGGCGAAGCCTGGTGTGAGCTGTCACTGGAGGTTGTAAATGGGAACTTACCTCAGGGGATGTACTTTGCCACGGGCATTGTCAAGCATCTTGAGGAATGCGAAACGCAAAATCATGGCGGGCAGTTCGCTGCTTATACATGGGGCGAGCAATCATTCCACCATGAAAATCTAGGGATGGCCGTTGTTATTCCTCAGTATTTTCAACCTGAAAAAGTGAAGGATGTGGATAGCCATACCTTTGTCTTGAAACATGCATCACATAAAGCACACTATCGCTTTCTCGCTGCATGGGAGCGCGACTTGACTGGAGTACATGATCTGGAGTCCTTTATTGATTTGGTTAGGAAGGCTTGTATGGATTGAGGGTTTGTGTTAAGTGCCTCGCCAAATAAAAATTGGTGTTATATCGAGGGTTAATACAGGCTAACGCTTGCAATATGTGTAATGATGACACGCTCAATCCTTATACATCTTCCGCCTTGGCGGAAAAGCTCCAGCGGAGCTTCAGGTTGGTAGATCATAATGGTCCCTCCATTTTCAGCTCCGGAGGAGCGGCCCATTCAGTGTCGCTCCTCCGGAGCTAAAACACAGGTGTGTTTCAAGTTCTACCAACCTGGCGCTTCCTTGAAACTCTGAAGCGCTGCTACCTTTGGCAGCAAGTTTTAAGAATAGGAAACACTTTTATTATAGCTGATAACCAACAAAATACAATACTTGTCATAAGCAGCCGCGAAGCTGGGGATCCCGTTTTGACGGGATTGATTTTTTAGGCCATTTTGTGCATTAAAGTCAAGATCTCTCCCTCTGGTCGAGATGACAAAAATTATTTTTGTGGGTTTATATTTACCCAACTCATTATAGTCCAAATACACTGGGCAGCCACAAAGACAACGCTGGGAAATACGTGATCAATAACAGTACAACGATCATCGTAATCAGCAACGGAATCAATGGTTTCACAACTTTTGCAACTGATACTTTAGCAACCCCACTCCCGACAAAAAGGATCGTTCCAACGGGCGGTGTACAGAGGCCAATACAAAGATTGAGCACCATGATAATTCCGAAGTGAACCGGGTCCATGCCTAGTGCTGTGACAACAGGTAAGAAGATGGGGGTGAAAATGAGTACCGCCGGCGTCATGTCCATAAAGGTTCCCACCACCAACAGGGTCAGGTTAATGATCAAGAAAATGAGAAAGGTGCTGCTGAATTGATTGAGCAATAGCTCAGAGACCAGCTGGGGAATGCTTTCATACGAAAACAACCACGACATCGCCATCGAGGTGCAGACCAGAAAGAGTACGACACTGGTCGTTTGGACGCTACGGAGAAGAATGTCGGGGAAGTCTTTTACTGTTATTTTTTTATAAAAAAGCGCCAAAGCCCCAGCATACAGTACGGCAATGACTGCCGCCTCTGTAGCGGTGAATACACCTGCAACGATGCCACCTACGATGATCACGAGCAGGAGTAAACTCAATATGGCTTTCCTGAAATCGATCCAAAGCCTTGATAGAGAGACTCTTTTTTCTCTGGGTAATTTTTTCTTTACAGCCATGACGGCGATCACGGCCATCAGGGCAAAACCCACCAGCAAACCAGGGATGTATCCTGCCACAAATAAAGCCGCAACAGAAGCTGCTCCTCCACTTGCCAGGGCATAGACGATCAGGACATTGCTAGGGGGAATCAATAATCCCGTCGTTGAAGATGATATGTTGACCGCTGCGCTGAACTCGCGAGGGTAGCCTTCATCCTCCATGCGATCCGTCATGATGCCTCCAATGGCACTGGCTGCAGCAACGGCTGAGCCTGAAATCGCGCCAAAAAGCATGGCAGCGATCACATTGACATAGGCGAGGCCTCCAGGGAGGCTCCCGACAAGGGATTTGGCAAAGTTAACAAGCCGTTCTGCTATGCCCCCTCGATTCATGATTTCCCCCGCCAAGACAAAAAAGGGTATGGCAAGCAAGGCAAAGCTGTCGATGCCGATCGTAATGCGCTGAGTAATGGTCGTGATTCCAGGAAAAAAAGGAATATTTAACAACAAGGTAAGCGTAGTCGAAATCCCAATGGAGTAGGCGACAGGCACCCCATAGAATAGCAGCAGGAAAAAGCTGACAAACAAGAACAGAATACTAAATAGTTCAAAACTCATGATAGACTGTTGCTTGGCTTCCCCTGGGGCAGGATATGGTAGATTGAAAAGAAAACGATAAAGCACCCGCTGATTGGAACAATACTATAGACAAATCCTAAGGGAACCTGAAGTGCAGGAGAAGTTTGCCCAAGGTGCAAGGTTATATAGACCAGATTGGCTCCGCCAATCACCATGACGACCAACGCGAATGCTAGCATGAGCAATTCTATGACAGCTTTACGCCGTTTTCGTTTTTTAGGAGTAAGTCCCTTGAGACCAATATCGATCGCGAGGTGCGTCTGTTTACCATTGAGGTATGCAGCCCCCAAAACAGTGAGCCAGATAAGCGCAAAGCGTGCCAGTTCTTCCGTAAAAGAACTGGATTTTCCAATCACAAATCGTGAGATCACTTGCCAGCTTACATCAATAATTAGTATGATGAAGATCGCAATAAGCAACTTCTCAATAAGGCTCATGGTGGCTTGAAATAGTTTATCCATATGAAAACGACTTATTGATTTTGAATGGCTCTGACCAGTTCTTCCATACCTGGTTTTTTGATAAATTCTGACAATACCGGGCTGCATTTTTCACTAAAAAGGCGCTTATCCGCTTTTATAATGTTCACGCCTGCTTCCTTCATGATCCTTAGCGATTCTGCTTCCGAAGCAGCCCAGAATGCCTTTTGAGCGCTCACAGATTCAGATGCCGCCTCCTGCACCCATTGTTGTTCTTGCTTGGATAGTCTTTTCCAAAACTTTGTCCCAATCACCATAACATCAGGAATGGAGCTATGCTCGTCCAGTGTGTAGTATTTGCACACTTCATAGTGCCGGGAAGTCAATAGAGAAGGCGGATTGTTCTCGGCGCCATCAACAACACCTTGCTGTAGGGCTGTATAAAGCTCACCGTACGCCATAGGAGTGGCCGAACCTCCCATGGCATTAACCATGTCGACTGACATTTGGTGGTTCATGACCCTTATTTTCAATCCTTTGAGATCTTCAGGGTTTTTAATGGGTTTGTCTTTTGTATAAAAGCTTCGACTTCCTGCATCATAAAAGCATAGGCCGCGCAGCCAGTATTCACTTCCACTTTGCAATAATTTCTTCCCTACTTCTCCTTCCAATGCTTCAAAAAAGTGCGCCTTATCCCGAAACAGATATGGAACACCCAATACCTGATAGGCTGGAGCGAAGTTGGCCATTGCCGCAGCACTAACCTTCGTCATGGCAATACTCCCTATTTGCAACAGTTCCAGCACCTCTCGCTCTGAGCCCAGTTGCCCATCTGCAAAAATCTTAACCTTCAATCTGCCTTGAGACTTTTCTTCCAGACGCTGCCTAAAATCCAGCATCCCTTTATGGACCGGATGGCTTGTCGGCAAACCGTGCGCAAGAAATAGGGACTTGTTTGCCGGACCTGTATTGCATCCGCACATACAGGAAAACCAAAGGGCCAAAACCATGAAGGAATATTTCGAAATTGACTTCATGCGATTAGATAATATTGAAGGGTATTATGCGAATGTACACTCATGCAAATGTAGGCATGGTTAGCTGGCAGTAGGGGGTACAATAGTCTAAGAAAAGGAGCAAAATTGTATTTTTCTAGGTTTTTACGCCTTATTTGTAAAATCATGAGGCTAATTTTATCCTGAAACTAATATTAATAAAGGAACAAAGATATTTGAGCCCTTATTAATTGTCTGTCTTAGGAACGAAGATGAAATAAATGGCGAAACTGGCACAGGTATTTTTTATTAAGCCAAGGAGAAAAGCCGCAGCGTAATGTATTACACGAGGATTTTTTGACGCTGGATGAATGAAAAAGACCAAGTCAGTTTGATTATTTATTTTGTCGCCGTTCCTTAGCTAACAAAAACACAATCTATGTTCCCTGAATTATTTTCACTTCAAAACAAAACAGTTCTTGTAACAGGCTGCAAGCGCGGTATTGGAAAAGCAATGGCTATCGGACTTGCACATGCAGGTGCAGATATTATTGGCGTGAGTGCCAGCCTTGAAACCTCCGGAAGCGAAGTCGAAAAATCTGTGCAAGCATTGGGAAAATCATTCACGGCTTACCGCTGTGACTTTAATGATAGAAATGCCCTTTACGATTTTATCGAAAAGCTAAATAGCAACCACCCTCATATTGATATTTTGGTCAATAATGCGGGGACGATCAAACGAAACCCTGCTGTTGAACATAGTGATGATTATTGGGACGAGGTTATCGAAGTAAACCTAAACGCTCAATTTATTTTAAGTAGAGAATTAGGAAAGAGGATGGTAGACAGGCAAGCGGGGAAAATCATCTTTACTGCTTCCCTTCTTACCTTTCAGGGAGGTATCACGGTCCCAGGCTATGCCGCTAGCAAAGGCGGCATAGGTCAATTGACCAAAGCCCTGGCCAACGAATGGGGCAAGGACCATGTTCAGGTAAATGCGATAGCTCCTGGCTACATCAAAACAGATAACACACAGGCTCTTCAAGACAATCCCGAACGCTCCGCCAGTATTTTGAGTCGTATTCCCGCCGGAAGATGGGGCGATGCGAATGACCTGGTGGGAGCTACCATCTTCCTTGCATCTGATGCAAGCAACTATGTAAATGGCCATATCCTTACAGTCGATGGAGGCTGGATGGCTCGATAAATTGAACACACAAAATAACCCTTTCATATGTCAACGCATTACGAAGTACGTTACGCCACGAATCCCACAGATTTTAAATCCTACGATACTGATCGTCTCAGAAATGATTTTCTGATCGGGAATTTATTCGAAGAAGGAAAAATAAATTGGGTCTACACCCATTATGATCGCTATATGGCAGGAGCTGCTGTTCCTGCAAAGGAGCCTTTGACTCTGGAAAGTATAGACCCTCTCAAGGCTGATTTTTTTCTGGAAAGAAGAGAAATAGGTGTCATTAATGTAGGCCAAAGTGGAACCGTTGAAGTTGATGGAAAATCCTACGAATTGGGGTATAAAGAAGCATTATACGTGGGAATGGGCTGTCAGGAAGTCAAGTTTTCCAGCAACAACCCGGCACAACCTGCCCGTTTTTATTTGAATTCAGCTCCTGCACACCAGGCGTTCCCAACAAAACATATTACCCAGGCAGAGGCCGAAGTAGTAGAACTGGGCGCAATGGAAACCTCTAATGCTAGGACTATTCGTAAGCTTATTGTCAACAGTATTGTCAAAACCAATCAGTTACAGATGGGGATGACAGAACTGAAGGCGGGAAGTGTTTGGAACACCATGCCTGCGCATACCCACGACCGTCGAATGGAAATATACCTTTACTTTGAAGTGCCTCATGGGCAGGCGGTATGCCATTTCATGGGGCAGCCTCAGGAAACGCGTCATGTTTGGATGAAAAATGAACAAGCAGTGATTTCTCCACCGTGGTCTATCCATAGCGGCTCGGGGACAAGTAGCTACACCTTTATTTGGGGCATGGCAGGCGAAAACCTTGATTATGGTGATATGGACGGATGTGCACCCGACGAGTTGCGTTAGTGCCGCAGGCACTAAATCTGCAATCGCTAATAGTAAATCTGCAATTGTAAATCCATGTTGATAGGTAATTATTTGACTCAAAAGGGGATGGATTTACAATGTCCTTTTAGCGATTGACGATTACAGATTAGCGATTGGAAATTTTAGAATGAGTGCCACATGCGGTAGCATAAACCCTTAAACAGCGGAAAAAACATGTTCACATTACATGGAAAAGTAGCAATCATTACAGGCGGAGCTGGGGTGCTCGGTAGTGCGATGGCTGAAGGTCTGGCCAAGGCAGGCGTAAAGGTTGCTATCCTCAGCAGAACGGAGGCTAAAGTATTGCAGGCAGTGCAGCAAATTGAAGGCATGGGGGGCGAAGCTATGCCCCTTATTGCCGATGTGCTGGACGAAGCTCAATTGAAAAAAGCCAGCCAGGAAATACTCCAAAAATGGGGTAGTATTGATATTTTAATCAATGCCGCAGGTGGCAATATGAAAGGGGCGACGATCATGCCCGAGCAAAATGTCTTTGATCTATCCATGCCGGATTTTGCGAAGGTGACGGACCTGAACCTGAATGGGACTGTCCTGCCAAGCATCGTCTTTGGCGAGGCGATGGCAAAGCAGAAAAAGGGTTGCATCATCAACATCTCCTCCATGGCAGCTCAGCAGGCGCTCACGCGTGTACTTGGCTACTCCGTATCGAAAGCGGCTATCGATAATTTCACAAGATGGATGGCTGTGGAAATGGCCAATAAGTTTGGGGAAGGGATTCGGGTGAATGCAATTGCCCCTGGTTTCTTTATCGCAGAGCAAAATAAAAAACTGCTTTTGAATGAAGACGGCAGCTATACCGACCGCGCGAAGAGCATTATTCAGAATACACCTATGAAGCGATTTGGAGAGCCAGAAGAACTGGTCAGTACGGTTCTATGGTTGTGTAGTGAAGAATCGAGGTTTATTACCGGGATCATCGTTCCTGTTGACGGGGGATTTGGTGCGTTTTCGGGCGTTTAGGGTAAATAGAAGAAAATTCGCTCTAAAGCCAACCGCCAACAGCTAGTAGCCAGCAGTAGGGTCTTTTCGCGTAGGGGAAGAGGTAGTTTAAAACAGGTCGTAATTTTGTAACCTGTTGATAGTCATTGATATACTGCTCGCTGACTTCATTTCGACGGATGTTTTGTTATCTTTTACAACTTGATCCTTGCTGCTCGATACTTGCTACTCACGTGTGATTTTTAACCATTCGAGAGTAGCAAGTATCAAGTATCAAGCAGCGAGTATTCAGAAAAAGGGGAAATCTTACCTTTAGAAAGGTTAAGCCAAGCGAAAAAGCGTCGATTACCAATTTTCACAAAAAATGAATTCACTTTAGTGCATACACTTGAACAAACGCTACGATGGTACGGCCCCGACGATCCGGTGACCTTGAGCGACATAAGGCAGGCCGGAGCTACAGGCGTCGTTACGGCCCTGCATCATATTCCTAATGGAGAAGTCTGGCCGATTGAAGACATCCAAGAGCGGAAAGCTACGATTGAAGCTGCAGGCCTGACCTGGTCGGTGGTGGAAAGCATTCCCGTGCATGAAGACATCAAGCGAGCTTCTGGCCAATATTTGAAATACATCGATCATTACAAGCAAAGCATTCGCAATCTGGCTGCCTGTGATATACGGATCGTGACCTACAATTTTATGCCTGTCCTGGATTGGTCTCGCACGGAATTGGATCATAAGATGCCGGATGGTTCTACAGCGTTATTTTTTGAAAAAGCCGCTTTTGCGGCTTTTGATATACATATCCTAAAACGCCCGAATGCTTCAGATGATTACGATGAGCTAACGCAGCAACATGCCGCGCAGCGCATTTCCCAAATGACAATCGCTGAGCAGGAAAAATTAACACAAAACATCATTGCGGGACTGCCAGGAGGAACAACAGATGAAGTGCTTCAACTGGAAAAATTCCAAGCTATTCTTGATACCTACTCAGGCATTGATGCTGCCACCTTACGCAGAAACTTAATCGTTTTTTTACAGGAAATTATTCCAACCGCTGAGCAGGAAGGTGTAAAAATGGCCATCCATCCTGATGACCCTCCCTTCCCTTTGTTGGGTTTACCCCGCGTAGTCAGCACAGAGGAGGATGTTCAATCGATTCTAGAGGCGGTCAATTCACAAAATAATGGTCTGTGTTTCTGCACAGGTTCATTTGGAGTGCGGGCAGATAATAATCTCCCCGGGATGGTCGAGAAATTCGGGAAACATATTCATTTCGTTCATCTTCGGGCCACCAAAAGAGATGAATATGGGAACTTCTACGAAGCAAATCATCTGGATGGTGATGTAGATATGTTTTCGGTAATGGAAAAGTTATTAGCAGTGACAAGTGCCCGGCAGGAATCTATACCGATGCGACCAGACCATGGCCATCAAATGCTGGATGATTTGAATAAAAAGACCAATCCTGGCTATTCTGCCATCGGGCGTTTAAGGGGATTGGCTGAATTGAGAGGCCTGGAACTAGGTATAGTAAGAAGTAATGTTTAGGCTATTAGTTGCTGACTGTTAGCTAAGACGTTACTCTTCCCCATACTATACTTTCCCCCAAACACTCCTCGAAGTATCTTGTGGGGTGAAAATTACTTTTTCCTAACCAAAAGCTAATAGCCAATCGCCAAAAGCTAAACATCATGATTAAGCCATTTTTAGACGAAAATTTCTTATTGCAAACGAAGACCGCAGAACGATTGTATCACGGCTATGCGAAGGACTTGCCGATCATCGATTACCATAATCACCTATCGCCTGAGGAAATCGCTACGGATAAAAACTTCCCCACACTCACCGAAATATGGCTTAAAGGGGATCATTATAAATGGCGGGCGATGCGTGCCAATGGCATTGATGAGGCCTATATCACGGGTGATACGAGTGATGAGGATAAATTCCTAAAGTGGGCGGAGACCGTACCCAATACCATGCGGAACCCATTGTATCACTGGACGCACTTAGAGCTTCAACGTTATTTTGGAATCCACGACTTGCTCAGCCCTAAGACTGCGAAAAGCATCTATGAACAAGCCAATGAGCAATTACAGGCTCCTGAGTTTTCTGTAAAAAATGTGCTCAAAAAAATGAATGTAGAAGTGGTTTGTACCACCGACTATCCTACAGATAGCCTTTCATTTCACCAAAGCCATCGCCAGCAACGACAATCAGATAGCGATTTGAAGATGCTCCCTACTTTTCGCCCTGATACATTCATGGTGATTGATAGCCCGGCTTTTCTTGATGCTGTTTTGGCATTGGAAAAGGTGACGGGAAGTTCGATCCGCAGCTTTGATCAGTTATTGGCTGGATTAGAAAATAGAATTGATTTTTTTGCTAAACAGGGTTGCCAGTTAGCAGACCATGGACTCGGACAACTGTTTGCCGTTTCATATACTTCAAAAGCGTTGGATGCCATTTTCAAGAAAGCTCATTCCGGTCAACCTATAAGTTCACACGAGTCAGCTGCCTTCCAAACAGGAGTCCTCTATCATCTGGGCAAAATGTACCATCAGCGAGGATGGACCATGCAATTGCACCTTGGAGCGATCCGAAATAACAATAGTAGATTAATGCAGACGATCGGTGCTGATGTAGGCTGTGACAGCATTGGAGATTACCCACAGGCAGCAGGCCTTTCAGCTTTTTTGGATAGCCTGGATAAGGAAAACAAACTACCCAAGACCATTCTGTACAACCTCAATCCCAGCGATAATGAGCTGTTTGCAACCATGATGGGTAATTTTAATGATGGCACCATCGCCGGAAAAATACAATGGGGTTCTGCCTGGTGGTTTTTAGACCAAAAGGACGGTATGGAAAAACAATTGAATACCCTTTCCAACATGGGCTTACTAGGGCGTTTTATTGGCATGTTAACAGATAGTCGCAGCTTTCTCTCCTTTCCACGACACGAATACTTCAGGCGGATTTTATGCAACCTCATCGGACAGGACGTCCACAATGGAGAACTTCCAAATGATGAAGCATGGCTTGGAAAGATGGTGCAAGGGATTTGCTACCACAATGCCAGGGAGTATTTTCGGTTTTAATTGGAGAGCGACATAAATAGAACTCTGATATCACCCGAATGAGGAGAGCAAGCTGCCTGATCGGAAAGTATAAGACTTCTTCCTTTGCTATAGGCTGCGGTAACAAAAATGCCTTAAACGCGTGCAAAACAAAAAAGCAGTTACACACATGCGTAACTGCTTGATTATCAAGTCGGGATAGGCAGATTCGAACTGCCGGCCCCACGCCCCCCAGACGTGTACTCTAACCGGACTGAGCTATATCCCGAACTCATTACCTGCCTTTCGGCGGGGTGGCAAATCTACAACGATTCTTTTAAACCGACCAAAAAGCTCCGCAAATTCGTCAAGGTTTCTCGAACCTGTTTATCGGAGGGATTAGCTTTGGTTTTTTTGCGTAAAACTTTGATCGCTCCGCTGATCGTGTACTCTTCTTCATTGAGCAAATGAGCGATGCGTTTGAGCAAGTCCAGGTCCTTTGCGGTGTAGGCGCGATTACCTCGACGGTTTTTGCGAGGCTCCAGTTCTTCAAACTTCTCCTCCCAAAACCGGAGAGTCGATTGAGGCACGCCTATTATTTCCTCTACTTCGCCGATGGAGTAGTACTGCTTACGGATGTCATCAGAATCATGCATAACGCTAAGATATTACCTCTTCTATAAAAAAAGAAGCCAACGCGGATGCGTCGGCTTCTTTATATCAAAAAATAAAAGAAAAAAAATCAATCGAAGGTCTCGGTATCGTCGCGCTGCGACTCTTTTTTCAGCTCCAAGAATGCTGACGGACTGTAGTCCTGAATAAGGTGCTTAAGCGGGTCGATTTTAACGCCATTCTTAATAACCTCATAGTGAAGGTGAGGAGCAACTGATTTACCAGTGTTTCCTGAGTAGCCTATCACTTCGCCACGCTTTACACGCTGACCTTGTTTTACAAGAATCTTGGAGAGGTGAGCATACTTTGTAATAAAACCGAAATTGTGGTTTAGATCGATCTGCTTACCGTAGCCATTGGCACTGTAAGAAGCCATTTTTACAACTGCGTCTCCTGTTGCATAAATTGGAGTACCGGTGGAAGCATGGAGGTCGAGACCTGTGTGCATCTTGCGGCGCTTATCAATAGGGTGAAATCTAAATCCAAAGAATGATACCACACGACCTTTCACAGGGCGAATGATTGGAATATGAGCGAGCATCTCGCTATTCTCTACTACTTCTTTTTTGATTTCGACGAAGCTGTTACGCTGAGTTTGAATGCGGAAACGCAAACGGCGTGATACTTCTTCTGATTCTTCGATGACGACGATAGAGTTTAGACCGTTATTGGTACGTCCTCCTTCACCACCTGCATATATACCATCATCCATCGGATTCATTCCAAGAATGGAGCGGTAAATAGAATTATCTTTTTCATGAAGCTCGTCGACCTGAGAGGTCAAGGCTTCATTGTGTGCTTTGATTTGCACTATCGTAGACTCGACATTCGCAATTACTTGCGTTAGAGCCTTCGTTTTAGGGTTATCTGCAACTAGGAAAAATACTGCCAGCATGACAACACCAGCCGCTACGCAAATAGCGAGGTGTGTAAACAACCGCTTGAGGCGGTCAGATGTGTTCAGAACTTCAGGCTGGAATGTACAGGTTTCCTCATCGTAGATATAGCGTAATTTTTTGGCCATGATGTGGAGGGGTAGCTGTTTACCTCTTCTCGAATAAGTAAGTACCGCTATTAGCAACGGCTGATTGATTACTTGAGGAGCAAATCTACATATTTCTTCGATAAATCAACGAATGCGGACGTAAAAATCGAAAAAGGGTTACAATTACTCGATTTAGGCGGTTTTTGTGTGGAAAATTGAGTGTGGGAAAGGACTAATCCACAAATTTTTGGTTTTGGCAGGCGAAGTTTTCGAAAAATGGAAGTACCATGGGAGTACAAAGTGCATAGTGAAGAGTGGAAAGTTGAAAGGTGTTTTGAACTATCAACTTTCTACTATGATCTTTTAACTCCTGTCAAATTCTTCCCCAATTCTCAGTCGGCACCCAGGCGGAGCGGCCGTCGGGCAATTCGATTTGCCACCAGCCATTGAGTTCGTCTGTGATACTGACTTTGATACCTTCATGTATAACAAAAGCCTGGCCACTTTGAGCATCTGGGGCTTCTTTTGCTGAAACCTGGTTGCTTAACAAAACGGCCTGGGCGTTATTATTAAGGGCTGAGAGCCTGCTGAAGCCGAAAGCAATCGTCAACAAGGCAATGCCTGTGATGACCAGAGAGCTTATGGCTGGCTTGAAGCGCTTGTCGGTTTTTTTATACCAAATAAATGCCTGAATACCGCAAGCGATACAACATGCAACCAGCCCTATCCAGAACCAGAAGTCGGGCATCAAAAAGTCCCGAATCCAATTCCACGCTCTGGTGATAAAGAAGGCCGGAGCCTCCGCAAATCGGTCCTGCACGCGCTGGCGCGCAAGGTGTAGGTTAAAGTTAGCGTCGGTATCATGAGGAGCAAACTTGACCGCTTTTTCATAATACAAAACGGCCTCTCCAATATGGTCCAAACGATAATGTGCATTGCCCAGTACATAGAACAAAGCAAAGTCCTCATCGCCATCCATCAATGATTCCTGATATACCTCTATCGCGCCTTGGTAATCCTCTGTATCATACAAGGCACCGCCTTTGATAAGGCGCTGTTCCAAATCTGAAGCATGCATCGATACAGACGCAAATGCCATCAGGCTGAAGAGCATTATATTTCGAATAGCCTGCCTCATGATTCAGGATTAAATTGAGATTCAAGTTGGTCGAGCAATGTGAGCGCTTGCGCATACGCATCCGGTGGAGGCGCAACCGCTCCTGGAGCATACACCGCCATTTCGGACTCGTCGAGCAGTCTGAGTACGGCTGTTTCCTGTTCGGGTGTGACGCTCCGCGCCTGAAGGCGCGACTGTAGCTCAGCACGCGTCTGCGATGAGCCAGGTAGCTCCAGACGATCTTCCAGGTAGGCCCAGAGCGTACGATTGAGCTCGCTGTAGAATGCCTTGTTGTCGCCCTTTTCCAAAAGCTGCTGCGCATCTGCAAGTTGGCGCTTGGCGGCGGCCATACTACGGCGTAATGCTGTTTCTGGAAGTGCTTCAGTGACGGCTTTCTTTTTTAACCAAAAACCGAAAATAGCGAGCAATATAAAAGGGATTCCTGCGAGTAATACTCCTATGATGGATTTTGAACCAGCGCGAGCACTCCCCCAAAAGCTTTTAATTCTGATATCGTTTTCCAGCTCAGGGCTTATTTCTATTTGAATATCCTTGCTGAGCGATTCTCCGGTTACAGTAAGTGGCGACAACGGCGCTCTCATCCTGTCATAGGTTCCCGTTTCTGGATTGAGAAATGAGATCGTAACCTCTGGAAGCTGGAATAAACCTGGCTCACGTGGAGCGAGAAGGAAGTCAAATACTTTTTGAGCATTGACAGCCTCGGCATTTACCTGAATGCCTTCACGTGGATCAGGATCGAACACATCAAAAGACTCAGGAAGCTTAAGCTTTGGAATGCCTTGCAGGCGTATGTTGCCTTCTCCGCTGACCAAAACGCGCAAGCGTGCAGTTTCACCAGTCTTAAGCTGGCGACGATCCAGGCTGGCCTGTAGACCAAATGTTCCCACAAGACCTGAAAAATCGTCTGGTGCATCCTGGGGCCAGGGTTTCACCTGAACGGATGCTTTTTCTGATGCTATAAGGCGCGTTTCATGACGCACACTTCGCTGCCAATTGAATGGGTCGCTAGGATCGCTAAGTCCTCCTATCCTGCCTCTAAAGGTTAATTGAGGAATGTTGGCTTCTCCTTCGCGCTGAGGAAATAAGTGAAACTGGCGGATTTGGAATGTCCTGTATTTAAGACCGTTGTACTGCTCATCTTTAGGTGATTGTGCCAAACGACGGGTTACTTCTACGCTGAAGCCATCAAAAACAGGATTCTCTGCCAGGTCCAGATCCCGGATGCTTTTGCGTGTGTAGAGTTTGTAAGTTACTGTAAGTCGTTGGCCCACGTACACTTCATCTTTACTGAGAATAGGGAGTATGAATACTTCTTTTCCTGTACCACCTTCATCGCCGGAGCTAGGCGCTGCTTTACTGGCCTTGATCTTGATAGGCGATGTTTTGATGATTCTGCTTCCTGCTTTTATAGAAGCTGAGCCAATAGTATAAGTGCCTTCTTTGGGCGCTCGGACATAGAATGTATATGAAACGTTTTGGGAGACATGGCCATTTACCATCGCAAAGTTGCTGACGACGCTAGGGCGTCCGCCTTCCACCATAAGGGGAGCAAGGTTGGGGAAGTTGGGATTTGCGCGTGAGCCTTTTACAACAAAACTGATGGCAAAACGCTCCCCCGCAACCACATTACGTCTGTTTACCTCAACCGAAAAGCTTTGGGCATGAAGCGCCCCACTGATACATAGCAGAAGTAAGGCAAGCAGTAAACCTCTATGTTTGTTCCAGTTCAAAGTAGTTAAGGGTTTTAGGTTCAAGGAAGTTCAAAGTTACCAATATTACCAAACCTTTCGAGGTGCATTTAAGTCTAACGCCAGTAGCCAGTAGCCAGTAGCCAGTAGCCAGTAGCCAGTAGCCAGTAGCCAGTAGCCTACCAATCCTTAGCTCGTGTCGTCTTAGCGCCAGCTTTTCGCTTCTGCACATCTTTGATCGTTTGCTGTTCCTTCTGGCGAAGGCGATCCAGTAGGGCTTCCATCTGGTTTCGACTCAAATTCTGAGCTTCACCCTGTTCACCGCTTTTTTGATCCTGAGCAGATTCCTTTTTTCCTTCCTGCTTATCATCACTATCTGAATTTTCGGATTCAGGCTGGTTTTCCTGATCCTGGTCTTCTTTTTCTTTCTGATCCTGAGGCTTTTGATCTTGTTTATCACCGCCTTCTTCCTGTTCCTGCTGTTCGCCTTTTTCAGACTGTTGAGACTCCTCATCGCTCTGCTCCTCACTATCTGTCTTCTCACCCTTCTCACCTTTTTGCTGTTGCTGCTGCTGTTGTTGCTGCTGCATTTCGCGAATCGCATACTGAAGGTTCTTGCGTGCCTCCGGATGATTTGGATTTGCTTGCAAAGCTCTGATATAGGATTCTATGGCCTTGTCATATTTTTCACCTTTATATAAAGCGTTTCCTGCATTGTAAAAAGCGTCAGCGCGATCTTCTGCCTCTTTTGCATTTAGAGCAGCACGTGTGAATGCATTGGCTGCAGTGTCGTAATTGCCTTGCTGGAAATAGCTGTCGCCCAGATTGAAAAGCGCACGGTTACTTTCGGCATCTTTCCCAAGTGCTTTCAAATAATAAGTCATCGCATCATTATAGCGCCCGTCTCCATATGCCTGATTGCCACGGCGGACATAGCTTGGCTCTTTCGGCTGAATAACATCCAGGAGATCTTTTTCTTGTGCCAATAGCCCACCCGCGGTGAGGATAAGGAATATGGATGTGATGAGAATGCGATTCATGGTATGAATATTATTGACGATTGCAGATTAGCGATTGACAATTGGAGAAATCTATTTTACACGCGCCGAGGCCCCAGCCAAAAGCTTTCTAATACGAGTAGTGCAAATCCAAGGCCAAGAAACCATTGGAAATAGTCCTCATATTCTGTGATACGGACAGATTCATAGGCCTTCTTCTCCAAAACAGACAAGCCATTCAGTACCTGATTGACTGCAGCATCTCCTCCGGTATAACGCAAGTACGACCCTCCGCCCTCTTCGGCGAGTTTTCGCATCATCGCTTCATTTATTTTACTCAAAACGGGGGCACCAGCCTTGTCGCGCTTGTAGCGCTTCTGGCCGCGTACAATCACCGGAACCGGCGCTCCGCTGGTAGAGCCCACGCCCACGGTGAATACGGTTACACCCATTTCGCGAGCCTCTGCTACGGCTTCTTCAGCAGCAGCTTCATGATCCTCTCCATCCGAGAGAATAATGAGTGCTTTCTGATCTTTGGGATCACGGTTGAATGCATCCGTAGCCAGATTGACGGCCTCAGCGATTGCTGTGCCTTGCGAACTGGCAAGTTCAGGACTTGCTGTTTTAAGCAACAACTTCGCTGCGTTATAATCTGTAGTGAGTGGAGAGTACAAGGTCGCTTCCCCGGCAAAAAATATCAGACCGATACGATCTCCTTTGAGTTGGTCAACGAGTTTGGTGGCAAATAAGCGTGCCCGCTCCAGGCGGTTAGGCGCGAGGTCCTCCGCCATCATGGAATTGGATATGTCAAAGGCGATAAACACATCGCTGCTTTCACGCTTGAGCATCTCTGTCTTCGCGCCGCCTTGCGGCTGCGTCAGGGCAAATATACAGGCTGCTGCAGCCAGTGTGACCAGTATCCACTTCCAGAAGGGACGTTTACCCGCGCGCTCAGGCGCAAGCCGGTCCAGCAACTCAGCTTCGCCGAGGCGTTTCCAGCCCTGACGACGCTTCCACATATACATAGCAAACAAGCCCGCCAGCGGAATAAGCGCTAACAGCCACCAGAGGTTTTCGATATGTAAGAGACGTTCCATTTTTTGTGCTTCTGGCTTTTGGCTACCAGCTTCTGGCCAGAAGCGAGGAGCCAGTAGCTAGCAGCCTTTTTTAAGGGTTTTCCACCACACCGTATCGCAACAGCATTTCTGCTGCCAGTAGTGCCAGGGCGATCCACAAAAAAGGGTGGAACTCCTCGGTTTTACGTGCGATTTGGGTGACTTCGATTTTCGTTTTTTCGAGTTCGTCTATTTCTGTATAAATATTGCCCAAGGCAGCATTACTCGTAGCACGGAAGTATTTTCCTCCAGTGCTTTTTGCTATTTCCTTAAGCAATTCTTCGTCAATCTTGACTTTCACTGGACGAATTAATTCGCCCGTAGTAGTTTGCAGAGGCGTACGTGCAAATCCTTCGCTGCCTACACCGATCGTGTATGTACGAACATTGAACTCTTTTGCCGTGCGTGCTGCGGTACGTGGATCTACCAGGTCGGTTTTTGTATTCTCACCATCAGTAAGAAGTATCACCACTTTGCTGTTCGCTTCACTATCGCGCAGTGCATTGACAGAGGTCGCCAGTCCTTCACCGATTGCAGTCATGCCTTCCATTAATCCAAGGCGAAGCTCACTTAACATTTCAATCAGCAAAGGATGATCACTGGTTAGTGGCGTATAGGTATAGCTTTCGGAGGCAAAAACAACCAAGCCAATACGATCCTGAGACCTGCCTTCTATAAATTCGATGGCCTTGCGCTTTGCAGCTTCAAGCCGGTTTGGCTTGAAATCCATCGCCTTCATGGAGTTGGATAGGTCCATGCATATCACGATGTCGATGCCTTCGTTTTCGATTTTTTCCTCAGTAAATGTGCGCTGAGGCCGAGCGAGTGCTATCACGGCAAAGGTCAAAGCCAATGCTCTCAGCACCCAGCCATATTGTTTCAGGATACCACGAATCGGCATTTTGGTACTGAATCCCTCAAAGCCAGACCAGGAGATCGGAGAAAATGCTTTTTCTTTTACCTTGAACAAGTGCCAAAGTATCAGGAGTAAAGGGATGATGAGCAAAAGGAGAAACCACGGACTCCCAAAGCTCAGTTGGCTGAGGAAGTTGATCATGGTGTCGGTGTCTCGTTTGTGGGTGGATCAAGTTGTTGGTGCACATTCTGGAGCCAGGCCTGAGCTTGTTTAAGAATGCTTTTACTTGCTTCTGGCGTTGAAGGCTGTTTGGCAAATTTTACTAAATCAGCATCCTGAAGCAATGCTTCGAGCTCAGTCGTTTTGGTATTGTCAAATTTTGCTTTTTTCAGCGCTGCAATAGTCTCGTCGGTTGTCGATTCCAATGCAGGTAGTTTTAAACGCTCTTCAACATATTCGCGCAATACATCCGTCACTGCAGAGTAGTGCTGTTTGTATGCAGCCTTTTCCCAAAGTGCTTTTGATTCCACATCCTTGAGCTTGCGGAATGCGACCACAAATGGTGGATCGGGTGGGGGAGGAGGTAACGTAATGAGTGCTTCTGCTTGCTGTTTTTTTCGTACCAAATAATAAATCAAAAAGCCGATGCCAGCGAGTAGAAGAATGATGACCAAATAAGGCAAGAACTCTCGGAATGTATAGGGAGCATCGCGTGGCTCAAGAATAGGTTGAATCTCGGCGGTTGTATCGACTACAGCTGGACGTAATGTTATTTGTAAAGGATTGCTGCGCAGTGTGCTGCCTTGGCCATTGCTGGAGACGGTCGCCTGGATGGGCGGTATTTCACCAAGTCCCGCATCCATCCCGATCATCCACACCTTGGCTTTCCAGTTGAGTACGCCACCGGAATTTGAGTTTTCCAGGACTTCACTTTTTAGGACAAAAAAGCCACTGCTATCTTTTTCAGCAGTAGGAATAAGGGTGATCTTTTCGCCTCCCTGTACATTGGCTTCGAGTTCCAGTGTAAAAGGAGTGGCAACAGTACTATATGTACTGTCGAGTTTTGCACGTAGGCCAGGTTGTCCAAGAACGGCGCCTAGTGTGCTGATAATCAGGATGATATGGAGAATGAATATGCGCATTAGCGTCTTCGTTCGCGCATGCGAAACAGATTCATTAATGGTTTTACATAGGCCTCGTTTGTATTTAGACTCACGAGGTCGGCGCCTGCCTTCATAAAGGTGTCGCGGGTTTCGGCGAGGTGCTTGCGGAACCATGCTCCATAAGCTGAGCGCGTGGCTTTACTACTGCTGTCGACCCAGCGTGTAGCGCCAGTTTCTGCATCGCGAAGACGCAGTAGTCCGGCACTGGGAAGGTTGGCCTCGCGCTCGTCGTAGACCTGCACACCGATGAGGTCGTGCCTGCGGCGGGCGATGCTGAGTGAGTCGATGTATGAGCCTTCGCCCGAATGGCGGAAGTCTGACATCACAAACACGATGGTGCGCTTCTTCAGCATATTGCGCAGATAGCGCAAGGCTACATTCAAGTCCGATCCCTGGCCTTCAGGCTTAAAGTCGATCAGCTCACGAATGATTCTCAATATATGATTACGTCCCTTTTTCGGAGGAATGAATTTCTCCACCCGGTCCGAAAAGAAAATGACGCCTACTTTGTCGTTATTATTCGTCGCGGAGAACGCGATTACCGCGCTGATCTCAGTGAGCAAGTCCTGCTTCATCACAGCGTCTCCACTCCAACCTTTATTAGTGCCAAAGTGCGTCGAGCCACTCACATCGACCATAAGGATCACGGTCATTTCCCGCTCCTCTTCAAAAATCTTGATATATGGATCGCCGGTTCGGGCTGTTACGTTCCAGTCGATATTACGCACATCATCTCCGTACTGGTATTCGCGTACTTCACTGAAGGACATACCGCGGCCTTTAAAAGCCGAATGGTATTCCCCCGCGAAGAGCTGCTTTGAAAGCCCTCGCGTTTTCAGCTCTATGCGCCGTACCTTTTTGAGAAGTTCTGCTGTGCGATCCAATTTCAGTTTGTTTTAAAAATGTTGGATGTATTCAGTTTGTGCTAATAATGTTGGATGAGTGAATGATATAATGATTGAATATTCTATCATACACTCATTCTATCATTCAACATTACTCGTGCCTGCGGCACTAAGGTACCTCCACGGTATCCAGAAGCTTCGTAACGATATCTTCCGGAGTGATATTCTCAGCTTCCGCCTCGTAGGTGAGGCCTACGCGGTGGCGCATGACATCAGGGCATATCGCGCGCACATCTTCAGGAATCACAAAACCGCGGTGCTTAAGGAAAGCATGCGTTTTGGCGGCTAGGGCAAGATTGATCGTCGCACGTGGCGAGCCTCCATAGGCAAGCAAATGCTTCATATTATCAAGGCCAGCAGCCTCAGGATCACGTGAAGCAAAAACAATATCAAGAATATATCGCTCGATTTTTTCATCCATGTACACCTCACGTACGACCTTGCGTGCTTCGGCAATTTTGGCGAGCGGTACTACTGGATTGATTGCTTCGAATGTGTCATTGACAACTCGGCGCATAATCAGGCGCTCATCTTCCTTTTCAGGATATGAGATGACGCACTTTAGCATAAAGCGGTCGACCTGCGCTTCTGGCAATGGGTAGGTTCCTTCCTGTTCGATAGGGTTTTGCGTAGCAAGCACCAAAAACGGAGAAGGAAGTTTATATGTCTCGTCGCCAATCGTCACCTGGCGCTCGGCCATGGCCTCCAGGAGTGCAGACTGCACTTTGGCAGGTGAGCGGTTGATCTCATCAGCGAGGATAAAGTTCGAGAAAAGTGGTCCCTTCTTGACCTGGAAGTCAGACTTAGCCTGACTATAGATCATGGTTCCTACCAGGTCGGCAGGAAGCAGGTCCGGTGTAAACTGAATACGGTTGAATTTGGCATCTACCGCCGAAGAGAGGCTCTTGATCGCCAGGGTCTTGGCAAGACCTGGAACACCTTCCAACAGGATGTGTCCTCCAGACAGCAGGCCAATAAGCAGTCGATCCAGCATATAGCTTTGGCCTACGAGGGCTTTGCTCACTTCACTTCTGATGGTATCGACAAATGAGCTATGCTCACGAATTCGGGCGTTCAAGGCGTGTATATCGGG
>JBGCFB010000107.1:0-8280 GCA_045106685.1 Bacteroidia bacterium | reverse complement strand
GATGGCTTTAAGCGAAAAAAGCACGTCTTCGCCCGTGATTTTTTTGCCATCATTCCAGGTAGCCTCATCAAAGATGGTATAGGTAAAGGACTTAAAGTCATCTGAAGCTACTGGTAGACTTGCTAATTGTGCTGATAACTTGGCTGTCTGGGCGTCGTAATTTGTTAGCGCTTCCGAGGTAAGCATGAGAATATTTCCACTGCTTGTGCTGAGTCCCCCCTTAATCGGATGAAGGGAGCGAGGCTCTGAAGGAGCCTGAACCACCATAACATCTTCTGGTTCACGCTCAGTCTTTTTTTCGCAACTTATCATCACTCCTAAGAGAAGTAGAGCGAGTAGTAGTACATGCTTTGAGGTTTGCATATAGAAAGGTTATTGGGGTGGAAGTTGAAGATTATTGAGCAAAACATAGGGCAGTGTTGATAGGACTTCCCCATTCAGAAAGCGACGATGAATCGCAATATCATTTGTGCTATTATACAGAAAAAGTACCGGTTGCTCACGATAAATAGCTTCCTGAATCTGGTTCATAAGCGATTTTCGCGAGCGCTGGCTATGTGCATAGCGTAGTTTTTCGATGAGGATGTCTGTCTCTGGCGAACCGAATCCAGTGTAGTTTGTCCCTGCCTGCCAGCTCGTCGTTGTCCAGTTTTGAGAAAAGTCAAAGCCTACAATAGGGCTTGTGGAAGCGGCGAAAAACGCATCGAAATCATGCTGTGTCATGTTATTGATCAGCAGATTAAAATCAATAGGATCGAGCTTCACTTCAAAGCCTATTTTGGCTGCTTCTTCTACAATGCGCTGCATCATATCATTGAAGCTTTGCTGCCCGGCTGGAAGGGAGAGTTTGATGCTGAGCGGAATACGCGTACCATTTATCTCTTTGTCACGAATCAAATCGCCATCTGTATCGACCCAACCTGCGGCATCGAGTAACTTGGCGGCGCTATCAGGTGCAAAGGGTAATATGGAAAGGGTATCGTTATAAAATTTGCTTGCAGGATAAACGGGTGAGGCGATACGCTTCGCTCTGCCAGATTGATACTCCTGAATTAAAGCGTCTACGGGTGTGAGCAAACCAAAAGCAGTCCGCACTTCCCGTTCTGTAAATATCGGCTTATGGCTAATGCCGTCAGGACGCATATTGTAGCCGATGTAGGTAAATACATCGCGCAGGCCCGATTCCATAATATAAAATTGCTGCCCGCTTTCACTCTCAGCCAGGCGGTCAAAAGTCCTCGTTGGGATATTGAGCGCCACATCAACTTTTTGCTGTTTGATCTGAAGTTCGATGGCATTTTCGTCTGAAATTGCCTTAAAAATAATGTTGTCAGGATATTGACGGTGAACAGGATGTTCTTCTTTTCCTCCCCAGTAGTTAGCAGCACGACGGAGAACGATACGCTGGTTCGGAGTCCACTCTACGGCCTCATAAGGCCCTGAGCCTCCTTTTAGCAGCACAGGATTTCGGCCATAATCGGCATCCCCATATTTCTGAGCCCATGCGATCATGTTTGGGCGCGTAGCGACTACCTGCGCTGAATCTGAGATTAGCGATACCGGAATTTTATCGAGCAGACCTTCTGGGTCAAAAAAGCGCTTGTCAAGAATATGGATTGCATCCATGATATAGCGGTTGTCGCTATACTTATCTTTCATCAGTAAATTGAAGCGTTTGTTATTTTTAGCATACAGGCTCACACCATTAATATGGCCGTACTGCGATGCGCCTGCAACATTGGACAACAACGGACACATGGCGGCTTTTATAGAAAAAATAACATCTGCTGCTGTAATCGGTGCGCCGTCGTGCCAATTAGCATCCGGATGAATCTCATAACTATAAGTAAGCCTGTCTTCTGAAACTACCGGAAGGTCACGCGCCAGTAGCGGCATATGCTCCAGCTTAATTGGGTCGAGTGTTGTGAGTGTTTGGTGTGTGTAAAATAAAACCTGTAGTCGCGCTGCGTCCATTCCTTCCACCGGATGCAGGGTGCGGGGCTCAGAAGGAATCTGCACAATTACAGCATTGGTAGTTTCAGTACTACCGCACGCTGCGAGCAGGCTTATAAGAAGAATAGTACAACACGTCAACAGTCGAGCAAGGAAGGCCATATATTCAGGTTTGAATACGTGAAATTAGTAAGATTATTGATAACTATTTAGCTATTAGCTGTTGGTAGTTAGCTTTTGGCCAGAGCGATGTCTTTTTATCTTAAACTCGCTGCTTGATGTTTGATGCTTGATGTTCGATCCTAAAAAAACGAAGATCGAGCATCGAGGATCAAGCTGAAAAAAACTCGCTGCTCGATGTTTGATGTTCGCTCTTCGCCTTTCAAAAGCCGAAGTTCGAACATCGAGGATCAAACATCGAACCTTTACGTAAGCTGCCGATCAAGCCATTTTCCGGTAGGTGCCGGCGGGTCGTATTGCTCAAGCATATCAAACAAAGCCGGGACCTCGGTTGCCTCTATCAGAAGGTTGCGATTCTCTTTTTTGAGGAAGCCTTCCTGCATCATGTGATCGGCTAAGGCTAGCAACGGGTCGAAATATCCATTGACATTGAGGAGCGCTATGGGCTTCTGGTGCAGGCCTAATTGGGCCCAGGTAAGAATTTCGCATAGTTCGTCCAGTGTTCCAAAGCCTCCTGGCAAGGCTACAAATGCGTCACTACGCACTTCCATGATTGCTTTTCGCTCATGCATGGTCTCTGTCACCACGACTTCCTGGATTCCGGTATGACACACTTCTTTTTCTTTCAAAAAAGTAGGAATAACGCCGAGAACATGCGCGCCATGCGCTAGCGCTTCATCGGCAATAATGCCCATCATCCCCACGTTACCTGCACCATACACGAGCCCATGGCCTCTTTGGGCCAGTTCACGAGCAAAAGCTTTTCCTGCTTCAGCATATGCCGGATCAAAACCGGAATTTGCGCCGCAGTACACACATACATTTTTCATAACTCGAAGGTAGGTAACGTTTCAAAAAGAATTTCTCTTTTTTGAGAAGAGGTGTTTACCTTTTATCGATTTCGTGTACTCACTTTCACAGTAACCTGCTTTAGGCTGTTGGCGATTGGCTGTTGGCTTCCTCGCCTTTTCAAAAAAAAGGGTAAGAGGCTTATGCTAAAGCAAAAACACGCTGTTCCGGCCAAAAGCTAACCGCCAAACGCAAACGGCTAATCAATAACCTATTTCAATAAAAACGAAAACCATGACTATCTCCTCAATGTTCAAAAGCCTAATCGTCGCTGTGCTATCCATCGCTATTGGATTGACAGCCAGTCAAGCTCAAATAGTCAAAAAGACTACTAAGAAAGCAGAGCAAAAAGCTCAGAATCGTGTCGATAACAAGATCGACAATGGCATCGACAAAGGCTTGAACGCTATTGAAGGCCTTTTTAAAAAGAAGAAGAAGAAAAAAACAGTAGAGACTCAGGAAGAACCTACTGAAACAGTTGAAACTGTCGAGTCTACTAATACAAACAGCAGTGTAGATATGGACGGAATGACCGTAGAGACTGACTATAGCGATGATGCTGGAGACGCAACTCCAAACAGATGGCAAGGACGCTTTACTATGGAAACTGTCGAAATCAAGAATGGTAAGGAAAAAGACCGCAGCGTGATGCACATGCACTTTGTCACATATAAAATGGCAATCATTACAGAAGATAAAAAAGCGGAAAATACAATCGTCATTTTTGACAAAACAAAGCGTACCATTACTACCAAAACCAATACCGATGAAGGGAAAACAGCCATCATCATGAAAATGCCTAAGATAAAGGTGACTATGGACGAAGAGCCGAGTTCAGCGAGTGATGCAGACATGGCCAAAATGCCAAAAGCAACCGGTGAGTATAAAATGATCCAGGGCTACAAGTGTGAGAAATATGTATATGAAGATGACGAAATAAGCTCTGTATCATGGATCACAACAGGTGTTGGTCTAAGCATGATCGACGTGGCCAACACGATGTCAGCCAGCATGGGTGGAAAATCAATAGGTACGACTTCGCAAGGCAATATTTACGCGATGGAGAGTCTTGTATTGGAAGCTACCACCACAGACAAAAAGAGCGGAAAGACCTCACAGATGTTTATGAAAGACGTCAAAAAAGATGGTCAAGACAACACCTTGTTTAACCTCTCTGGTTATCGTGTGATGGACATGACCAAGATGCAAAATATGTTTAAGCGCGATAATTAGGGATTGGCTGTTGGCGGTTTGCTATTAGCTTTTGGCCGGAACAATTCTTTTTATTTTTAATAAAAAAACGCTCCTTTCCTTTCAAAGAATAGCACTGATAACATACTGACTATCAGAATATTAACATTCCAACTACCTCCGTTTGGCACTTAGCCATGCGGAGGTTTTTAAATGTATAACGGATTTTTCAGTTGATCAACTGAAAAATCCGTTATACATTTGTGCTATGCTCAAACGACTTACCCCAAAAGAGGAAGAGATCATGCACATCTTGTGGAAGTTAGGCCGCGGCACGGTGCGCGACATGATCAAAACGTATGATCCTCCCCTACCGAAGTACACGACGCTTTCGTCGGCAGTGCGCCTCCTGGAGGAGCGCGGTTTTGTAGGCCACAAGGCTTACGGTCGTACCCACGAGTACTTTGCACTCATCACCAAGGAGGAATACAAGCGCTTCGCTTTCGGCCGGATGGTTGAGGATTACTTTGACAATTCGTACCAGCAGATCGTCTCCTTTATGGCCAAAGAAGAGAAGCTTAGTCCTGAGCAGATTCAAGCTATCCAGTCCATCATCGATCAGGAGGGCGAAGGTGACGATGCTTAATTTTTTCCAATACTTGTTGGAAGCCAGCGGCATCATCGCATTGCTGTATGGCTGCTTCCGATTGGGCTTCTCCCGACTCAATCAGCCACACTATAACCGCGCGCTACTGGTAGGCGGTTTGCTCCTTGCCATTGCTGCTCCGCTTATTCATATCCCTGTTCAGTTGCCGTTTTCAGGGCCGAGCTGGGAAACTACGGAAGAGATGCTACCGCTGGAGGCCACCGAACTCCTTCCATTTGTGAATACACCTCAAGCCTGGCGAAACGCTTCAACTGAGTTCGCGATGAGTCCCTGGCTTCAAGGGGGATTTTTGCTTTATGTTCTGGGCTTTATGTTGACGCTACTATATAAAGGGGTTGGTTTGGTGCAGGTTTGGAACAAAATCAAAGGAGCGGCTCCATCCCAAAATTTCGATAACGCATTCTTAACCAACAACTTATACACGTTTTCTTTTGGCAAAAAGGTCTTCCTTGGAGCAGATTTCAAGGCCCTCAATCATACTCAAAAGGAAATGGTTCTCAGCCATGAACTGGCGCATGCGCAACAACTTCACGGCATCGACCTGCTCCTCCTCCAACTGACTCAATGTATCTTCTGGTTTAATCCCTTACTGCTATTCTGGGGAAGGGAATTACGCCAGCAACACGAATATCTCGCCGATCAGGCGGCCCTCCGACAATTCCAAAGTCCGAAGGCTTATGCTCAACTTTTACTCAAAATGAGCATGACAAAGCCTTCTCCCTTCACGCATCATTTTGCGTTTTTTCCACTTAAAAAAAGAGTAACCATGCTTTTTAAAACAAACACACAATCGGGTAAATGGGCCTACCTGCTCATGCTTCCGCTTGCGGCAACACTGCTATGCTCCTTCTCCTTTTTTCACCAAACCGATCCTCCCAAAAAACCAGCAACCACGCAGACCACTCAGGAAGTAGACGCAGAACAGCTTCAGTCTTTTATCAAGCCTGTTGACAGCAGAGTTGTATCGCATTTTGGAATGCGCTACTCTCCTATTTCTAAGAAAAAGAAAATGCATAATGGGGTTGATCTTCATGCTGCTGAAGGCACCGATGTAGTTGCAGTTGCGGATGGCATCGTGACGGTTTCAGAGGAAAAAGGAAATTATGGACTGCTTATCGCTATTGAGCATGCCGACAATATCGTAACACGTTATGCTCACCTCGCCGATCTCCTCGTTCCCGTCGGACAAAAGGTAAAACAAGGCGACATCATTGCTCTTTCAGGTAATACTGGCGTGTCTACGGCTCCCCACTTACACTATGAAGTGATCGTAAATGGGGAGTATGTAGATCCGAGGAAGTATTTTGAGGAGTAGGGGGGAGGCGTTGAAATCACTATTCTGAAATTCTTATTCTGCAATCTCCAATCCATTAGTATCTGTGGATTCGAGATTGCAGATGAGGGATATTAGATTTTGGAAGTTTTCAATTTCACACCACAACCCTTACCACAAGCCCCTGCTCCTGATTCTCAAACGCCACCTTCCCGCCGATCGCTTCGGCGCGCATGTGGATATTTTCGAGGCCCATGCCGCTTCCAGAAGGATTATTGGCCATTCCGATGCCGTTGTCTTCGACGGTGAGCTGGAGTTGGTCTTTGCGAAAGAGGCATTGCACCTGTACTTCGCTTGCTTTGGCGTGCTTGACGATGTTTTGGAGGAGTTCCTGGGCGATGCGGTATACGCCTGTGGCGACGGCATCGGAGACTTCGCGGCTTTTGCCTAAAGCGTCAAATTCATAGTTAATCGAGGTTGCGCTAAAGGTGTTTGCAACCAATTCTTCCAACGCCGGTGCCAGGCCCTGAACGGCAAGCGTGCGCGGAACCATCTCGTGGGCGATGCGGCGCACTTCGGTATTGGCCTCACTCAGCAAGGCAAGGCTTTTCTGATATTCAGGATCGTCTTCTTTATTGAGGGTTTTGTTAAAATGGTCAAAGTGCATGCGGGTGGAAGCCAGAAGCTGGCCGACGCCATCGTGAAGATCGCGGGCAATGCGGGCACGCTCTTTTTCTTGCGTGTCGATCACTGTCTGGAGGCGCAAGGCCTGTTGCTCGATCCGCTCGGCTTGTAAGCGCTGACGTGCGCGGTAGCGAGCACGGAGAAATACCACGCTAAATAATAAGGCAAGCGTCGCCAATGCCAATCCTGCTCCCCAGTATATTTGCTGTCTCCGCTTGGCGGCAAGTTCCAATTTCAGATCACGTTCTGCAATCTGACGTGCCTGCTCCGCAGTTTCATATTGCACTTCCATTTCTGCAATATCTTCCGCCTTTTTTTCCTGAAAAACGCTGTCTTTAGCCTTCATATAAGCCTTTGTATGAAAAAGCGACTGTACAGGCTTTCCCCAAGCATCGTACAATTCAAAGCTATTTTTATGCGCGTTCATCGTGCGCTCTATATTCTGAAGCGTGTCGGTAATTGCATGAAATTGGTCCAAATAAGATTCCGCCTCCACATAGCGTTCCTGTAGCACGAGAGCCTTTGCAATACTTCCCAAAGAATAGGTTCTATTAATATCGCCCAGCCCTAATTGCTTTTGTACTTCCAGACTTTTAAGGGCATAAAAAAACGACGAATCTGGCAGGTTGAGGTCCTCATGAACAGCAGCTAAATTTTGTAACGCACGATTGACATTGGACAGGTTTCCGTTTGCTTTGGCGAGTGAATATGCTTGCGAAAAATCGTTTTTGGCAAGTGCTGGTTTAAAGCTTTGTTGGTAGGCGATTCCACGCCCCATCAGTGCGCTGGAGGCGCGACTCTCATACATGCCCAAATCCTTGGCGACTTGCAGGCCTTCATCAAAAATTGAGATCGCTTTTTCATATTCTTTCTGCTGTACATAAGCGTTGCCAAGATTACTCAGGATCGCGCGCATATAGGCCGAGTCATTGGCATCGCGGCTCTCGTTCAAGGCATTCAGCAGATAGCTTACTGCTGAATCATATTCCGCAGTATAGGTGAACAGCATGCCCATATTGATACGTGTCCCAAGGATACCACGTGAGGACTTTGCAAGCTGATATGGTGCTATGGATGAGCGTAGCCAACGTATCGCTTCAGGATAATCGCCCTGCGTCCAATACACGATTCCAGTATTATTGCGTGCCTTGGCGATTCCATAATTGAAGCCGACAGCCTGAGCGAGTGAGTCTGCTTTTTTTCCATACTGAAGCGCTAAATCAGTATCACTTCGTCGCAGTAACCAACAAATATCATTGAGGCGATGGACACGGTCTGTGTCCGCCTGAGCAGTTTGATACAACTGCATAAGGGAATCGAGTTCGTTATTTTGCTGACTTTTTAATGAAAAAGAAAGGAGTAATGTCAGTGCTAAAAAAGCTACAATTCGCAGGTGTGAATTGCTCAAAAGAAAGCCACTTCTCAAAATCATTTTAGTGATGGTCGTAAAAGTCATTTCTGATGTCGTATTAGGGCTATTCAT
>JBGCFB010000106.1:0-4047 GCA_045106685.1 Bacteroidia bacterium | reverse complement strand
AGTCTGCTTCGTCTGCGTAGACGAGCCATTGACCAGCCTTAGAGGCTTGCAGTTTGGGAATGAGATGGTCGCGGATAGAGTCGGTGTGCAGGCGGTAGTTGACTTTGGTGAGGAATCGCTGGTATGACCATTCTAGTTTTTTGCGGTTGTACTCGTCTGCTTTGAGGCGCTGGAATTCCCTGATCAACAACAGTTTGAACTCTGGGCTAATCGCTGCGCCAAACTCGAAAGCGATATCGGAATGTGCGTAGGTCCCTCCGTAGCGTCCGGCTTTGGCAATAATGCCGATAGCGTTAGTTTTTTCGACCCACTGTTTTGCAGAAATAAAGAACCGACTCACGCCAGCATCACGCATAATTCCCTCGAATTCGAGGGAATTAAAATCAGGGTTATAGAGTCGTTCCCAGACACCCAGAAACTCCAAGGTGTTTTTGTTCCGAAACCAGTTTTCAATGATTTTGCTGCCATGCTCCAAATTGCGGACCATGTCGGTGAGATTGATATAATCTTCTTCTTTAAACTGTTTGAGGGTGATTTCTACACCATCGACATGAAGGGATTGTTTGGCCATTGTATGAATGTCTGCAGGTGAAATTATTGCGCCTCTTTGAGGATATTGGGGAGCGTATTGGTGAGTTTTTTCTTGGAGACAAAAGCATCAATGATGGTGAAGAGTGAGTCTTGTTTCATCGCTGCTGTTCAGAAGTTTCGACCAGCAGATTGAAGTGCAGGAAGACTAGCCATTTTTTGAGTTGAAAGTGCATAATAGAAAGTTCAAAACTTAAAGCTCTAGGAAACGGAGTAATCAGCTAATTATCAAATCGACTAATCATCAAATCAGCTAAATCAATCATCAGCCATTGCAGCCAGATAGGCCGTAGGGAAGATGCGCTGCATTCTACGGTCGATGTCGCTGACGGTGACTCTGCCATCTTTATTTTCATCCAGCCCGGAGTTTTGCCTGTAGGCGCGTGCCGGTTTTGAGAATAGAGTATAGCAATAGTCTTGTGAAATCGCTTTTGGATATAGGATCGCAAGATATAACTCGGTGAGACTGTTGAAGTCACCGTACTTATTGCGTACCCGTGAGACATACGCGTAGAGATATTCAAGCTGTCCTTCAGCGGTTAGACTCAGAAGTTCCTCCGTGCTGGTTCCCAGGTCTCTGGCGGTTGACGGCATCCATTGGATGAGGCCAACTGCGCCGCTGCCTTTTAGGTTTTTGGCACGAGGATTAAAACGAGACTCCGTATACATGACAGCCATGAGCCACTCTGCGGGGACATCAAGGCTGACTGCAACCTTTTTGACTTTTTCCGCAAATGACCTGGTGTCTGGTATAAACTGAGAAGCTTTATCGATAAGATAGAGGTCTTCCTTTTTCTGAACTTCTACCTCGTAGGAACTGGCTGACGACGACTTCCAGGGAAGGCTCCCTGGCCGTGCCACTGCCAATGTGATCAGATTACTTGCGAGAATCACCGCTCCCAGAAGGCTTGCGGATCGCATATTGAGACTGCCGCCACTGTGCTGATGACGTACCACTCCCATTCCGGCTCGTTGAGGCCGGGCTTTAAACAATGAAAAAATACCCATGACTTTTACTAAATGAAATATTAAACCCTTATTTCATTAGCAAAAATACCAAAAAAATTAGAACAACAAACAATACTTGCTATTTTTTAGAACAAATATTAGTATTTATCTGGTAATACCTTGATTTTTAGCCTTTTGTGATACTAAAATTAGCCGAGTTGTTTTCACTAAAAGACAAACCAAGGGACGTATTTGGTAATATACACGTTCTAATCGCACCTTTGCATTCGAGATGAGCATGCTCTTAACACTAAAATTTTGGATTAGGGTTGTTTATTGAATCAATTCTAAACGTGGTCTTTGATATTCGTTGCCAAAGGCAACCTTGTGCTTCAGCGAAGCACAAGGTTGGTAGCAAACGTAATGAAAGCAAATACCGCTTCAGAGAAGCGGGACACTCCATGTGTCGCTTCTCTGAAGCGAAAAATAACGGCATCATCATGGCTACCAACCTTAAGCTCCGCTGGAGCTTTTCTGCCAGGGCCGAAAATCCATAAAGACCACAATTGTTATCAAGATGCATATTGCAGACCTTAGCCTGCATTGATTCTCGACATGACAATTTCTAATATTGTGCAGCGCACGTGAGCAGCGAGTATCAAGTATCAAAGGAAACATACATTTGCACAGAAACTAAGTTTTCCTAAGTCTCAGATCCCTAATCATCATTCTACAATCTCATCTTCGCCCCCATACCCGTATTCCAGGCTGCTTTGGCCCTTGATGATAGGCATCTTGCTCATCGCATATGTGCATGGGTCGTTTGGCGGAGAGATATTCTACCCACGCCATAGCTGGGCACAATCGGATCGACTTGCGTTGGCCATGCAGTTTTTTGATAAAGGGATGGACTTCTTTCACCCGCGAACCTATTATGCAGGTTCTATTGATCAAATCACAGGCGTAGAGTTTCCGCTGCAATCATATCTGGCTGCGGCTCTAGGCCACCTTTTTGGCCGAGAATCGATCCCAACCATTTTTAGACTTATCACAGCTGCGGCGATGCTTCTGGGTTGTGTGATGCTTTTTCGTGCACTCGACGAACGCATCCGCAATGTGGCCCTAAGCCTCGTCGTGCCCGTCTGGATATTGAGTTCCCCGACCGTACAGCATTATACATGGAGTTACCTGCCTGATGCCTGCGGTGGCGGATTGTTTTTTGTGGCGATCTATTATGCTTTTCGCATGTTGAGGGAGCCGACTGCGAAGACAGCGTTGTACTGTGTTGCGATTGCCTGTTTTGCGGCTTTGATCAAAATGTCTGTAGCATTCTATTTACCTGTGCTCTGTATCTGGTTATTTTTTATGCTAAAAACGCCCAAAGCCCGCATACAACTCATCATGCTTTCTGCTTTGGGAGCAAGTCTGTTACTCGGTTGGCTTTGGTACATGAAACACCTCAATGTAACTTATAAGTCTACCTTATTCCTGGCTGACATGCGCCCATTGGGTTCCACGCATATAGAAAGCAATCCCTGGTATGATGCTGCCTGGAACGAATTGAACGACATTTTTAAAGAACGAAAAACAGAGTACCTAAGTCGTATTGGCTATATCACGGTGTACCTCAGTATTATCGTTGTTTTTGTAGGAGCGTTTTTTAGAAATATTCGGACTAATAGAAATCTAAGCCTTCTTTTCGTGGTGCTTGCAGGTTCAGTATTGGGTACAGCCTTGATGGGTTCGCAAATGATCGCCCATGATTATTATGCAATCGTATTGTGGTTGCCCACCTTGGCGATGCTCTTCATCGCAGCGATGGAGACACTTTATTATGCATTGAATCCGCTTTCTAAAGGGAAGCTTGTCACTATGGCTGTAGGCGCGATATTGTCAGTTGCGATTTTTTGGCCTACGCAACGCATTCATTTGGAGCAGACGCGAGGACAAGAGCGACAGGGAATTGCCTGGTTGATGGATTCAGAGGATTTTCCAGCCGATTTGTTTGATAAAAATAGCCGTGTGCTTTTTCCATCAGAAGATGCTCCGAATCTTGGGCCAACCTATTTTGGACTAATAGGTTATTCGCGCAAAATTGAGCTTAATGGCACTTCAGGCATACTTCGTCTGCTGGGCGAAGCGAATGCATACAAACTCAGTCACGTCGTTATGCCCAACCGTCAAGCCGACGCCCTTGGTGAGACCGTCGGAGCATGCCAGTCTCAATGGCTCGATACCGTCCATCGCGGGAATACATTCACGGTGATCGGATTTAAGGATATCAACAAACTCATGCCGGTTTGGATGTCTGTGCGCAGAGATAGTTTTGAATGGCACTTGCCAGAAGACTCCTGTTTGGAGCTGCCCTGGACAAGTAGAGTAGAAGGTTTTCTCTGCGAAGAGATTTCGCCTCAGCGTAAGTATGGCTTTAATCTCGATCTTTCCTGCCAATATTTCCAAAAAACAGAACGCAAGCTTTCAATTTCATGCCTGCTCAAGCACTCTTCTCCT
>JBGCFB010000105.1:0-19928 GCA_045106685.1 Bacteroidia bacterium | reverse complement strand
GGCGTAGACGAGGCTGGTGCCATCGGGATATTGGCGGCGATGGTCGAGTTTGTATCCGTCGGTATAGTGTAATGGATTCATGGTTTTGGGATTGTTGGGAAGCTAGGCCTTAAAAGGCCTAGCAATAATGAAGGGAATTAGGCGCTAAAGCTTCGAGAATGATAAAGGCTATGAATCAATTTCTTGTGGCTTTAGCACTTATTTATTCCATTATTGCCTGACCTTTCCAAGGTCAGGCAAAAGAGTATTCGGCATTCATAATATCAAAAGGCACAACCGTTAAGCCTTCCTCAACCTGTCTTTGGGGAAAGGAATCGGTTGTAAAAACGTGTTCAAATTGCTGGTTAAGCACTTCAAGTCCTTTGCTGAAAATGCCATGTGAAACGGCCAGATATAAAGCGTCAGCTCCTTTTTCTTTTAGCTTTTCCGCAAGACCGAGGAATGTTCCTCCACCGTCGCAGATGTCGTCAACAATGAGGCAGCTTCTTCCATCCAAATCATCTTCCAAAACCTCAAAGCCCGAAAGTGCTCCGGTGCGTACGTCACGCTTTTTGGAACAAAACACAATTCGATCCTCCTCATAATCAAGCACTTGTGCGAGTTCATGAATCTTCTTTTCTGCACCAGCATCAGGAGAAACGAGGCATACATCATGGGGAATTTGCGCAAGACATTCTCTGACAAACTGGTGATTATCGACTACTTCAACATGGGATAGGAGCGCAGGTGCAACTGATGAATGAGGGTCCAAAATAATTACGCGATTTGCATGAAGCGCATTGATGGCGTCGGCAAAAATCTTTACGGTGAGTGGTTCTCCGGCTGTCATGACGCGATCCTGTCGGGCCGCCGGAAAGTATGGTATACACAAATCGAATGACTTCATGCCGCAGCGACGCAAGGCATCAACCGCTACGCAGAGGTAGCCGAGGGCATGCATAGAGCAGAGTTGAATACTGATCTTAATATGGCCGTTTGCCACCTCTCCTACTCGATCAGGGTTTCCGATTTTGATGTGTGGCTCACCTCCAGGAAAGGTGAATGCCTCGAAGCCAATTTGCTCATGCGCAGCGGCTCCGAATGGGTTAAATGATGGGCTGAGATTAAGAAACATAATTTGCGTTATTTTTACGCAAATTAAGATCAATATCGATATTCACAAAGGTTTTGTGTAAAATTTACGCAAACTTTATTTCAAAATGGAAGCCTTCTTCCATAAGTGCCTGATACTTAGGCTGATTGAAGCGAAAAAGTTTTGCTGGCCGACCCGATCCAGTCTTCAATAATTCGGCAGTTTCTTCTAACATTCCGAAGCTGAGCATCTTCTTTCGGAAGTTGCGACGATCGATTTCACGGTCTAAAATGGCGGTATAGAGATTTTCCAGATCGGAGAAAGGGAAGGTCGCCGAGAGGAGATTAAAACCGATAGGTTGGTACTTCACTTTGCTGCGCAGGCGCTCCAGCGCGCAAGCCAAAATCGCATCGTGATCATAAGCGAGATCAGGAAGATCGTAGATATCAAACCATTGGGCCTCCTGGGCATCGGTGGATGCCTGCAGGCTGAAGCGCTCAGAATTGACAAGAGCATAATAGCTCACTGACACGACGCGCGCACGCGGATCGCGTTCCAACTGATCACCAAAGGTGTAAAGCTGCTCAAGGTAGTTGATCTTGATACCGGTCTCTTCGGTCAGTTCGCGATGGACTGCCTCACTGAGGCCTTCATCATCTTTCACAAAGCCTCCCGGTAAGGCCCACTGGCCTTTGGCCTGGCCGAATCGCTGCTTGATAAGCAATACATGGACCCGCGCATGCTGATAGCCAAAAACCACCGCATCTACTGCCAGTTTGATATTTTGCTGAGTCATGATGCGAATGTAGGAAGAAGGTTTGGGTGTAGTACAAAATTTCATCTAACAATACCCCCACCTTTTGTAGGGATGCATTTTAATGCGTCTCCGGTCCAGAAGGTAACCAGATTGAGAGTCGCAGTAGAACGCGCCTCTACTCATTCAGACTCTACTTTTTCATTCTTAGCCGATGACTTTTTCCTAAAAACAGGCACCTTAATCCCCAACGGCTCCAGCATATGCCCTAGATACGTTTTGGGGCTTTTTTCATGGATACCAAAAGCTTCTGGTTCATGACCGGGGCAGGTGTAGGTACCAAATATGATGTCCATAAGCGGGGATAAATTGGCGTAGTTTCCTGCTGAGCGATCGAGATCATGATGCCAGTGATGCAGTTCGGGCGCGCCGATAAGCATGCGTAATGGACCGATGGGAAGCCGCACGTTTGAATGAATATATATAGCCCAGAGGCCACGAAAGGCGATTAGGGCCGCAATGGTCTCCAGTGGAAATCCCAAAATAAAGGCGGGAAGATTGATCAGTCCAACGGTATAGATGGTATCGAGCGGATGCTCACGATGAGCAGCCAGCCAATCAAGATGTTCTGCGCTGTGATGCACTTTATGAAATCGCCAGAGGAAATCAACATTATGCTGAAGGCGATGCCCCCAGTAAATCAAAAAATCGCTTAACAGGACGACTTCAATAGCTTGTAACCACCAAGATTGGGCAGCGACTTTTGCTCTAAAATCAGTAGGTACAATCCCATCTACCCAGTGCCCAAATTTGCTCAAGACCCACAGTACCACAACACTCCAAAAGAGGTATTGACCCAACAAAAAAGTCATATCTAACCACCAAGCAGGTCTGAAAAACCGCTGTTTGAGCTTTGCTGGAAATACCCGCTCCATTGGCACAAATAAAAATACCAGCACCAAGATGCTCAATACCGTCGCTTTCGCTATTCCAAGTACATGCATAGTTGTAAATCTTATTCGAACACACGTCCGTACTTGGATCCACCCATGAGCAGCTTCTTTTTTACAGAATCAGGCATTCGGTACAACTGGCCTGGATTTTCTGCGGTTTCCTCATATGGGTCATACTTAAATAGAGGCATGCCATTTTTTGAAGACCCCATCATATCCTCATCAAAATAGAGGTTCTCAATTTTTATCTGTCTAAGCGTGTCCATCTTGGCCTCCTTATACTCAAGGCCAATATTATGTACACGAGGAATATCGAGGATACTAACCTCCTCCTCTGGCTCAAAGTAGCCTGCCTTAAAGGCAACAAGGCCAATGAGCATTCCAATAAAAATCAAGATGGTGAGTAGTCTGATGACTGGGTGTGAAGCATTCATAACCCTAAGCTACCTAATAAGGCTTTTTCCGCCCAACAAAACTATCTCAAACCGCCCAACAAGCGTCTATACAAAGGCACACACTCCTCCAGCAATCCTTTGAGTTGTTCTGGAAAAGGAGTCGTTTTGGCTTTGTAGGGCTGGAATCCGGTGGAGCGATGGACATTGTCGTACCAATAGGGCGCCCAAACGCCGTCCTCAGGCCGGGGGCCTGCTTCCCATTGCAACATCTCATCTTCAAAAGGAATTCCGATATAGGCGCAAAGCGCCGTGAGCGCCTCGCTGGGATTGTCCAGAATCTTGCGTGAATCAAGCACATAGGGAGCCGGCAAGCCAGCATTCTCCAGATATTCCAACAACTCAACATGCTTGGCATAACCCACATCGCGCATGCTCGGCTGAGCAACTTCTTTGGCGTAGCTCGGCAGCATATCCACAGGATCACGGGTGAGAATCACATTGATGGTTTCGGCCATAAAGCTCCAGTCAAGTTCCACAAGATGATGCGTCATATGCTTAAAAAAAAGCACCGGTTTTTCGTGATTTCCCAGCATCATATCGACCACCTTTTTGCCATCCTGCTCCATGTCTTCCAGCACCTCTCTAGCACCTGGATGGTAGGTATCGGCATTGGTTTTGGACAAATAGTGGGCATAAAGCGGCTCGTCAAAGACAGCAGTGTCGCTGCGCTGAGCAAAGGAATACATCAGCGCTGTTGAGATATTTCGTGGACCTGACCACAGACAGATTCTTTTCATGTCTTGGAGGAATTGTTTTGTGTTATAAGTTTCGTGTTTTGAGTTGAAACCAGAAGCGCTCAACACAAAACGGTTACACCTCGCTTAATAATTTACGAACCACTGCCTGATCAGCCGGAAAGGTAAAATCTTCAGGCTGTACTTCAGATAGCGGGATAAAACGAAAAGACATATCACCGTTTTGAGCAGTGTCATAATTCATCGGAATATCGGTAATAGGAATGCCAGGTTCTTCGAGCATATTCACACGATAAAACATCGCCACCACCTGTTGCGATCCGTCAAATCGAGATGTGATTAGAAAGTCGTTTGCATAAAAGATATCTCCTGGAACTTCTATCGCAACATCAAGCTCTTCTCTCCACTCACGAACCAAGCATTCTTTCAGTCCTTCACCGAATTCAAGGCCTCCACCAGGGAACTTGCGCATGGCAGTATTATGATGTTTTTCTTCAGCGACGAGCAAGGCTCCATCGACGACACAAAGGCCATACACACGTAGATTAAATGTATTGGGAAGCTTCATTTATATTCTTTTTTTCTTTTAACCAAACGTTAATCACCAAACGCTAAAGGCCAAATTTTCCTTAATTTGCGGGCATGAAAGTCATGAAAACCCATTTACTACGCAAATACTTCTTATTTGCGGCAATCACACTCTTCGCCTACACCGGATTTGCCCAGCAGGATTCCATTCCTCCACGAGTGATGAATGAGTCTCCACTTCCTCTGGAAGTACCCAACACATTTGATTTTATCCTCCAACGCGGCTTTCTGGTCGGAAATGGAGATGCCGATACAGCTTCACTCCGAACTTCCGGCTCGTGGTTTCTGGGCATGGGTTTCAAAATTCCGCTTGCAAACAACCGTTTTGGCTTTCGCATTACTCCAGGGATCAACTGGCTGAAAATCAACTACGATCACACCGACGGAGATAAGCGTTTTCCGCTTATCGCAGATACGGTCGTTTCGAATCTTTACCCTGATCTTACCAGCATTGAAGACTCTGCCGCAAGATCAACAGCGTTGGACCAGTTGAACGCGCTTGCGGCGCGCCTCCGCAATGTTGAATACGACCTCCAGCGTCAGCGCCTTACCTATATCGAGGTTCCGATCGGTGTCTATTTCAATATCAAAAAGGATGAAGAAAATAAAGCCGTTGCCTTTGTCGAAGCCGGAGGTATCATCGCCTACAACATAAGCGGCATTTTTAAATATCGCTACAACAATCGCCAGGATCAGTCGGTACAGAGCCGTGTCAATGAAGTGCCAGATGTGGAGGCATTTCGCTATGGATGGTATGCTCGTTTAGGATACAAAAAAGTGTCTGCTTCTATCAATTACCGTAGTAGCTACATTTTTACTTTTGAAAAAGACCTACAAGCTCATAAGTTCCCTCAGCTGCAGTTAGGGATTGGTGTGAGTTTGTAAAAGCTTTCACTTCAAGCCTGGAACCCTGAACTTAGAGCTTCCGGAAAATTGAAGTTCAAGGCTTTATGTCCGAAGTTCAAGGTTCTAAAAATATCCTTACCCATTATGAAAAAAACTACCTCTCCCCTAGCCCTGACCTTCGGCGATATACTACCTGAAGCAGGCGTAGATGAAGCTGGAAGAGGATGCTTGGCGGGGCCAGTGGTAGCGGCAGCAGCAGTTTTGCCCTCCGATTTCAGTCACCCTTTTTTAACTGATTCTAAAAAACTCAGTCAGAAACAACGAGATGCCCTGCGGCCTATTGTTGAACAAGAGGCGGTATGCTGGGCGGTAGGCATTATCAGTGCGCCACGGATCGATGAGGTCAATATTCTAAACGCTACATATGAAGCCATGCACGAGGCAGTTCGTTGTCTCAAGGATGCTCCGGCTTTTTTAGTAATAGATGGAAATCGCTTTAGACCTTTTCCTGAAATTCCTCACACCTGTGCGATCAAAGGTGATGGAAGATTTCTCCATGTAGCTGCGGCCTCTATTTTGGCAAAAACCTACCGGGATGAGATAATGCACATGCTGCATGAGCAGTACCCACACTATGGTTGGGATACAAACATGGGCTACCCTACCAAAGCGCACAAGGCTGCCATCGCAGAACATGGACCAACTCCTTTTCATCGCAGAAGCTTTAACTGGGAAGACCGCCAGTTGAAACTGTTTTCGTAGCTTGCGCAAACTTTCAGAGGCTCTTTTCGTTTTGCCTCCATTCTATGCTTGTAGCATTATTAGCTTGACAAAGCATTTACTATCACTCTCTTGTCTGATTCATCACAAAAAAAAACAGGAAATGCGCTCGACTTCGGTCTGTTGGGACGCCTATTTAGCTACACCAAGCCTTATAAAGGGCAATTTGGATTAGCACTTATGCTGACGATCAGCGGTGCGCTGCTTACAAGCTTGCGTCCCAGAATGATCGAATGGGCAATGGATGATTTTATTATCCCAGGTGTCTTGGAAGGCTTTGTAATGTTCCTTGGCTTATTTCTGTTACTTATTTTTTCAGAATCAGTAGTTGGTTATTTCAAAACGTACCTAACAGCCTGGTTAGGCCAGAGTGTAATTCGCGATATGCGAAACCAGGTCTTCAAGCATATTCTAGGACTTAAGCTGGCGTATTTTGATCAAACACCAGTAGGACAATTACAAACCCGCACGATCAGTGATATCGAGACTTTGAATGATGTTTTCAGCTCGGTGTTTGTTCGTATTCTTGGAGAACTGCTTCTGCTATTTGCCATTTTGGGCATGATGCTGTTCACCAACTGGAAACTGACGATGGTGGTACTCATCACCGTTCCGATGATGCTGTATGCAACCGCAGTATTTAAGAAGCATATCAAATCCGCCTTTCAGGGAGTCCGCAATAGCGTTTCCAATATGAACTCCTTTTTGCAGGAGCGCATCACGGGAATGAACATCGTTCATGTCTTTAATCGGGAGGAGATTGAGTCGGATAAATACGATGATATCAACCAGAATCTTCGCAAAGCTCACCTCAAGTCAGTCTTCGCTTATAGCTTGTTTTTTCCTGTCATGGAATTGGTTGCCGCTATTGCGCTCGCATTGGTAACGTGGTATGGCGGCGGCAAAATCATCCAGGAAGAACTGACCGTAGGAGAACTCACTGGTTTCATCATGTATATCGGCATGTTCTTCCGTCCGTTACGCATGCTCGCCGATCAGTTTAACACGCTTCAGATGGGGATGGTAAGTGCTGAAAGGGTGTTTAAGATTTTGGATAATTCGGAAAAAATAGACGAAAACGCCTCCGAAACAGTCACCGAGATAAATCAAGGGAGTGGTGTTGGGATTCGTTTTGAAAAAGTCTGGTTTGCCTATCAGGAAGAAGATTGGGTACTCAAGAATGTGAGCTTTGAAGCGGAGCCTGGAGACACGATCGCGCTGGTAGGAAGTACAGGTTCCGGCAAGTCTACGATCATCAATTTGCTTGGACGTTTTTATCAAATTCAAAAAGGAGACATTTACATCGACGGGGTCAATATTCATGACATGCCGCTGGAGCAACTGCGCAAGCGAATTGGCGTTGTCTTGCAAGATGTATTTCTATTCTCTGGTTCTATCAAGGATAATATTTCGCTCAATAACGCTTCCATTCCTCAAAGCACGATTGAGGAAGCGGCGAAGCGCGTAGGCGCTCATGACTTCATCATGAAGCTACCAGGCAACTACGAGTACGACGTCCGTGAGCGCGGAGCTACGCTTTCGCTTGGCCAACGCCAGCTGATAGCATTTGCACGCGTACTCGTATATGATCCTCAAATCCTCGTTCTGGACGAGGCCACGGCCAATATCGACACCGAATCCGAGGCGATCATCCAGGCTGCAGTAGACACCGTCCTACAGGGTCGTACAGCCATTATGATCGCGCACCGCCTATCGACTATTCAGAAAGCCGACAAGATCATCGTCCTCGATAAAGGCGAGATCATCGAACAAGGCAATCATCAGGAATTACTCCAACTGGGAGGCTCGTATCATGGCCTTCATGCCATGCAGGAAGTTTAGGGAAGAGCAGAATCATAAGGCTTTAGCCTGAATTATTGCCAGGTCATTTATGACTCGGCATAGAAAGAATCGCGAAGCGATACCCATCATTGCCCAGATGATAAATCATCGGGCAATAGTAAAAGACATTAAAGCTAAAGCCCTTGGAAGCTTCACTAAAATCGCAAAGCGATTTTGCTTCATTATTTTGAATTTTCCCCAGCAAATTCAAAACTAAGTAAGGCGTTATCCATCTCCTGCTTCATATAAGTGATGAGCGGAGCTAAGGAATCGTTTTCCAAAGAGGTCTGAAAGTAGAATGACATCGTCACGACCTGGGAGTTACTTGGGTCACGCAAGAACACGTAATAAGGCGTGCCTACTTCGCCATACAATTCATGCGCGATAACGCGGCCTGCGGGCACTTCAAATTCTAAAGGACGGATTTCGGAGGCTTTCTGAGAATGTTTATAAACGAGCCTGCGGTGTTCCTCAAAATAAAACTCGGCAGTCACATCTGCTTGGTTTACCTCTCGATGCGAAATGTGCCATACAAGGTCGTAAGCAGGGAATTTCAGATCAAGCCAACATGAATCCGCAAGGTCGCGCGAAATCTCTCCGCCCGCTGGTGCCTTAAATGTAAACGGACAAGTCTGACTTTCATACACCTGATGAGCGGTCGAGTCAGGGATATTCATCCGTGGGAATCCGTGCTTCTTTGGAAGGTTGATAGGTTCCTCGCACGCTACTAAAGCGATTGAGACGATAAATAGGATAAGACATGAAAAGCGGATTCCTGACATAGGTTATTAGTCTTCTTTGACAATGCGATCTTTATGGATAATAAGCATAACTCTTTCTATCCTGTTTTTAGTGGCTGACTCAATAACAAAATCGAAATGTTTGTAGGCAATTACATCTCCAGGCTTAGGAATACGACCATTTAATTCGAGAATCAAACCACCCAGACTATCACTATCACCCCGCACTTCAGTAAATTCATCTTCATCAAGATCAGGCACGACTTTACTTATATCGTTGATCGCGATGCGGCTTTCCAGCACAAACCGATACTCGTCTATTTGTCTGAAATAAATATCATCGGTATCAGATTCATCCAGAATTTCACCAAAAATTTCTTCAATAATATCTTCAAGCGTCACGATTCCCAAGGTTCCGCCAAACTCATCTGCGATAACGGCAAAGTGAAGACGTCTTGTTTTCAACTCTTCTAGGAGGTCGTCAATTTTTTTACTTTCCGGAACAAAATAAGGCTCTGACAATAAGTCTTCCCAATTCACATCATGAAGCCTTCCATCCTGATAATCCTTCAGGAGAGGCAGCAGTGATTTTACATGAAGAATACCCTTTATATCATCAAGACTTTCTTCATAAACCGGCATGCGTGAGTACTTATGCTCATTGATGATCTCGATCACTTCTTCCAAATTACACTCGCGATCTATCGCAACGACATCTACTCGCGCCTTCATCACACTCTTTACAGGCGTATGGCCAAAATTTACAATTCCGCGCAAAATGCGGTGATCGTTTTCGTCGTCATTGGCATTGACAGTAAGGTCGATTGCATGCTTCACGTCTTTGAGCGAAGCTGATTCAGTGCTGTATTTCTTCACCCACTGCCGAATACCCTTGGTGCTTTTCATCAAAAGCTTGACAGGAAATGAAAGCAGATTTCGCAATCGTAAAAGAGGAAGCGAAAGAAATTTAGCTAGGCGAATTCGGCGTTGGTTGGCATAAATTTTGGGCAAAATTTCTCCAAAAAGCAACAATAAACTTGTAACCAAAACCAGGTTTAGGCCACCTATCCATTCTTCTGAAATTTCCCAGTGCGCGCCAACTTGAGAGACGATATACACCGCTACCAAAATGGCAAAAACATTGGCGAAGTTATTGACTATCAATATAGTAGCCAGAAGTTGCTCGCGTATTTCGGAAGATTTTATTAGTGACAAAGTACGCTTGGCAGCTTTACTTTCTTCCTTTTCCAGGTCGTCCAGTTCATTCCCGTCCAGGTTTAGAAAAGCGACTTCAGAACTGGATGCCAGAAAAGAAAATGCCATCAACACCAAAAACAAAATAAATGGCCATATAAGCCCTCCCATCAGCTCCCAAAAGGAAGTGCTGAGAAGCATCAAAAGGATATTACTACCAGGCTCAGGATCCATGTGTTAATAACTAAAATGGGAGATCGTCGACTCCCTTTGCGCTTTCCAGACTGGCAAGTGGATCTATTTTACCTAAAGGGCTTTGGGACATATCGGTAGCAGAATCAGTCCGATCTGGTGCTTTATCAAGCAGGACAAAACGTTCGCCTTCGACTTCGAGGCGGCTCTTTTGTTCTCCCTGAGAGCTTTCCCATTTTTTCTCAACGAGCTTTCCTTCCACCAAAACGGTTGAACCTTTTCGTGCATAGCGATGGGCAACTTCAGCCTGCTTGCGCCATAGGCTTACATTCACCCAAGTTGTGCTGACCTGCCCATTGGCATCAGGTTCGGATACAGCCATGCGTAACAAGGCTAGCGGTATTTCCTGGTTCACGTAACGCATCTCCGGGTCTTTACCCAGATTACCTACCAGAACCACTCGATTTAAACCAAATTTTGCCATTCGAATATGCGGAGAACTGCTCGCGAAAAGGCAAAGGTAGAAATTTTGTCTGTTTCAATGAATACTAAAGCATTATCCGCTTCTAAGGTGTTTACTTTTCCCTCATAAACCTGAATGTGTAAATCAAAATGCGAGAAGACATGTTTGAGTGAATGGCGATAATTCATCCCTGCTGGACTTGCCTTCTCCTGCCACGCTGATTCTGGTATTTCTTCATTAGGAATTTCCCACAGCCCGCCCCATAACCCTTTGGCAGGCCGCTGTCGGATAGCAAGTTGGCCTGCGTCATTATATGCGAGATAAAAATTAGCGTATCGGGGAGGTTGGCGTTTACTTTTAAGCTTGATGGGCAATTCGGCAGTAAGGCCTTTGGCCCGAGCGACACATCCTTCTACAAGCGGGCACAACAAGCAACCTGGCTTAGAAGGTGTACAAATCATGGAGCCAAGGTCCATGAGCGCATGGTTAAGAGCGCGGCTATCAGTCTCGGCCGCCCACACATCGATCTGTGCTTGTAGTTGCTTACGGACTGCAGGTGTATTGACAGGAGCCTCCACTCCCCAGTAACGCGCCAGAACGCGCAGAACATTTCCATCCAGCACTCCGACCTTTTCTCCAAAGGCAAAACTTGCAATCGCACGTGAGGTGTAATCGCCTACTCCTTTAAGATTGAGGAGTTCGGAATACGTTTCGGGGAATTTTCCTCCGTAGTCATTGACGAGCTGTTTTGCTGCTGCATGTAGGTTTCTTGCTCTGCTATAGTAGCCCAATCCCTCCCAAAATTTCAAAACTTCGTCTTGTTCAGCCTCTGCAAGCACCTCAACTTCAGGAAATCTTTCCATAAACCGATGATAATGCCCGATGCCTTGTTCGATGCGCGTTTGTTGAAATACGACCTCTGCGATCCATATAGCATAGGGATTTCGTGTTTCACGCCAGTCCATTTTGCGGCCATTTTCCCTAAACCAAGAAATAATTGACTGAACTTCTATCATAATTCAAAGAAAAGTTTTGCTGTTAGAGCTAAAGGTGTAAATTTGCAGGGCATTTTTCCGAAGCCGTAAGTGTTTCATTGTTAACCTCTTAACTCCGACCCTGTGACTAAAGCGGATGTAATTACAGAAATAGCCACTAAGACTGGCATTGATAAGGCAGATGTTTCAGCTTCCCTCGAGGCCTTTTTTACTGTTGTCAAAGGTAGTCTTACTCGTGGAGAACCTGTATATGTGCGTGGTTTTGGCAGTTTCATTGTAAAACACCGCAAAGAAAAAGTAGGCAGAATTATTTCCAAAGGGGAATCGCTTATTATTCCTGCCCACAATGTACCTAGCTTTAAGCCTTCCAAAGTATTTGTGGAAAAGGTGAAAAAAGGCGGCGATAAAGATTCTAAATAAAGCATGGCTTCAAATTCGTCATCAGCTAACCGCGGAAATGGTGCAATGTTGCGATGGATTGTATTAGGAGTAGGCTTATTGAGCTGTATCCTATTATTTTTCGCAGACAAAACAAACCTCAATACCCTAAATGGTACTGAGCTACAAGCACCTACGGAAACTACCGCGACAGCAAATACAGCCGAAGCAGACCTTCCGCCACTTGCTCCTGATCCTACACTTGATGAATGGAGAAGCGCAGTAGCTACCGCAAGTGGTAGTGACCAAATTGTTCTTTTTGACTCAATAATAAACAGACTGGAACTCCGGGGACGCTACGACTTTGCAGCGCAATACGGAAGCCAGCTTGCCGACATACAACGTTCTTTACCAAACCTAATTCGCGCAGGCCGCATGTATCAACAGGCATATCGCCTGGATCATATTGCCTCAGACAGCGTACTTTTCAGGTCTTATTCAGACAACAGCATCCGCTTATTGGAAGCTGCTAAAGAAATGGAACCCGAAAATGAAGATGCACAATACTACTTGGGCTTAGCCTATGTAGAGAGTAAAAAACAGGAAAACAGCATGAAGGGTATACTTGCCATTCGCGATGTTTTGAAAATTAATCCTGACAATCTCAATGCTACATTTTCCCTGGGAGTATTCTCTGTTCAGACTGGTCAGTACGACAAGGCTGAAGCTCGATTTGAAAAAGTGTTAAATCTGCAACCGGACAACTATGAAGCCATGTATTATTTGGCTTATGCCCGTGCGCAGCAGAACATACCGGGAAATTCAAAAGAATTATTGGAACAGGTTATTGCCCGTTCGGATAACAGCGATTTGAAACAAAAAGCCCGGACTTTGTTGAATAATCTCTAACCAACAAAACAGAAAAAATTATGCCAAGTGGAAAAAAACGTAAGCGCCATAAGATTGCAACGCACAAACGCAAGAAGCGCCTGAGAAAGAACCGTCACAAGAAGAAGAAATAATCTCCTAATTCACGGCGAATGAATGAATTAGTCGTCAGCAGGACTGAGGATGGACTTAGAATCGCCGTACTTCGGGATAAAAGGATACTGGAGTTACACCACGAAAAGCTCGTAGATGCTTTTTCAGTGGGTGACGTCATTTTGGGAAAGGTGAAAAAAGTCGTTCAAGGGCTCAATGCAGCCTTTGTAGACGTAGGGCACCCCAGAGATGGGTTCTTGCACTACACCGATCTTGGCCCCCAAATCTTGTCCATGCGAAAATACCTCCGGGCAGCTCGTGCTGCTCGGGGTAATACTTCGCATAAATATTTGGAAAACATACAAGCCGTTGATGATATAGACAAAAACGGCAGTATGAAAGATGTGCTCAAAACCAATCAGGAAATCCTGGTTCAGGTTGTTAAAGAGCCCATTTCAACCAAAGGGCCACGCCTCTCCAGCGAAGTATCACTTCCCGGCCAGTACGTTGTGCTGGTTCCATTTTCTCCGGCTGTAAGTGTTTCAAAAAAGATTCGTAGCTCTGAAGAGCGTCGACGCCTCAAGGTGTTGGCAGAAAGTATATGCCCCAAAAACTTCGGTGTGATTGTTCGCACCGCAGCCGAAGGTCAGGATGCAGCTTCATTGAGCATGGACATCCAGAATATTCTGGACAAATGGAAAGCCATGACTACCGCTCTGGCTAATGCTCGCCCACGTGCCAAGGTGCTAAGTGAGCAAAATCGCGCAACAAGTATTTTGCGTGACACCCTAAGTATGGGCTTCGATAACATCCATGTGGATGATGAAGCTACATATGATGGCATCAAAGAATATCTGCAATCGACCCAGCCAGAATACCTAAAAATGCTTAAACGGCACAAAAGTAAGGTGCCAATGTTTCAGCATTTAGGACTGGAAAAGCAGATCAAAGCCGCCTTTGGAAAAATCGTTTCGCTTCCAAATGGTGCTTATCTCGTGATTGAGAGTACAGAGGCAATGAACGTCATTGACGTGAATTCAGGCTCTAAAAACCTCAATAACGATTCATTGGAGGAAACTGCGCTACATACCAACATGCTCGCAGCAGAAGAGTTGGCTCGCCAGCTTCGCTTGCGTGATATGGGCGGTATCATTGTGGTAGACTTCATCGATATGCGCAAGGCTGAGAACCGTCGCAAGCTCAATGACTTTATCCGTTCCGAGATGAAATCAGACAGAGCTCGTCATACGATTCTCCCTGTAAGCAGATTCGGCCTCGTGCAGATCACACGCCAGCGTGTGCGCCCCCTTCTTGACATCACTACTTCAGAGGTTTGTCCTACATGTAGTGGAAGTGGTAAAATTCAAGCTTCTATCCTGATCGCAGATCAAATCAAGGACAAGGTTGACTTTATCATGCGTCAAAATCAAGAGAAGAAAATGCACGTTGTTGTAAATCCTTTTGTGGCAGCATATCTCACAAAAGGACTGTTTAAAAGCCCCCAATGGAAATGGTTCTTTGACTACAAAAAGTGGATCAAAGTCCTTCCTGATACTTCAATGCCGTTTACCGAAGTGAAGTATTACAATGCCAGAGACGAAGAAATTCAAGTGTAATACACAATGAATAATGTGATCACACACAGGGACTGTAACGAGAGTTACAGTCCTTTTTTTTATTGTTGAGATTACATTTTTACGTATTTTGAGTAAGTATCTCAAAATACATGAAAATACTATTAAGTCTAAAGGATCAGGAAAACGAGGTGGCGCACGCGTTATCACTCATATTGTAATTGCAAAAGAGACTGTTTTCCTTCTTTCTATTTGAAGTTGTCTAACGAAACCCAAAAGGGTTATCATGTCGAGCCGCGAAGCTGGCGAGACATCTTGACTTTTAGCCAATTAGTCGATAAAGTCAAGATTTCTCCTCAGCCCCGCGAGGCGAAATGACAATTTTGATAATAAAACGGACCTGAATTTATTCGTTAGACAACTTCTTTATGATAAAGCTGAAAAAGCAATCTTAACTGATAAAGAGATAAGTGAATTACTTAAGAAAATTATTGCTTAAATATTGACAAAAATGTTACGCCCCCTGTCATTCACATTCATCCAAGGCAACTGACACTTCCTTAAAGTTCAGGAATTTGCCATCATTCCCCCAGGCTGTTTGCATATACTTGATAAGGCCCTGAATTTGGGCTGTTGAGAGCTTGTCCTCCCCTACTCCAGCCATCGGCTGATTGTAGGTTTTCCCATTGACTACGATTTCTCCTTTAATGCCTTTTACAATAAGACAGGGTAATTCATCAAAGTGCTTGTCTAAATAATCAGCGCCAGCCAATGGTGGAATGATCTCCTTAAAGCCTTCTCCATTTTCTCCATGGCAAGATTGGCAATAAGCTGAATAGGCTTTTGCTCCTGCACGTGTTACGGCATCACCATCAAGCAGAAAGAAGCGGCTTATCACCAGGATGGCGATAAACAAAAGCGGCCATAAGACCCAGAGTATTTGATTTTTTGATTTGATAATTTGAGGATTAGCTGATTTGGTAATTACTCATGGGCAATGAATAATTGACAAATTAATTTTTCAACAAAAGCCGAATATCCTCCGCCAATTTATCGACTGAAGAAGGATCATTCCCTTTGTAGCTTTTTTCCATATACTGGCTTCCGTCGGCAAGCTTAAGCGTGCGCGGACGCAGGCGGAGCCGACCTTGTTGGTCTATCAGATGAAAAGAGCCATCATGAAGGATATTTCCAGGCACCTCTGGATCCGGCACAGGGCTTATTTCAAAATAGGCAACAGCCATTTTTTCGACATCCTCCAGCTCACCATGCAAAAAGTGCCAGTGTTTACTGTCTATTTCGCCCAACTTGTTGGCGTAAGCCTTCAAGACGGGTACAGAGTCATATTTGGGGTTGATAGTATGCGACAAAAAGACAACGCGATCGTCGTCCTTAAACTGCTCATATAGTCGATACATTTGCTTGGTCATCACAGGGCAAATGGACGGACATGAAGTAAAGAAAAAGTCGGATACCACGACTTTTCCTTTAATCGATTCTTGCGTCACGATATTACTATCCTGATCGACAAAGCTAAAGTCAGGAAGCTGGTAAGCATCACCAGTAGCAGGAGCTTCCAAAACGCGAAGTTCAGTTTCCCAATCGGAGCTTGTCTGAGGGCCACTATTACCGCAAGCCATCAATAAGCTAGCACACGTAGTAACCAGAAACAGGAAATATCTATTCATTCGGGAAGATTTTACGAGCTTCTTTCAATGATGAAAGAATTTGATCTTTAACAACTGTTACCTTGTCTTTCTCAGCTTTAAGTGCTTCCAGCATCGTTTTAGAATCCACTTTCTGTGAAGAGACTTCGTGATACTTCATCATCCAGTCGTTCATGGACTTTTCGGCAGTTTCCAGCTTTGTTAAAGCCTCTTTGCTTATACTGAGTTCTTTAGTGAGCGAATCTGTCATTTCACCTTGAGAAACTAGGTTGTCGATACGACCCTTCATCTTCTTTTGAAGCTTAGCTATTTCGGTCATTTTAGGCATGACTTCATCATGGACAGCGATGACTTCTGTATCAAGTTTTTTTACTTCTTCAGCGAGTTTGTCGCTACAGGCGGAAAACATGATCGCGGTTAGCGCGAAAATTGTGAGTATGTATTTCATTATTGATGTTTGAGTTTGGGACAAAATTAGCACCAAGTACTTCTACTAGCAAATAAGGTTTTATGATAGAAATCATCTACCTGCTGCTGTTTCCCTCAATTTTTCAAGTCTACGATTGAATTCATTCTGATTTTCCGAGGCACTAACCCACGTTGCGTAGCGCTGCCATGGCCAATTACCTACAGGCATAAATTCCTCAACAATAACAGTAGAAGTGCTGTCAGTTTTTGGGTCAAAACGGAAGCTGAAGCGGCGGGTCTCTTTAACCCCAATGCGCACTGTGTATTTCAACACATTAAGTTCATTTGATCTAACAGCTTCTAACACACCATCTTGCGTACCATTATCCCAAAAGAAACCTGCATATTCTCCTTTTGTATCATCATACCAAAAAATATCAACCTCCTGAAACTCACTCCAGGGCCAAGCCCATTTTTCCCAACCAGGCAGATTCGACACAAATTGCTGACTGTCAAAATCATCTATCGAAAGTTCGATCGATTTTGAGAAATGCACTGGATTAGTAGTAAACACGTATGGCAGGATGCATACAAGCCCAAGCACTCCACATACACCTATAAATAGATATTTAAATCGTTTGATCATCGTTTTCGATAGAGGGTGCAAAGTTGGACAGTTTTAAACGGAAAGGAAAAAATCGTGTAATTCTCCTCTGCTGGCAGGTTTTCGCCGGTGCGATTTCCGCCGAGGTGGCCTGTCCACATTTCTGAATATAGCACATCCCCCTCCAATCTATATACAACCGTGAGCATGGTACTATCTACCGAAAATCGGCTGAACATGCGGTTCCCCACAAGGTATTGATCCAGGACGATGCTATTATGCTCGTCGATAACAAAGTGGCTCAAAGCACTATCCTGAGCGATCAATGAATATTGGCGCACATCGGCTTTTTCTCCTTCGCCATATATAATAATCCAGTCCCAGTTGCCAGTGGTGTCGGTTTCCTGAATGCGAAGCTCCATGGGAAACTCACGAGCGGAAGTATCGCCGGCGCGCTCAAGGCGAAGCGTGCCCTTCCAGGTTCCTAACCAATCATCAGGAAATTGCGGTTTCGGTGCTGTTGTTTTAAGCCCCATCGCAAAAAAGCTCAAGACAAAAACTGTACTTACCAGTATTATTGGAAACCGCATATTTTTAATTTTTAGACTATCTGAAAGGTATCAGTATTTTCAATTAAAGCCCAGACTTCTTTTTTATATTAGTGCCAAATACCAAGCCATGCATAAATACGGACTACACGGCAAGCTTAATGCCACCCCAGGAAACGCAGACAAACTCGCGGACATATTACTCCAAGCCGCCGAACTCGTTTCTTCTGCTCAGGGTTGTCACCTCTATGTAGTTGGCAGGGACGAATCGGATGAAAATTCGGTATGGATAACGGAAATATGGGATAGTAAAGAAGACCATGATAATTCACTGAAAGGTGACGATGTGCGCGCCCTTATCGGCCAGGCGATGCCATTGCTTGATGGCATGCCTACCAAAGGTCAGGAGCTGAGAATACTGGGTGGGGCAGGGATTTAAACAAAAAACCTTTTCACCATATCTCTGACTTCTATTTCTTTGGGGCTGACAGCTTCCAGAAAGGAATTTTCTAATTTGAGACCATTATGAGTCCTCTTAAAAAGATCATCGCATTTATACTTGGTGCCTTCATGATATTGGCCGGAGTAACACACCTTGTGAATCCTGGGCTCTCGTCTGGACTTATTCCTGACTTTTTACCAGAGACGCTCGTTCACATCATCTTCTTTATTATTGAGGCAGGTTTGGGGATAGCTGTTTTTGTACCAAAGTGGCGAAACAAAGCCCTCCTCGGCATCTTCATTTTGATGATCTTTTTCCTACCGATTCACATTATTGACGTCACGAGAGACCAGCCTGTTATTGGCTCATTTACAGCAGCTGTTATCCGAATTCCAATTCAGCTATTATTCATCTTTTTGGCTTGGTTTGCAAAGGGAAAAAGTGTCTAATTAAAATTTATATCAAATCTTCTGGACTACATATAGGTTCTTTTGATTACCTTCTCAAAAATGGCCGTAAACGCTCAAAAACAACGTATAAGCCTCGATTCTTACCTCCCAGCCTGGGAGGAATTGCTGGAAGTTCACGACCACCTCCAATGGGAAGTTGATGAAAAGCGGCAGGTATGGGTTGGACAAAATGATGCTTTTGAACGTGAGATAGAAGTTCGACCTCCCCTACCCTTTCCTTCCATTAAGCGGACAGATATTCTTGAGGAATATCTCGATCAATTTGACCCTCTTGACATACCGACTTATGGTATGTTTATCATGCAGGCCGGCGCCGGCGCGTTAGGTTATTTTGAAGATGGAAAAGTCGTTTTTCACAAAGCCATCAAAAAATATATGGTTCGGGCAAAACGAGGTAAATCTCAAATTTCCTACCTTAATACGCGCGGTAAATCAAAGGCTGGCTCACGCATCCGCCTTGCAAATACAGACCGTTTTATAGAAGAAATAAACGGCTACCTCAATCAATGGGACGAATATGACCCTCCTGAATTCTGGCTATATAGTTGTCCTGTAAGTTTGTGGGGAATGCTCTTTGCGGCAGATCCTCCACCGCCTTTTGAGAAGGATGATCCCCATATAAAGAAGCTTCCTTTTGATGTAAATAAGCCTGATTTTGCTGAGCTTCAGCGGATAAACTCCCTCAGTCTTGAAGCCGAGATTCGGCGGTATTGATTAGCTGATTTGATGGTTTCTGGGTCGCTTTTGTTACATGACATTGGTTAAACATTAAGTAGTTTTTGTCTATCTATTCTTGGCAGATTCAGAGTCCGGTTACTGAGTATTTGCTCCGGAAATCTGACACACTTTATACAAAATCCCCTGTCGCTAGCTAGCGGTAGGGGATTTTAGGTACGTAACTTTATTAAACAAATAATTCACAAAAAGCCTACTCAAACGACTTAAAGGTCATTTTTGCGTTTTATTTTATCCGAATAAAATAAAACGAATACGTAATAATTCACGGAATCCAGGTTAAAATTCACGTTTTATACTTCTACCTTTTATATCAGTTAAAGAAAGAGCATACACGAATGCTTCTCTTTAAAATGTCAGTTTTAGTTTAAAAAAAAATCACCTACAGGCTTAATTATGAAAAAATCACATCTCTTTACCATCTTATTGTTGATCTGCGGGCTAAATGCCTTCAGTCAAACAGCAACAGGGGTAGTTACACAAGTACCATGTAATAATAATGGTATTTACACCGTCACGACCACAGGTATTCCTCTTCCAGCTACCTATACC
>JBGCFB010000104.1:0-17986 GCA_045106685.1 Bacteroidia bacterium | reverse complement strand
ATTCCATGCATTCCGCCGCCAGTTTGCCTGGGACTTCCGTCTTCCGATGGTTATTTTTTCTCCTAAAAAACTCCTTCGCTATCCAAAGGCTGTGAACAAGGTAGAGGACTTCGGACCTGGAACACGCTTCCAGCCCGTGATCGATGATGCAGTCATCAAGCCACGTAGCACAAAACGTGTCTTACTTTGCTCTGGAAAAATCTATTACGACTTGCTTGAAAAGCAAGAAACTGAAAAGCGCAAAGATGTTGCTATCGTTAGGGTAGAACAGATCTACCCACTTCCTGTGCAGGAATTGAAAGCGATTTTCAAGAAATATGGCACCAACAAGCAGTACGTTTGGGTGCAGGAAGAGCCTCGCAATATGGGCGCATGGAACTTCATCATGCGCGTGGTAACCGACGTGCCGCTCCAGGTAATAGCGCGTAAGCCAAGCCCAAGTCCGGCGACTGGCTATCATAGCAAGCATGAAGAAGAGCAAGCTCAGCTAGTGGAACTCGCGTTTGATCTCAAAAAAGGTCAGGATGAAGAGAGCAAGCAGACTCGGGTTATTTTTTAATAGTTAAAAGTGCATAGTGCAAAATTGAACGTTTAAAGGGGAATTTTCTCAGCACTTCATACAGCTTGGTATAAGATTATGCGAATTGCCATATTTCCCGGTTCATTTGATCCCGTAACGCTGGGCCACGTCGAAATCATCGAACGTGGAGCTGCAATTTTTGACAAGGTAATCGTTGCATTAGGCACCAATTCTAAGAAGCAGTACCGCTTCACCGAAGCGCAGCGTATGGAAATGCTCCATATTGCTTTTGCTGATGTAGCAGGTGTAGAGGTGCAGTCCTATGAGGGCTTAACGGTGAAGTTTGCGGAACAAAACGGCGCAAAATTTCTCCTGCGCGGAATCCGCTCGGCAGCGGATCTGGCCTATGAGCAGCCCACAAGCTTGATCAATAAGCACCTCGCTCCTGGCATGGAGACTATTTACCTCCATAGCTTTCCCGAAACGCAGCACATTTCGTCAACGATCGTGCGTGAGGTTATTCGCTATGATGGTAAGCTTCAAGGCTTGGTGCCGGAAGGTGTTGCGGAGTATGTTGAAGGATTGAAGGGAGCTACAGGAGTTGAAAATGCATAGTGTAAACTTCAAAGTTTCAATCCCCCTCATCACTTCGCGGCCAAGCCAGCGAGATAGCTGTCAAATGTTCTTGCAACACGTCCTCCACTTGTGTTAAAATGGTTTGCCATGAGGCAGAAGGAGTAGCGCTTGCCGCTTCTTGTGTGAATGTATCCGGCCAGGGATCGGACATGTCCGGTTGTGCCGGTCTTTGCAAAAATTCGCCCTTCTCCAGCCGTGCCTTTAAAGCGGCGCTTCAAACTTCCGCTGCGACCAGCAACAGGAAAACTCTTGCGAAGGTTCTCGCCATAGCTTTGCTTAGATGCATATGCGAGTATCTCTGCGATGGCGAGCGGGCTTGCAGCATTATCAGCCGAAAGGCCTGAGCCGTCGGTAAAGTGCATAGCATGTTGGACGCCTTTTTCTTTCCAAAAACGCCCAAGCCATGCTGTCGCATCTTCTGTGGAAGACTCTCCTGAAGCTTTTTTAAGGAGCGCTTCCGCATACAGATTGATACTATGCATATTCATTTCTGTAATGAGCGTATCAAGGGTAGGGCTTCGTTTTTCATCTAAGCCACGTGCTGGCACCATCGCTTGCGTTACACGAATTTCCCCTTGTACGGTGATGCCGCATTGCTCGAGTGCCTCACGAAAAGCCTGAGCGCAATGCTGCGGAGGATTAGAAATGGCTCCTTTTATGTGAAAGCTATTTGCTCCCAAAGGAATAGTCCCACGTAGATACCGGACTTGCGTATATGGCACGCCAAAAATGTAGGCTTGATCACCAGAACCACGTGAACCTGTGGTGAGTTCACATTCAAATTTGATGTCTTTCATTTCGGGAAAGGTGCGCAACACAGTAACGGGTGCTCCTACCCTACTCCCGGCTTTTAGAAAAAGGCTGTAATAATTCTCCTGATAATTGAGTGCGGAAGCACCAGCAGCATAATAGTTGCCCATATCTTTCCACGGCCAGCTGCCGGGCGATATTTGTGAAGACCACAGATACGTATTGGCGACGATATCGCCTTCTACACTTCGAATGCCTTTAATTTTGAGGCTCTCGGCCCAATTTGCAAGAAAAGAAGCGCCAGGAAATCGATTACTTCCCAAACTTGGATCTCCACTCCCTTTGATAATGAGGTCTCCTTTTAATGTATTTGATTCGATGGTTCCTGTATGACTAAGCTCTGTATCAAATTGGAAATTTGCTCCCAGACGATCGTATGCTGTCGCAGCTGTGACTGCTTTCATCACGGATGCCGTGCTCAACATACGCGCAGCTTCGTGTTGCCCCACGATATTGCCAGAGGCAATATCGATCACAGCGATTCCCCACTGTGAGGATTTCAAATTGGGTTGGGCTTCCAGTTGAGCCAGCGTTTGAGACTGGAGCTGGAAAGAAGCGACCAAGAAGGTCACAATGAAAGCGATCGTACGCATGCGCTATTTATTTGAACAATTCTCCCTGAACATCATCGCCACTCCATTCTACCGTATCACCTACTGTGATTTCCTCTTCCACTTTTTTAACTTTGGGAGGCGCGAGCTTCAGACGTGTGATAGGGTAGCGACTGAGCTTGTTTCCAAGTGAACGCCATCCTTTTACATCTATAAATTCGGTGAGATTTACCTCAGCTTCTTCTTTAACTTTAGCTTTTCCTTTTGTCTCAGTAAAGGTTACAACTGGCTCATCCTCAAGGCTTAACACACCTATTTTGGAGCCATTGGCTTCGCTTACAAAGGAATAGCTTTCGCCCAAACTTGTCGTCTCTACCTGAAAGCGCTTGACATACCAGTCTTTACGCTCACCATCAAAATGGACGGCAGTGATAACCTGCTCTGGGTCAAACTTATTGATCCAAAAAATCTTGCTTGCATCGTAACGGTTGGTGAGCTCGAAATCCGTGAGTTCGTATGACCCATTTTTAAACACAACCAGAATCCGATCTTCAGTATCAAATTCGCCCAACAGGACGCCACGTTCATCTGTGTTGATTCGGCCGACTGTTTCATCGTACCAAATCTTCCTTCCTCCAAGCGTAGATGCTCCGAGCGAAAGTTGTTTCAGACTTTGGACAGGATAATTGGTGAGGACATTACCGCGCGAAGCGCGTCCTTTGATCGCGAGCGTAGCAAAATCAAATTCGAAGACCTTCTTTTTTGCTCGACAGCCTTGGCTAAGCTTCACTTCAATAACCTCGGACTCTGAATTGGCATGTGCTTCAAAATAAAGCAGCTTCGCCCCTTTACCTCCATTCGTTACATCATACTCCCGGTCGCGCGTGATCGCTGTGACGGCAAAGCGTTTGATGTAATTCTTGCCGCTGGTCGGATCGCGGTATACCGCATGGTACACCTTGCGGTCGTCGCCTTTGCGCCAGACATCGATGTGAATGATATTTTTCCCCACAAATGCCTTCTCAGAAACTCTGGTAACAAGGTATTTACCATCTTTTCTAAAGACAATAATATCGTCTATATCAGAGCAATCTGCTACAAACTCAGGCTCATCGCTTCGTTTCAAGCCAAAGCCCGCAAAGCCGTCTTTGCGGTTCACATATAGCTTCTCATTAGCGATGATAACCTGCTTAACTGCAATGTTTGCAAAGGATTGAATCTCGGTGCGGCGCTCACGGCCTTTGCCGAATTTCTCCATCAAATTTTCAAAATGACTGATGGTATACTCCGTGAGATTCGCAAGATGATGCTCAATTTCAGCGATGGCTTCTTCCAGTTTACGGATTTGCTCATCAGCCTTGAAGGCATCAAATTTTGAAATACGTTTGATCTTAATCTCTGTCAAACGCACAATGTCTTCCTCGGTAATCTCGCGATAGAAGAGCTTTTTATAAGGATCGAGTCCACGGTCAATCGTTTCTATAACCGCTTCCCATGTTTCACATTCCTCGATATCCCGGTAAATTCTATTTTCGATGAATATTTTTTCCAAAGACGAGAACAACAAGCGCTCTTTTAAGGCTGCGAGTTTCACCTCCAGCTCCATCTTCAGCAAATTACGCGTGTGCTCAGTCGACATGTGCAGCAACTCTTCCACGGTAAGGAAGTGAGGCTTGCTATCGATGATGACACAGGCATTGGGCGAAATGGAGGTTTCGCAACTTGTAAATGCGTAGAGCGCATCGATGGTCACATCAGGCGAGACACCTGAGGCCAGGTCCACCTGAATTTCTACATCTTTGGCAGTATTATCAGTAACCCTTTTGATCTTGATCTTGCCCTTATCGTTTGCCTTTACGATCGAGTCCATCAAGGTTGAGGTCGTGACGCCATAAGGCACATCCTTGATCACCAAGGTATTTTTGTCCAACTGCTCGATATGAGCGCGCACGCGAATTTTTCCTCCACGCTTACCTCCCTGATAATCAGAGGCGTCGATCATGCCGCCGCCATGAAAGTCTGGAATAAGCTTAGGCTTCTTTCCATTCAGAACCTGAATAGAAGCTTTACAAAGTTCATTGAAATTGTGTGGCAAAATTTTGGTAGAAAGCCCCACCGCAATTCCATCAACTCCCTGCGCCAATACAAGCGGAAACTTCATCGGCAAAGCCAATGGCTCCTTATTACGGCCATCATAGGAAGCTTGCCAATCTGTAATCGCAGGATTAAAGCCTACCGCGAGGGCAAACTTAGAAAGGCGCACCTCTATATAACGCGCAGCCGCCGCTCTGTCTCCAGTGCGATAATCGCCCCAGTTACCTTGCGTTTCAAGTAGGAGGTCTTTTTGTCCCAAATTAACCATCGCATCACCAATAGCGGCATCACCGTGCGGGTGAAACTGCATCGTCTGCCCAATCACATTGGCAACTTTGTGAAAACGCCCGTCATGAATTTCGCGAAGCGCATGCATGATGCGGCGCTGCACAGGCTTAAGGCCATCTTCGATCCGAGGCACGGCACGTTCAAGAATCACATAACTGGCATAATCGAGAAAATAATCCCGATACATGCCTGAGACCGGCTTGGACGCTTCTTCTAGATGTTGGTTTTCGTGATTGTTGTTGGGCTGTTCCGACATGTCTGCTTTTTGGCTGTTGGCGATTGGCGGTTGGGGTAAAAAGGTTGCTTATCTCTGTCAGCGCTTTAAGCATAATGGTAAAGCGCTGACAGAGGTTGTGCAACAGCTCATAAAATCCTTCATGAACTTCAAGCAATTTTATACAAAAAAGCGCAATTCATGCTAACAAACCAACTAATAGGCTAATTTTTTTGGTATATGCCCAAAAATACCTTTTTTGTTAGCCTTCCTCATATCAACTAGCATTTTTCTTAATCAAAATGAATGTCCGTAGCTTACAGCGCTGTTAGCTTTGTCCCAAGTTTATACCACCACCAAGACCTATCAATATGAAAACATTCAAAATAATAAATTGGGTAAGTACAGGCCTTTTGTCTCTGTTAATGCTCATGTCAGCAGGGATGTATTTTTTCAACCATGAAGAAATAGCGGCAGTTTTTACCGGGCTCGGGTACCCGACTTATATTATATATCCTTTAGCGATTGCGAAAATACTGGCCTTGGTCGCTATTTGGACCAATCTATCGATAGCATTAAAAGAATGGGCATATGCAGGACTTTTCTTTGACTTTGTCCTGGCCTTCTCGGCTCATGTGATGATAAGCGATGGCAATCAGATGGCAGCGGTTTTGGCGATGGTATTGCTCAGTGCTTCTTATTATTCGTGGAAAAAGCTAGGTAGTGTAGGGAATAAATGAGTTCCCCTTCCCTAGCAATATGAGATTGGCAATCGAACACGTGAGTATCGAGCAGCAAGTCGAGCAGCAAGTATCAAGTAGCGAGTATTTTTAAAAGGCCAAACCTCGCGCAATACATGCAGGCACTGATATTCCGCCTCGCCAATTGGCGGCGGCGATTAAGCCTTTGGCTTCCAGCTTATCAGCAACTTCCATGGCAGCAGGAAGCTGCGCATCGTATTGCGGAATACCGCGCGGCCACTGCACCACATGCTGAAACACGGGCTTGCCTTTCACGCCCAAAAAGCGGGCATGATCCAGACAGGCCAGTTCGCCTATATCCGCTTTGGCGAAGCCTGCCTTCTCAGGATGGCGGGCGCCACCTACAAAAGTGGTAAGCAATACTTCATCAGCCGGACAACGGTCTGGAAAAACCGTACTATTGAAGATCGTCCCCAAGGTCTCGCTGGTTTCCACATGATTGTGAAGCGCTCCAAAACCATTGAGCGGGTGGCTCACCTCTGATTTTTTATAGGCGGTGTATACACCAGCAGTGGCGGGATAGTATACTTTTTTCAAAATAGCTGCCTCTTCAGGCACCCAGGCTTCGATGCATGCTGCAAGTACAAAGGCTGGTACGCATACGGCCACTTGTTCACTGACAAGCACTTCCCCCTTTGCGGTTTCGACCTCCCAGCCTCCGCTGGAGGCGGGACGTATCGCCACGACTGCGCTATTATACTGTATGCTTCCTTCGAGTTTCTCCGCGAGGCGATTGGGTAAAGCCTGCAAGCCGCCTTCAAGGGAGAATATTCCTTTGTGCTCCTGAGGCTTTTTGCGAGAAGCCATCATACCTTTTATAACAGAACCATGATGCGCTTCGTGCTTGACTATATCCGGGAAGGCAAGATCAATTTGCAACTTGTGCGGATCGCCAGCATATACGCCCGAAACAAATGGGCCAACGGCATAGTCTGCGACGGTGTCACCAAAGCGGCGTCTGAAAAACTGGTCTATACTTTCATCACCAGAAGTAATGGAACGAATGCCCCGCTCCTTCCAAATGCGCCATTTTTCACTAAACGAAAAAAAGCCTCCAAACAAAAAACTTCCAGGCCCGGAAGGCAATCGCTGGTAGGTTCCGCCTCGTAGCACAAAGCGATATTTTGCACCCGTGGATGCTGTTTTGATCGAATCAGCGAGGCCTAGCTCATGCAGCAAACCATAAATCTGGTCATTGAGCAAGAGCGTATTAGGGCCGCATTCTAATAGATACGGACCGTGTTGCTCAGAATTGATGTTCCCGCCGGGAGCATCGCTCGCTTCCAGGATATGAACTTCCTGCCCAGCTTTTTGAAGTGTATAGCCAGCTGTTAATCCTGTTATGCCAGCACCGATGATGATCATGTGTTTTGCTCAAAGATGTTTAGGGTTGTGAGTTTGGTGTTTTGAGTTTCATTCTACCTTTCTTAGCGTGAATCAAGTACATGAATAAAGGATTTAAACGCTGCACACGGAAGCTTTCACCTGAACTCAAAACCCATAACTCCAAACACAAAACTAGCCTATCTAAATAATTCCAGAATCAAATCATTTGCAATATACCTTCTATATAGAAACATGATCGCTTTGATATTCCCTGAAATAGCCCGTTATTTGCGCTTCTAAAATTTATTTCTCACAATTTTAAGGTGTTTTTTAACACGATTCTGATATGTCTGTAATGAGTTGGATACGCTCTAACCTAACCCTTGTGGTTATTGTTATTGCGATCGCGATTGTGGCCTTTGTGGTGCAAGATGGTTGTAACGCTGCTAGCCGAGGAGGCGGAAGTGCTTCAGGCCCTACTTCTGTAGGAACTATTGCTGGTCAGGAGATCAGCCGCCAGGAGTTTGGCGAACTTTATGATCGCGTATTGACGAATGCTCGTCAAGGTGGACGCACACTGACCGATCAGGATCGTCAGCAAGCCTTGAATTCTACCTGGCAGCAATTTCTTCGTAATAAAGTATATGAAAGTGACTATGCCCAAGTAGGCGTAGGCGTTACTCCTCAGGAGCTTTCTGACCTGTTTACCGGTGATCCGGTTCACTCACAGGTTTCTCAGTACTTTGGTTCATTCTTCCAATCACAAGGAAAGGATATGAATGGAGCCTCAGTAGCAGAATACCTCGACCAAGTTGAGCAAAGTCAAGATTTGGCTGCTATCGAGCAGTTTCGCGATTTTGAAAAAGCAATCAAGCGCTTTCGTGAGCAGGAGAAACTGGACAAGATTCTCCAGGGTGCTTACATGAGTTCTAATGCAGAAGCACGTCGCCAGTATGTGGCCGAAAACCGCAAGGCTGACGTTTCTTATGTTGCAGTTCCATATTCAACAATATCTGACTCAATAGTCAACGTAAGTGATAGCGATTTCCAAAGCTTTATCAAAAAGAATGATCACCGCTTTAAGCAAGAAGCTTCGACTTCTTTCCGCTATGTAAAGTTTGACATCATTCCTACTGCGGCTGACACAGCACGTGCTGCCAACAGAGCTAACCGTTACCGCAAGGCTTTTGCAGCCTCTACAAATGACTCGTTATATGTTGCAGGAAAAACACGTACTCCATATTCGAATGTGGCACGCCCTGTTTCAACAATACCTTCTTCAATCCTGGATTCGCTTATGAGCGGAACCGTTGGACAAGTATTTGGCCCGGTACGTGAGTTTGACCACTTTAAAATGTACAAGCTCACTGCTATCGAAAACAGTGATGATGAACTTGGAAAAGCGCGCTATATTATGATTCCTTTTGGATCAGATACGGCAGAGGCGAAGAGCAAAGCTCGTGACCTAAGCCGTCAGGCAAACGCATCTAACTTCGCAGATCTCATGGCTGACAATAATGGCCGTGCAGCTACCTGGTTTGGTGAGCGTACGATTGATCAAGATGCTTTTGAAGCAGTAAGCGACGCAAAAGCAGGAAAAATCATTGGCCCTATTAAGACAAGCAGAGGGTTTGCAGTTTTCCATGTAATGGAAAAAACAAACAAGAAATTCGCATACCTCGATATTGAAGAGCGAATTTTTGCAAGTGATAAAACTTCAGAAGAAGTATTTAAGCAGGCAAGTACATTCTCAGCCAAAGTTGGCAACGGAACTCTTGAAGCGGTTGCAGCCCAAGACGGACTTTCTTCTCAGTCTGCTGACAAATTAACATCTACTTCTTTCAGCGTTGCTGGAATCCAGGAAGGTGCTCGTAGCCTTGTCCTTTGGGCATTGGACGCACCTCTCAATGAGGTTTCTGAAATCAAGAGCGTTGACAATGCTTATGTCGTTGCTCAGGTAACAGAGAAGCGCGCAGAAGGACTTCAGTCAGTTGATGATGTTCGTACTTTCATTCGTGCTGAAGTTTACAACGAGAAAAAAGCTGACTATATCCTGAATAAGCTAAATGCTTCCGGAGACTTGAACTCGATCGCTTCTTCTTATGGAAATGGCGTCAGTGTTCAGACTGTTTCTGGGGTTAACTTTGCTTCTCCAAGCTTCGGATCTGCCAATGAGCCTCTACTCGTAGGTACGATCATGGGCATGCAGAAAGATGCAATGTCTGGTCCTATTGAAGGCAAGCAGGGTGTATATGTAGTACAGGTTACTAACATCACAGAAGCTGCTGAGCCTAGCGAAGCAGACTTGATGACCATCAAAATGACCAAAAGCGCTTCTGGTCCAGCAAACTTTCAGGCTAAAGCCTCACAAGCAATGCAAGAACTTTCTGGCGTCGAAGATACCCGTGCAAAAGCAGGATACTAGACAATCTCAATTAGTATTGTTCAAGGTTTCAGGTTTCAAGTTTAAGGTATAGTGAACCTTGGACTTGAAACCTGAAGTTTTTTAACATCAAACCCATCATGAAACTCTCCTATAATTGGCTTAAAGAATATATCGACATCGATATGGCTCCACAAGCACTCGCCGATGTGCTTACTATGCTCGGACTGGAAACAGAAGGAAAGCCTACGCAAGTAGGTGGTGTGGAAGGTGGGTTTGAAGGTGTTGTTGTAGGTGAAGTATTAACCGCAGAACAGCATCCTAATGCTGACCGCTTGCGCGTCTGCACCGTGAATGTAGGAGGAGAAGAACCACTTCAGATTGTATGTGGTGCGCCGAATGTAGCCCCAGGACTAAAGGTTCCCGTAGCAACTGTAGGGACTACGCTTCACCCTTTTGAAGGAGAGGCTTTTAAGATCAAAAAGGGTAAAATTCGTGGTGAAGCTTCCATGGGAATGATCTGTGCAGAAGACGAACTTGGAATCGGTACCGGCCATGATGGGATCATGGTACTCGATGGAGGTATCGCCACCGGAACGCCATTTTTAGAAGTCGCTCCGGTATCTGAAGACTGGTGCATCGAGATCGATCTTACGCCTAACCGTATCGACGCGGCTTCGCATTTTGGAACAGCGCGTGACCTTGCTGCCCATGTAGGTAAAGAGGTTAATTTGCCCGAAATCACCCTCACTGCTGACAAACTTAAAGGAGAGAATCCTATACCGGTAAGCATCGAAGCTACCGAAAAGTGTAAGCGCTATACTTCACTTTATATCAAAGGAGTAAAAGTCGAGGAAAGTCCAGAGTGGATTAAGGAGCGCCTTACCACCATCGGCCTGCGCCCTCGCAACAACATCGTAGATATCACAAACTACGTGCTTCACGAACTCGGTCATCCGCTTCATGCATTTGATGCAGATCAGCTACGTGGTGGCAAAGTCGTGATACGTACCCTTGACAACGATCAGGAATATATCACCCTCGATGATGAGACTCGCAAGCTCAAGGCTGGCGATGACCTAATGATTTGTGATGGTGAAGGACCGCGATGTATCGCAGGTACAATGGGCGGTGCAGAAGGCAGCGTCAACGAATCAACAACCAATATTTTCCTGGAATCAGCCTGGTTTGATCCTGGTAGCGTGCGTAAAACCGCCAAGCGCCTGGGCATTCACAGTGATTCATCATACCGCTTTGAGCGTGGTGCAGATCCGCACATGTGCGAAACTGCACTTTTGCGTGCGGCAAGCCTTATCGTAGAGATTGCCGGAGGTACCGCTTCCAAGATCAACGATATTAGCCTTGATGATTTCGCGCCATTTGAAGTAAACCTCTCTGTAAAGCGGACCGAACAGATGATCGGCAAGGCCCTGGGCAAGTCGACCATTCTGGATATCCTGCGCAGCCTGGAGATTCAGGTTACTGACAATGGTGACGAGCTTCAGCTCAAAGTCCCACGCTATCGCGCCGATGTGCAGCGTCCGCAGGATGTGATGGAAGAGATTCTCCGCATCTATGGTTATGACGAGGTAGAACCTGCAGAGATCATGGCGCAGACCATGCAGTTCGGACAGTTCTTTGATGCAGATCGCCTGCGTCAGCGCTACTGTGACCACCTTAGCGCCACGGGCTTTTTCGAAATCCTCAACAACTCCCTCGTCAATAAGAACCTGGGAGATGATAAAGCAATCGCACTGGTAAATCCTCTTAGCGAGGAGCTAGGCATCATGCGCCAAAGCTTGCTTTCGGGCTTTTTGGAAACAATCGCATACAACCAGAATCGTCAAAACGAGGACCTGGCTTTGTATGAGTTTGGCAAAAGCTACTGGCAGCAGGATGGTGACTACCGCGAAAAGCAGTGGATGTGTCTGGCTGTAACCGGCGCAGACCATGCTCGTCACTGGACGGGCGAAGGAACAAAATCAAGCCTCTTTACGCTCACCCGTGAGGTAGAGCGTCTGCAAAATTGGATGGGCTTCCGTGGCACCATTCGCGAAGCAGAACATCCTCACTTTGACTATGGTCTCGAACTGCTGTTCAATGGTCGCATCCTGCTTCAGTATGGGAAGGTCAAAGACGAGCATACCGAAAGTCACAGCATTCGCAATGAGGTATTTTTCATGGAAATGGACTGGGAAGCGATTGTCGCGATCAGCCGCGATGGGCACAAGCTCTTTGCGCCTATTCCACAGTATCCATCCATGCGCCGCGACTTCTCTTTGCTGCTCGATGATAGCACGAAGTTCAACGAACTAGCGGCTTTGATTCAGAAGGCTAATCCAAAGTTGATTCGCTCAGTGGATCTCCATGATGTGTATCGTGGCAAAGGTGTGGAAGCAGGTAAAAAGAGTTACCTCGTTTCAGTCCTTTTCCGTGATGATAAAAAGACACTTCAGGATATCGCCGTTGAAAAAATGGTGGAGCACATCGTGAAGCAACTTGAGCGTAAGCTTGGCGCACGCCTTCGCGATTAGCTGATTTGATAATTAGCTAATTTGGTGATGAAACCGTTCCCTGAGCGTAGACGAAGGGAATTTGATGATGAAACCGTTCCCTGAGCGTAGCCGAAGGGAACAGTGCCGAAGGCACAAAAATCGGTGGCTTCGACTCCGCTCAGCCACCGTCGATTTTGCTCCGCCACCGCTGAGTCAGATCAGCCACCGTCGATTTAGGTCAGTCACCGTCGAGTCACATTATTGAACTAATTACTAAATGATCAAATCAGCAAATTAAAAAATGCGCATCATCCTCGGCATCGATCCTGGCACCCAGATAACTGGCTATGGGCTTATCTCCATAGAAGGGAAACGTATGTCGCTGGTGGGTTGTGGGGTGATCAAAATGGGGAAAGCGCAAATCACGCACCCTGACAAACTGAAGCGCATTTTTGATCGGGTAAATTCGCTGGTGGCGGAGTTCAAACCTACAGAGATGGCGCTGGAAGCGCCTTTTCACGGAAAAAATGTCCAAGCAATGCTCAAGCTCGGTCGCGCTCAGGGCGTAGCGATGGCGGCAGGTTTGGTACATGATCTCCCCATATTTGAATACGCCCCCAGAAAGATAAAAATGGCCGTAACAGGCAATGGAAATGCCTCCAAGGAAATGGTCGCTGGCATGCTCGAAAAAGTGCTCAACTTCAAACAAGGTAAGTACCTCGACGCCACCGACGGCCTGGCCGTGGCAGTCTGCCATTTTTACCAAGACAATGCACTTGGAACCGGAAAAAGTTATAAAGACTGGGGCGCTTTTCTAAAAGACAATCCGGGGCGGAAGAAGTAGCAAGGCAGTTCAAAGTAGCCCGCACCTTTATAAATAACTGATAGTCAGGAGCATATTGATTCACGCTTTCATTACAATTGTTTCTTTAGAATCTATTCTGACTTGATCCTTGCTGCTCAATACTTGCTACTCTCGTGTGTTATTCAACCATTCGAGAGTAGCAAATATCAAGGATCAAGCAGCAAGTTTTCGGAAAATGGGGAGGGGAACGAAGGGACACAATGGAAATACGACATCAGATTTTCACAGGAGCACTTAGTGTCACACTGGTTCCTGTGCCCTTTCTGGAATCTATTTCGGGTGTGCAGCCAAGCATCGAGGCTCGGGCAATTACTCCCTGGAGGCCACGCGAATCATGCCGATGATTTTGATCCACATCAAAGCCTACTCCATTATCCTCCACAACAAGATCGATAAAGCGCACTCCAATAATTACTTGGATAAGCACTTCCGTTGCATGAGCGTGTTTTCGGATATTGTTACAAAGCTCCTGAATGATCCTGAAAATCAGAATATTCTGCTTGTTGCTTAACGTTGCGTCGTCACCGACATATTCAAGCTCACAGGAAATATCATGATCCTGAAGCTGACTGACCAAGTCACTGATTGAAGCTTTCAAACCTAAACGCTCCAGGCTTAGCGGCATAAGGTCTTGTGAGATTCGCCTTACTTCCTGGCTGGTATTATCGATCAGTGACTTCGATTTGAGATAAAATTCTTCCTGCTTATCAGGGTTTTGGAAAATGGCTTCGATATATGCCTTAATCGAAGCAAGTGTTCCTCCAACACTGTCATGAAGCTCCTGCGCGATTCGCTTGCGTTCATGTTCTTGCCCTGTCACCATCGCCTCATAATGCGCTATTCCTAATTTTTGCTCAGCCTCGCGCTGCTGTTGCTCAGACAATTTGCGGGCAAGTTTTAGACGATTTTGAAGGAGAAAAAAGATCACAATACCGGCCAGGCCCAATACAACCGAGCTCCCTATCCAGAGGTTTCTTTGAACAGTTTTCTGCGTGATTTCTTTTGTTTTTTTCTCTGTTTCAAATGATAGTTCAAGCTCTGCCATCTTAGCAAGGTTTTTCACTTTTTGGACACTGTCCCTCAGCACATTCGCCTCCTCTAATCGCAAAAGAGCCTTGGATACATCGCCTTCTTTTTTGTAAAACTCATAGAGACGGGTTTTACATAACCAAACCTTGTTTGGCATGTTAAGCCTTTCATATAAGATCACTGTTTCTTCAAGAATAGGGATCGCCTTATCAATTTTCCCCATCTTGACATACGCCAGAATAAGATTGCTTCCATGCGTCGCAGCAGTAAGTAGATTGCTATCCCTCGTACTATTGAGCATGGCCTCGCGAATCGTATGTGTCACATCGATATCACTGACAAACACCAGCATAGATGAATGCATAGGAGCCTCATCGTCCAGGTTTAGGGGCTTATCCTCATCATGATAAAGGGCGCTAATACGATCTACATTTTTCTCGTAAAGCGCCACATTCCCAGATCTCAAACTTGCATTTGCTCCAAAAAACAAGACATAGCCAAGCTGAGAACGATCGATATTGGGGATTTTCGTGGCTCCAGTATAAGCATCCTCAGCATACTGAGTTGCCAATTCGTATTCGCCATAATCGTAATAAAAACTTGCCTTGGCCCGGCTCACTTCCCAGAGTCTTTCTTTCATGTCAGACTGGAGGAGTATTCTTTCAAAATGGTTAAGATAAAAGACCGCAGAATCCGGTTTCTCTAAGCGCTTAAAACCATTTCCCATCCAATTATAGATATCGGAAAGCAATACATTTTTGCGTTTAGATTCTTTCGCCGAATCAAGGCTCGTCAGCCCTTTGTGACAATACAAAACAGCGCTATCAAAATCTCTGGGGCCATTATGCATCGCAACTGCTAGTTGGTAGTAAAAAGCACCTTTCCATAAAGGGCGTTCATAGCGTTCGGCAAGATCCAACCCATTGGATGCAAAGAAAATGCAGCTGTCTGTATTTCGGATCGAGTAATAATTAGCCAGGTTATCCAGCACTGCAAAGCAGCTCGTGTCAGCTTTGCATGATTCGAACTGGCTTCGCCAGTCGCCAAGCTGGCCATAGGCTAATGCAAAAAGAAAGACGGGAAATAGGCACAAGCTCCTCATTTCCCCAGCAAATTATATTCAAAACACATTCTCACTAAGCCGGCAGTATTGCGCACCTGCAATTTATCAAGCAGTCGCCTGCGGTGAGTTTCGATGGTGTCAGGGCCGAGCGAAAGCTCTTCGGCGATTTCACGTGTCGTGTACTCCTTAACAATAAGCGCTAGCACCTCTTTTTCTCGCCTTGACAGTGAAGGGATTGACGGTGAATTGCCATGTGTGGCCTCGCCATTGATAGTCCCGATGAGTAACTGTGCGACCTCGCTCCCGACAAATTGGCGTCCGGCATGTACTTCGCGAATAGCGTACAGAATTTCGTGTCGGTCAGCATTTTTTAATAAATACCCTTTTGCCCCTGCCTGAAACATCGCCTTGATTAAGCTTATCTCACGCTGCATGGAGAGCACGATCACACCAATATCGGGATATTCCTGAACCAACTTGTGGCAAGCTTCCAGGCCACTCATAACAGGCATTTCGATGTCAAGCAGAATAATGTCGACAACATTGTTTTCAAGAAAAGTGAACAATGAATTCCCATCTCCAAAGTCTTCAACAGCGTCGATCGCAGGCTCCTTTTCAAGCATCAGCCTGATACCTTCTCTGACCACAGGATGATCATCCACAATGCAAAGTCGGATATTGTTCATTCTCTAAATATACAATGGGTGCGGGTAAGCTTAGTGACGCAGGAACTAATTCTTAAATCCCTAATCATAACTCAGCAATCTCATTTCTATCCTTTTTTTGTCTAAAACCACAATTTAGTAAGATGGATCAGTGATTGGAGACTTAGTGCCTACCGAATAATCAACAATGTCTGAGCATACCGCTGGTTGTTATGCTGCAATTTTACACGATAAATCCCTGGCATAAAGTCCTCCAATGGCAATGAATACTTTTCTATATCTGGACCTGTTGTTATGTGTTTTGACAAAACTACTTTTCCATCGCTCGCAAAAATGCTCAAACGCCAAACAGCTGACTTTTCAGCATGTGGCAGTATGAAACTTACTGCGTCCTTCGCAGGGTTTGGGAATAATTGAAACCCAGTCTGTTTCGCTGCTAAAGGGGACTCAGGCTGTGTTTTCTGTTCCAAAATATAATCCAATGGGCGGCATGTTGCGAATCGGGAGCTGCGGTTCGCGCTGGAGTTACTCGCTATCGCAGTTACGATATCAAAAGTGAATGAGCCGTTAATCGTCCAAGCTCCAGAAGCATTTGCCACCGTACCGCCAAGAAAGGTGCGTCCCTGGCAAGCAAGTATGGAACAGCCTGAGGTATCCACTGCGAACACTTCGATAGAGTCGCCGGGAGAGGCTGATCCAATAATGCTTGTCGAGAGGGCTGTGGTAATAATGGGAGCTGCTTTGTTCTGGTTAGCACTGGAGAATCTTATTCCGCTACTATTACAATAAAAGCTGTTGTTTGTAATAAGAATACTGTCGGTGGTGAACATATTGATTCCGGCATCTCCTGATTGTCCATTTCTAAAAATGATATTGCTCTTGATGGTGACATTTTTTGTTGTTTGTACCAATATGCCACTTGATCGACCATATCCAATTACATTTCCAAACTCAGGAGAATCGCCTCCGATCAGGGAGTTTTCTGTGTAGCGTCTGATTGAGACATTATTAAGATTAAAGCCTGGGATAATATTCCAGCCGTTTCCCCAGTTGAGGGTTTGGCTTGCATTTGTACCAATATCGTTCCCCTGAACGATGGCCTTGGCGTTGATTCCGAGATTTGACCAACCATTACCGCCAACCAGATTTCCTTCTCCCAACAAACGGTTTCCTCCAATTATAAATGTCCCATCTGTCGAGCCAGAATAAGGAGCCAGATAAATCCCGTTTCGGGCATTCGAGTGTACCGTAATGCCGTCCGGCTCTATCCCTACATAATTAGACTGAATAGCAAGGCCTCGGCTTCTATGCGCTCCAATCAAGATGCCATGACGGTTCCCTGTAAAAATATTCCCCTTGCCTGGCTTGCCTATAATCGCGCCTGTTGCTTTTACAAAAATTCCTGATCCCGAGAGATTTGCATGGTGAAAATTGCGGACATACAAACCGTACAATTCAAAGCCGCTGGCAAGTTCCATGACTTCTAATGCATGATAATAACCGGTTGCAGTTATGCCGTCAAGAATGACATTTCCGAAGACATAACCCGGTTGTGTGGTCGCGTCAATAACTGTGAGGCTGTCTATAATATCAGGTAGCTGAGTGGTTGTATTAATAACAAAAGGTGGTGGTCCGGCAAGGCTAAACGTAATGGTATCGGGGCCAGGACGCGCATTGGCAGAATCGATCGCAGCGCGCAAGCTGCCTGGTCCAGCATTCGTTCCTATCGTCACCATATGCACTTGACCTACCAGGGCTGCATGGATCACCAGGAACAATCCGAAAACGATCAGTGAGAAAATCTTTTTGGGAAATATGAGCATGTCGAACAAGTTGAATTACGTGACGAACGTAAAGGACCACTTTGTACTGACATGCATGTTCACGGAAAACCTTGAACGTCGATATTCACGGTTTTCCGTGAATGGGGCTGAGGGGCAGTTTTAATTTTAAAAAATCTGTCATTTCGAGTATTAATACAGGCTTATTCCTGCAATATGTGTAATGATGACAAGCTCACGCTTTATACATCTTCCGTCTTGGCGGAAAAGCTCCAGAGGAGCTTAAGGTTGGTAGATCATCATGGCTTCTCCATGTTTGAGCTCCAGAGGAGCGACACATTCAGAGGACCGCTCCTCCGGAGCGGAAACACCGATGAGATTCATCGGCTACCGACCAAATGCTCCTCCGGAGCATTGTTGCCTTTGGCAACAGCAAGTAACAAACGTTGTGTATATACCTGGAAGTCAACGTGTTCCAAAAACTTGTCATAAGCAGCCGCGAAGC
>JBGCFB010000103.1:0-3736 GCA_045106685.1 Bacteroidia bacterium | reverse complement strand
ATGCAGAAACCGCTCCTTTCCCAAATGCTGAAAAAGAAATGTACGAGGATGTATATATAGGTGACTATCCATTCTCTAGTGACTTCTAAAAAAAGTCCTTACAATAAAAAAGGCCTGAACCATGCGGTTCAGGCCTTTTTTGTTTCAGGTTATTTTACCTTTTATTGAAAACCACGCGAGAGTAGCCAGTATCAAGGATCAAGTAGCGAGTGTGAAACTGCATCGATACGATGTGTTTTTCTTTGATACTTGATCCTCGCGAGTCCTAGCCAACCCTAGTCAACAGTCGCAATAACCGTAGTGCCAGCTTTTACCTTTTCTTCAAGGTTTACCTTCACATTTACTGAAGTCGGAACGAGTAGGTCGATCCGAGATCCGAATTTGATAAAGCCATACTCCTCGCCCTGGCCTACGGAGTCACCTTCTTTTATATACCACTTGATACGACGAGCGACATATCCGGCAATTTGCTTAAAGGCTACCGTCATGTGCTCATTGCTCACGACAGCGTAGGTGCGTTCGTTTACTTCAGAGGATTTGGGAGAAAAAGCAACGAGAAATTTTCCTTTGAAATATTTAAAAAACTCAACCTTTCCCGCAATCGGCGTACGATTTACGTGCACATTCAGTGGCGACATAAAGATGCTGATTTGCTTGACGGGTCCGTTGAAATAAACGTCATCCTGAACATCTTCGATCACGACCACTTTACCATCGCAAGGCGAAACGATAGACTTGCCATCTACATAAGGGATGACCTCCGGGTTTCTAAAGAAATTTAGAATCAAACCAAAGAATATAAGCCCAGCCACAGCAAGCAATGCAAAAACCCAGGTAGGGAGCATGTACATAGCTACAATCAGTAAGCTGGTGATCAGAATGATCGATACCGGAATGATGGTGTTACCTTCGCGATGAAATTTCATGATGTAAATATAGGAGTATTTGGCTAGGTCCGTTAGGAGTTGTGAGTTTAGGGTTAAGTGTTTTGAGTTAGGGGCAATTTTTTAGGATTCTAAAAATAAAAGCCTCTCCTTTTGAATTAAAGTAGCACTTCTCTCAGTGGAGTTGTCTAACGAATGTTATTACAAGGCCAGCAAAAAGCACTACTTAGGAAACAAACCAACCGTTCCCTGAGCGGAGCCGAAATTGACGGTGGCTGAGCGGAGCCGAAGCCACCGTTTTCGGCTTTAGTTTATCCAGAGCCTGCCGAAGGGTTAGGACGAACAGCATTTTTTTGCTGTTTTTAGATACAATACTTTTTCGTTAGACAATTTCAGCAACTCAAAACACCAAACTCCCAACCCAAAACATTTAAATCAGGCTTTGTCTTTTTTCAAAAACAAAATTGCCAATAGTCCAATCAAGGCTCCTCCAAATTCGCGACTTAGCTCAATCCAGGGTTTATCGTTGGACATGACTTCAGTAATGGTATAGCCTTCCTGATTGGTGAAATAGTCCCAAAGACCAGGAAAGGTCTGGACGAGCAATACCGTGCATACGCCCATCGCAAACCAGCGGTAAACGTTCTTGAGCCTCTCTGCGAGTTTGAGCCCCGCAAGCAATGCCAGCATTCCATAAAAACTGACCCATATCAATGGGTCAGGATCATTAAATTGGAACCATGCAAATAAGCCGAAAAGAGCAACCAGAACGGCAGCGTATATTTTCATATGATTATTGAGGTGCGCGTTGTTTGTCAAAAGGCCTGATAATCAACCGTGTCCCTTTATCATAGGTGAAATAACTCCACACCCAGTTGGCGAACACGATGACTTTATTTCGAAAGCCAATTAAGTAAAATAAGTGCACAAACATCCAGGCAAGCCAGGCGATAAAGCCTTTAAGGTGCTTGGTCTCAGTTATATCGACCACCGCCTTATTTCGCCCGATCGTAGCCATACTGCCTTTGTCCCAGTAACTGAACGGGCTTACTTCTTCTCCATCGAGCATATGCTGCAAGTTTTTAGCAAACATCTCGCCCATCTGAATAGCGACTTGGGCCACTTGAGGGTGGCCATCAGGCCAGGGCTCCTCAGTCTTCATCAAGGCGACATCGCCCACAGCGTAGACATTGTCATAGCCTTCCACGCGGCAATAGGCGTCGACTTTGAGGCGCCCGCGTTCCATGCTTGATTCGCTCAAGCCTGGCAAAATCGCTCCTTTCACACCTGCTGACCACACGACGGTATCGGCTGCGAACTGCAAGTTATCTGCTTTGGTCTTGACGGTCGTGCCATCATAATCGGTGACAAGTGTATTCAAGTGAATATTGACACCCAACTTTTCCAAGGCTTCCTGAGCATCGCTGGAAGATGCTTCAGACATACCTGCCAACAGGCGGCTTCCCGCTTCAACTAAGTTGATATTCATGGCGGTATTATCCATTTCGGGATAATCGCGAGGAAGGATATGGCGGCGAATTTCGGCAAGGGCTCCGGCGGTTTCGACGCCTGTGGGGCCACCACCTACCACGACAAAGTTCAACAAGCGCGCGCGCGTTTCGGGATCAGCTTCGTTATTCGCTTGTTCAAAATTTTGTAAAATCAAGCTTCGCAAGTCAAGCGCTTCGGTGGTTGACTTTAAGCCTATCGCGTAGCGCTCAAGGCCTTCCATCCCAAAGAAATTCGTCTTACTTCCGGTAGCCATGACCAAATAGTCATAGTGAATAGGGCCAAGGGTAGTGTGAACTGTGTTCGCTTCGCTATCAATATGCTCCACTTCAGCCATGCGGAAAAAGAAATTGGACTGCTTGTCGAATAACTTCCGAAGCGGAAACGCGATGCTGTCAGGCTCAAGGCCTCCTGTTGCTACTTGATAAAGAAGAGGTTGGAAAGTGTGGTAGTTGTTTTTGTCAAACATGACCACCTGAACGGGAGCTTTTTTCAAAGCGCGTCCCAAGGTAATGCCACCGAATCCTCCGCCGATAATGACGACGCGAGGAAGCTTGGTTTCGGGAATGCGTATATGCATGATATTGAGGATTGGGTCTTTTAACGGCTCAATCCATTACTTGTTTTCATATTTTTCAGAAAAATATGAAAGTTTGTTTTAGTGGAGTTTTTACGCCTCATCTCTGTCAGCGCTTTAAGCCGGATGGTAATGCGCTGACAGAGATTTTGGGCGCCTATAAATAAATCGTGGTAATGCTTTTTTATAAATAAAAACTCGCCCACACCGAATGAATATTTAGTGCTAAATTGACATACTTATCCCATTAAGACTATCACTATGCCTTCTCACATTTCCTGGCCTAAGCTTATTGCCCATTTGTTCTTCTTTGGAGGAGCAGGGGCTTTATTACTCGCCCAGTTTCTTTCCATAGAAATCGTATTCTGGATCTGGTTACTATTTGCTGTTGGAGTAGTGATTCAGCATACATCAGATCCTCAATCAATATCTGAGTTCTTGGAAATGAAACAGTTAGCGTTACAGGAGCACTTGGAATCAATAAGGTATGAGGAAACTTACCAGCAATCTTGGAAAAAGAAAATGGAGGAAGCTTCTCCTGGCAGTCCTTCTTTTGAAGAAAGTAAAGCTCAGCTTCAAGTAGTAAATAAACGAATTCACCATTTGAAAGAGTACGCGGAAAAAATCCGAAATGAAATTGCTAAAATGAAGTCGATGCTCGACTAAGACATTGAGTATTAAAGTCCTTTTATCTCCAATACAAAAAAGACCTCCATCTAACACAAGTGCCAAATGGAGGTCAAAATTGCAGATTGACGATTGCAGA
>JBGCFB010000102.1:0-8762 GCA_045106685.1 Bacteroidia bacterium | reverse complement strand
GAGACGCAAGATCTTGCGTCTCTACTACACCAACCTAGGACGCACCTCTTTGACCTCAGGAACGACCGAGCGCACTGCTGGCTCTACGCCTCCCTTGATCGTCTGCATGATATACGGACACTCATGGCAGGCGCCATGCATGCGAATCGTTAGAACACCATTATCATAGCTATCAAATAAGATATCACCGCCATCTTCCTGAGCCGCTGGTCGAACGACTTTATTCAGCAGGTCGATAACAAGCTCTGCTACCGGGTCATCAGACTTGGTGTGCTCATTTTCTTTTACGCCCATCAGCAAGATCGCCTCATCCTGTTCCAGGTGCGTTTGGATCATGCTTTTGATATCAGTCATGATCTCCTGCCATTCAGGGCTATTTTTAGCGGTCTTGAGAACAGTCACATAATTGCGATTCAGCATCACGCGCTCGATGTAGCGAAACATCATAAGCTTTTGTGCCAAAGGTGAGTTCATCGTATCGGCGAGTGAAGCGAACTCATAAGGAGTGTCGGTAAGAACTCCGTTTTCAAGCACGAACTTCATCGCGTTAGGATTGGGAACTCCTTCTATATGCAGGATTGCTGCTCTTTTTTTGGGGGCGGCCATAGCGTTATTTTTTGCGCTGCAAAGATAGCTAGTATTTCCGTAAAAGTAGGGTAAGCGAGATTAAATACAGGATATTCTCCTTAAAAATCTGATGTCGTATTTCGTATGTAGTATCTAGTATTTCCATTATGTAGAAAAAAGGGAATAGCGATACGAAATCAGGCCTTTTGTCAGCCCCTCTTTTAATTTTACTCCTCAGCAGGTTATGGAACTGAATAATATTGCTCGCCAGTCGGTCACGCTGGCCAAAAGCGATTTGGGAAGTGGAGTATTCTTTTGTCGGCTTTTTTATAAAAACCAGAAAACGGCAGCAATTAGGTTTGTTTTGAGGTAAAAAACTCAAATTGACAATTCTTCATTTAAAATGATAATGAAAGCAGGATAGGGCTTGCTGAATTTTGTGTTATCGAAACGGAAGCTGCGGATGCGGCTGTTTTTCGAGTCATCTACAACATAAAAACTCAGTAACATGAAAACCTATTTTTCGCTACTTATCGGCCTTTTTGCGCTTGCATTTCTATTTACATCTTGCGACAAGGAGCCTATTCCGATTCTGATTGATTCGGAGATTACCATTTCCAATACGCTTCAGACTGCTGCTGACCCGACGATGGGCGGAACCGGCGGAGCAGAACTTCCTATTGAGACGATTCTCGGCGTGCCTGCCGGCACATTTATAATCACAAAAACCGTGAGCGATGGAATCGAATTCGATGATTATCTCGAAGGACTTTACGACATCAACGTATCGGAGAATCAGATCACATATAATCTGGTTGCGCCAGCTGATCACCCGATCTATTCTGCTTTTTTCAGAACCATCGAGGCTAACACCTTTGATCGCTACTATTTCAAGTTCGCGGACACACACAATATCACGTCGGCCACGTCTGACAATGCTTCTGTTTCCCTCACGATAGTATCAGACTCTGAGATTCTGATAGAGATCACCGAAGGGTTTGACTTTAATCCTGGCTCTTCATTTACCATTAGCCTCAACTAAATAACCATGAAAACAGCAACCCTTTTCACATTATTCACATTCGTTTTTCTTGCCCTTACAAGTTGCCAGGAAAAGCAATCACACGAAAACCATAAGACCATGTCTAATCCAACAATAAGTAAGCAAGATGCGATCAAACTCGTAAAGCCATTTTATGATTTTCTGGGTGGAAATAGCACCGCTGAAGCGGTAAAACCTAGCTATCATGCAGACTGGCAGTCATACTACAGCAATACTGGTTCACGCAATATGGACGAGACGCTTGGCTTTGTGAGCGGTCCTTTGGCACAGATGGTTCCTGACCTCAACTGGGAGATTAAGGAAGTGTATGTCACACCTGAAAATGAGATTATCGTGCGAGGTGAAGCTACTGGAACTCCGGCTGGAGACAACTTCATGGGCACTCCTATTCCCGGTGGGAACAGCTTCACATTCATGAGCATCGATATACATGAACTGGAAGGCGGCAGAATCAAGCGGACCTACCATGTTGAGGATTGGCTAAATGCGATCCAGCAGGTAGCGGGGAATTAGAAAAACTAGTTAACTTGGATGTAAGCGGGCTATTCACGGGGTGTGGATAGTCCATTTCTTTTGTTTTAGGTTTAGGTTTAGGACGCAGAGGTTTGAAAATGTGTAATTACTTAAAAAACTCCTCAATCGTGTGAATGCAGCTCGGTAGCGAAAAGACTACGACATGGTCGTCTTCTTTGATGACTGTATCACCTTCTGCGATAAAGCTTTTGCCTTTGCGGATGATCCCGCCTATCACAGCGCCACGAGGAAATCCTTTAAGGTCTTTGATCGCTGTTTTGGTCACTTTGGATTTAGGCTGAACGATAAACTCCAGCACCTCTGATTCCACGCCGTGGAGACTGGTGAGCGCTGCGACCTTGCCTTCTCGCACAAAGCGAAAAATATTATTGACCGTGATCAGCTTCTTATTGATAAAAGTATCGATTCCGATATTTTGGGAAAGCGTGATATAATCGATGTTTTCAACCAGCGCGATGGTGCGCTCTACGCCGCGGTTTTTCGCGACGAGACTGGCAATAATATTTGTTTCAGAATTACCCGTTACAGCGATAAAGGCGTCCATTTCACCAATCCCTTCTTCTTCAAGCATCTCTACATCAGAGCCATCGCCATGTAGAACCATCGTCTCAGATAGCTCATCAGCAAGGTCAAAGCACTTCTCTTTATCGCTATCGATAAGCTTAACCTGATACTTGGATTCGAGTAAACCGGCTGTGATGCGACCGATCAGGCTTCCGCCCAAAATCATGATATTCTTAATCGCTATTTTTTCCTTACCAGCCAGCTTCCGAATATCTTCCAGACGCTCAGGATGCGAAATAAAGAAGAGGTGATCTTCCGGCATGAAGATGGTATCGCCGCGTGGAATGATCGTTTCACCCTTGCGCAATAAGGCCACGACGGTGTACTTCAGCCCAGGAATAATCGTAGCTCCTTCACTCACTGTCTTTCCCGTTAGTGGAGCATATTCATTGAGAATAATACCTGTCAGAGTCAATCGGCCTCCGCCATAATCGAAGGAATCGGTTAGGTTAGACCTTTTTATCAAACGAAAAATCTCCTTTGCTGCCAAATCCTCTGGAAAAACCATGGCATCGATACCCAGCGTACTGAGGTCTATCTTATCCTTTTGGTCCTGAAATTCAGGATTGGAGATGCGCGCAATCGTGCGCTTGGCACCAAGTGACTTTCCGATTATCGCCGTTGTAATATTCACTTCCTCTTCGGATGTCGCCGCGATCAACAAATCCGCTCCATTGACGCCAGCATCTTCAAGCATTTTTACTGAAATCACGTTCCCCCTCAATGTGCTTACATCGATATGTGAAGAAGCATGGGCAAGCGCGTCTTCCCGTTTGTCAATCAGTACGATATCATGCTCTTCATCAGCAAGGATTTTGGCTAAATGATATCCAACTTCTCCTGCTCCTGCGATAATGATTTTCATGTTACTTAGCTCTTGGCTGTTGGCTTTTAGCGGTTGGCTCTAGGGTATGTGTGTAGAGGTACCGCGCAATATTACTAACAATCACCTTTCTTTTTCTACCAAAGCAAATACCAACTATCGGGAAAGGCATACTGTTGGGAAATCGCTTCACGTATCGACTTGAGGTTTTCGATATACGCGGCACCAAAGTCGGGACGCGATCCAAGTTCCTCTAACAGATTTGATGCTGTGTTGTTTCCCATGCTGCCGGTTTGCAAAACTCCCAGGCTGTATATGTGGCCGTATGCTGCACTCCAGTCTGCTCTGTAGCCAACAAGATCTGGCGTAGTTCCTTCCAAATTAGCAATGGAAGTGTTGAGGTGATGAATAGCCGTAGCGGCTACAATCCGTTCCCAATTGGACAGGATGGTCATGCGTGCCATTTGCGCTTCAGCCAGGCGCTCTGGCCCAAAGGCCAGTGCCGCCCTACCCTCTCGAAATGCGCGGTAGGTAGATGCATGAAATTGTGCTGCGGAAACCACTTCGTCGCGATCAAGCGCAGCGCGAGCATATGCAAAGATGTATTCTGTTGCCAAAGCGATTGTATCGTTACTATTCACATCATTATATGGCAGGCCTCCGTCGTACCAGCTCGCGCCTTCAGGTGGTAAACCATATGCTCCAAAGGCGAGGTCCCAGGCGCCTTCGGCGATGGTAGCATTGCTGCTGATGTTGATATTATTGAGGGTATCCACTGCTGGTAAAAGCGAATCGAATGCGGGCTGGAGCAATACATGCCCTTGAAGCATGGCTGGCAGTAGGTGAGCAAAATCTACTCCTCCTGCACTGGTGTATACTTCTGGCGTACCAAGTTTTCCAGCAAGGACCTGATTTTCGATGTAGGCAGAGGCTTCTGAAAACATGACTAGCGGATCAGGTAAACCGGCAACCGGTCGCAATAGCGCTGATAAGATATCGCTACTTCCTGAGTTTCCCAGGCTGTCCGGCTCAACGGCTTCACCATTTTGTACAAGTAGCTCCAGCATCAATGTGTCAGGATTGCCATAGATAAGGGCAAAAGGATCGGTGAAGCTGGCTCCACTTTCTCCCAGCTGACTCAGAAGTTGGGCAAAGCTAGCGAGGCGAAGCTGCCGTGAAGTGCTGAGGCTATATTCGACACTGCTACTTTCACTGCGAAGGAAGGTGTAAGTGTCTGGAACATTGAATGCACAGGAACCATCATCGCGTGTGGCGAGTGGGTCGTAGTTCGGTGAAGAAGGATCGGTGCAGCCGGGAATGGTCTCGGCGCAGGCCGAAAACAGTAATATTACCAGCATCCCAGCGACAAAATATATAAGGGTGTTTTTTAACATCACACAAAAAAACTCAATTTATGAACGAAAACCAGCGCTTTCACAAAACATGGCTCAAGTGGGCAGTGATATCAGGAGTAGCAACATTCGCAACGACGATATTGATCATTATGCTTGGCATAGGCATGGATTATGTGACAAGCTTTGGCATTTCGATATTGGTCAGTATTGGAATTTTAATATTAGCTTTTAGGGAATTCAAAGCTTCTAACGGTGGCAAGATGAAATACGGCCATGGTGTAGGCATGTCGGCACTTATCGGCCTGGTAGGTGGCCTCATCGCAGGAGCCTTATTGGCTTTTTATATTGGCATTATACACCCAGGTATTATCGAGGACATCAGGAAAGGCCAGGTTGAGTTTTTTGTAAATCAAAAAGAAAAGGGGATTTTGGACTGGGATGAAGATACAATCATAGAAAACGTTGAATCAGGCACCACGGTGTCTGGAACGGTTAAAGAATATCTGTGGTCAAGTCCTGTAACTGGTTTGATTTCGATGGCGCTTCTTGGTCTTGTGGTCTCTGCTATTATGAAACAAGATTCTCTAAAAGGCACCATGATGATATGATACATTTCACAACTACTTTTTCACACTAAACAACCACTACATATGAACGAAAAACAAATCTTTAACAAAACCTGGCTCAAATGGGCCATGATATTGGGTATTGCAACATTTGCAACGACTGCACTTGTTATCATGCTAGACATGATGAGCGAATGGACTGTAACCATGGGCATCGCACTTCTGGTAAATATTGGCATCCTGGTTCTGGCTTATAAGGAATATAAGGCTTCCAACAATGGATTTATGAAGTATGGCCGAGGAGTTGGAATGGCGGCACTTATTGGCCTAATAGGCGGCCTCGTTGGTGGCGCATTGTTAGCATTTTATATCGGAATCATAAATCCTGGTGTCGTGGAGGATATCAAGAAGGTTCAAATTGAATCAGCACTTGAGGTAAATGAAAAGTGGGGCTTGGGACAAGATGAAGACGCAATGATTCAAGACATAGAAGAAAGAACAACTGTATCAGGGATGGCTATTCAGTACTTATGGACCAGTCCTTTGGGCGGCGTATTTTTCATGACGCTATTTGGGCTGATCGTTGCGGCCATTATGAAGCAAAATCCTCCTGAGGATACGATGGTTTGATACCATATTTAGTTAAAAATGCATAGTAGAAAATGAAAAGTTAAAAGCTTGGGAATATAGTGAGCTTACTTTTCAACTTTGAACTTGAAACTATGGACGTTGAACTACAAAAAAAAGCGAGTAACATGTGTTACTCGCTTTTGATATAGCCTCCGGCTAAATGGTAAAGCCTTCGCAACCTTGCCAAAGGTACTGGAAGCTACTTTCGCACAACTCTATATGTCTTTGTAGTAATTTCATTTTGCACCTGTAAGAAGTACACACCAGGGGCCACATCGGCAAGCGATATACGACGATTGCCCATCTGAAGTGCTCCGAGATTCATAACGGTACGGCCAGTAGCGTCAAGCACACGAGCCTGAAGGCTACCAGGCTTACCCGTACGGGAAATGGTAACAGCTCCGTCGGTCGGATTAGGAAACACACTCACTTCCCAAGCTGGCAATACGCCATCTTCTTCTACTGAATTTACCCGGTCAATTTCGATCTCATCATACGGAAGCGTATTGGCGAGCATAAGCCCTCCACGCCCTACTCCCACGATAAAGGACATATCGCCCGTGGAGTCCAGTACAGCGGCGACAGGAGCAGAAAAATTGCCGAAATCAAAACCACTGAGTAGGTCTCCTGAATATCTCAATGTATCGAGTAGCGCATTGTTTACGCCTTCATAAATCTGAACATTACCACCCTGGCTTCCCACAACCAACTCTGGCTCTGGATCACTGTCTACATTCATGATAATCGGCACAGCATTCTCGCCATTGTTCTGTCTGCCAAAACGGTCTTGGATACCAAAGTATCCCCAACGTGTAGTCACCAAAAAGTAGTCAGGAGCATTGGTCTGTGAGACATTTCTATAATAGACGATTTCACCCAGACTATTTCCTACCAATAAGTCCATATCCTGATCTCCGTCGAAGTCATAGAGTAATGGAGATGCATTCACACCAGCATCCAGGCCTTTATAGGCACGTGCTTGTAAAGTAAACGTAGCCGGCTGGCCCATTCCTGCAGTATTTTCATAAAACGCGATCTCACCATTTTGCTGACCGATCAAGATATCAAGGTCGCCGTCCTTATCTACATCACCTGCTGTAGGTGAAGGGAACAGGAATGGATTCGCTGCTGTATTCAAAAAGTCGGTATCGATAAGCTTGAAGATCGCACGATCTGTTGAACCTACATTTTCATACAACTGAAGTGAATATGAAAAGCTAGAATCAGTGCGATCATAAACGCCAGCTGTACCTACAATCATATCGAGTAGGCCGTCAGCATTCACGTCCATGAGGCATGGCTTAGCATAGCGACCGAGGTCTTCCATTTGATTGGTAAGCTGGCCACGCTGACGATACTGAAATACAGGAGCTGTCTCTGCGCCGATATTTTCATACCACATGACAGGATTCTTGTTTTCTGAAAATTCATCCCCACCTTCGTATGTACCAATAAGCAAATCTGAAATACCATCGTTATTGAAATCCATATACGTGAGGCCAGGATTAGAAAATAGCTCAATAGGCTGATCGTATGCTGGGAAGTCGATATAAGCAGTATCGATATAGGCATAGTCTTCGGTTCCGCAGTTATGAAGATAGGTGATGGTTGGCACCCCGATATCGCCCAGAAGGAGATCGAATTTTTCATCACCATCCATATCAATCAGAAGGTTAGTACCACCAATATGCTTTTCACGACCTGTATTAGGCTCTCCCGGATCTAGTGCTTTCCCTGTCTTATCGAGACAGCCATTATCTTTAGGGCTGAAGTTTCCAAGCGGGCAATTAATCGTATCGTGAATTGCGATTGAACCGTCGCCAGCATTTTCAGAAAAATGCCCCCAGCAGTCTGTGATAAACTTCAATGCCATCGTATCCGGATTATTGAAACTATCGACACCTACATTGAGGTAGAGTTCTGGAGAGTTGCGTAAAAAAGCAGGCCATGTAAAGAAATCCAGGTCACCATCCCCATCAATATCCTTCACATCTGGCAAAAACACTTTTGATGAAAAGAGATTCAAATTGGGTGGGCGAAAGTACTCGGCTTCCAGGCTTGCTTCTACTACATTGAATACCGCCCTGCCGTCTACCGGATCATTTGAGTATAGGCTTACATTGGAATTATTACTGCAAAATAGATCAAGGTCACCATCGTGATCATAGTCAGCAAATCGTGCCCAGTACTCGCATTTGCAGTTTTTGAATGCTTGATAGTGTTCGGGAGAAAATTGATAAACTGGCTTAGAGCTCCCTTGATTAATGAATGGCAGAAAGGAATTGTCCCAGCTATCGAACATCACCAGGTCGGGAAGTCCGTCACCGTTTAATTCAATTTGTCCCCATACAGGGTCATTCACTCCACCTCCCCAGGCGTTTTTGAGTGTGTCGGTATTGATTATAACCGGAATGTTGTTACGAACAGCCAGCTGCCCTTTTGCAAAGTTGCCTGCTCCTGCAACAATCAAAACCAGCATACATACATGAAGTAGTTTGGGATTTTTCATAGGATAATAATTTTAGTCTTATACAATTTGCGATCTCATTCAACCACCTGATACTACGGTGAAATTAACCACAGAATAAATGTAGGATGAATCCGAGCAAGCAAAAAGGATAAATTTGGGCTATTCTGAAAAGAATTCCTTTCTTAAAAAG
>JBGCFB010000101.1:0-4555 GCA_045106685.1 Bacteroidia bacterium | reverse complement strand
CTTTCTTCGGCAGGCTCAGGACAAACTAAAGTCGAAAACGGTGGCTGAGCGTAGCCGAAGCCACCAAAATAGTGCCTTTGGCACTGTTCCCTTCGGCTACGCTCAGGGAACGGCCTTCTTTAACATTCGTTAGACAACTTCAAATCATAAGTTTCAATGGCAAAACGGATATGGTGCTTTTTCTTACAGTAAATCCCAGATTGACAGAGTCGTTAAATATATTCGCAACCAACCGGCACATCATCAAAAAACGTCTTTTCGTGAAGAATATATTAGCATGTTAAAGAACTTAGAAATCCCATTTCAGGAGAATTATTTGTTCGAATGGATTGCTGACTAAGGAGATGTCGCTTCTCCGAAGCGATTTTAAAGGCAACAATAAGGCTACCAAGATGTGGCTTCTCCGAAGCCTTCAGAGTTTCCATTACTAAATCGTTATTTTTTAGTCGAACATAACTAATTGTAATCCCCTCTCATTTTGAACAATGGCATAATAAACCTAACTACCGACCTCAAATTTCTATGAAATCGCTTATCGACATAGCCCGCGAAACCTTTGCCCTTGAGGCGCGCGAAATCAGCAAAATGGCGGACTTTTTGGACGCGGATTTTGAGAAAGCCTGTGAAGCTATTTTGCAAAGCGAAGGCCGCGTAGTCGTTGCAGGAATAGGCAAGTCAGGACTTATAGGAAAGAAAATATCCGCGACGCTCGCAAGCACTGGTGTATCGAGTTTTTTTCTTCATCCTACCGATGCCTTTCACGGTGATCTTGGAATGATTAGAAAAGAAGATGTCATTATCAGCATTTCTAATTCAGGCGAAACGAGCGAACTGCTTAGGCTTATTCCTTTTATCCAAAACATGCGCCTTCCGCACATCGCAATCTTGGGGAACATACACTCAACGCTCGCCAAGCATGCCGACTATGTGCTTAACGCGAGCGTAGACAAGGAAGCATGCCCGCTTCAACTTGCGCCGACCGCCTCCACCACCAATGCCCTTGTGATGGGCGACGCCCTTGCCGTAGCCTTGATGGAAGCACGAAATTTCAAACGAGAAGATTTCGCTCAGTTCCACCCTGGTGGTAACCTGGGCAAACGCCTGCTCGGCAAGGTGCGCGATTATATGATCGCCGACAACCTGCCCATTCTGCATGCAGAAGCTAACGGCGAGACTATTATTGATGTTATCACACGCGGCAAACTGGGCCTTGCGATCGTGCTTGATCGGGATATCATCGCAGGAGTGATCACAGACGGCGATTTGAGGCGAGCATTACATACGGGAAAGGCCTCTTTTTTTGAACAAAACGCCAAAGCCATCATGACGCCTCAGCCCAAAGTAGTGAGTGGCGAAACTTCTCTTCTGGAAGCAGAAGGCTTGATGAATGATCACAAAATCACCTCCTTGCTCGTCGCTGAAAATGGCGCTTTAAAAGGCGTAATCCAGATTTATCAGATTTAATGCAGCAATTCCCTCGCTCCGTACTCCTGCTGGTTGTCGGTGTCATAAGCCTTCTAAGCTTCTGGCAAATTCAGCACATGGAGTATCGCTTCGAGGTCGAAGGCTTGTTTCCAAAACATAGCGAATCACTGCGAATTTATGAGGAAGAAGTTGCTCATTTTGAAAGCCAAAAAGCCTATCAGGCCATTGGCATAGAAATCAAAAACTACGATTACGCGAGTATCTTTCAGGGCAAAAAACTTCGATATTTAGAGGCACTGACGACAGCCCTTGATGAGCTTCCGCAAGTTGTAAAAGCCTCCTCGCTTACAACGCTTCAATACCAGCGGCTTATTCCTTTTATCAAAAATCCCAATCGGCATTTTTTTCATCCTCAAAAGCCAGAACGATACAGTCAGGATTCCAGTTTTTTCTTCAGCTATCCAGATGTCAGGGAAAAATTTTTGGATAAAAACTCGCTCTCCACCTGCATCTATCTCGAACTTAAAAAGAATCTAAGCTCTTCCGATGAAGTTGCATTACTCGACGTAATCCATCAACTCACCAATGACCATCGTTTTTATACATATCATCTAAACGGCCACATTCAAACAGACCAGGTGTATCAAAAAGCCTTAAAAGAGGACTTTAAAACCCTAAGTATCATCGCCCTTTTGCTCATTATCCTCACCTTGACGATTGCTTTTCGTTCCTTTTGGGGACTCGTTCTAAGCTTGCTGGTTGTACTGATAAGCGTCCTTTGGACGATGGGAAGTATTGCATTGCTTGGCTTCAGCCTCAATACGATGACGATACTCATTCCGACCGTGGTGGGAATCGTAGCCTTGAGTGATGTAATCCATATTCTCAGTCGATACCGCAGCGCGCGTCGCGAAGGTCTCGATGTGGATGCTGCGCTGAAGCTTACCTTTCAGGATATTGGGCAGGCGATTTTGCTTACTTCCGTCACGACTGCCATCGGATTTGCGAGCCTTATGCTGGCCGATATAGAACCGATTATTCAATTCGGAATTGGCACTGCAATTGGCGTCATGTGGGCGTATGCGCTGGCACGATTTGTTCTTCCTGTGTGTATTCGAATACTTCCAGAACGTTTTGTTTCGGTCAAAAAAGATAAAGCTTCTTGGCATTTTCAGCCCAATCGGTATCTGGTAATACTTGCTGCTTTCATTGCCATTGGCATCAGTAGTTGGGGCGTTTCGAAGCTAAAAATTGACTCAAAGCTCTATGATGAAATCGCTGGCGAAGATGCATATAGCAGCAGTCTTCGATTCTTTGACTCGCACTTTGGAGGGATCAGGACGGTAGAGATTTTGTTAAAAAAGCCCGGTCAGGATTCGGCTTTTTTTCAGTACCAAAATCTCCAAAAACTAGACAAACTGGAGCGCTACCTACTCGATGAATATGGCATCAATACGCACTATAGTATCTTGACTCAATTCAAACGCATTAATCGCACGATCAATAGCGGTCGAGCGAAGTATTTTCGTCTGCCTGAAACACAGGAAGCCTATCAGGCTTGCCTGGCATTTCTCAATGCAGAAAAAGCAAATCTGGACCTTCAGAGCCTTATTCGTGAAGATGGCAGATCGGCCTTGGTTCGCGCGCAAATTGCCGATATCGGGAGTAACGCGATTCATAAAAAAGATAAAAAGCTCAAGGCCTTTTTGGAACAAACATTCCCCAATATCGAAACGCATATCACTGGACGTTCGGCCCTGGTGGACAGCAGCAATCGGCTCATTTGTAAGCATCTGCTTTGGGGACTTGCCGGCGCGATGTTACTGATTGGGGTCATTATTGCGGTTTTATTCAAATCAGTCATCACGGGAACTATCAGCCTGATAGTCAACACCTTACCACTTTTCATTACCGCCGGCCTATTAGGCATTTTGGGTATTAGCCTCAATATGTCAACCGCGATTATTTTTACTATCGGCTTCGGCATCGCCGTCGATGACACCATCCACTTTTTGAGCAGACTCCGCACAGAATCACGCAAAACGACTTCTCAAAAAGAAGCCATAAGCAGAACCCTCCACACCACCGGAAAAGCCATCGGCCTAACTTCCTTCGTACTGATTGCCGGCTTTGGCGTATTGATGTTTTCCAGTTTCGAGTCTACACGCATTACCGGCATGAGCATTAGCCTGACGCTGCTTTCAGCGGTTTTTGCGGACTTGTTTTTATTGCCGGTTTTGTTGGGGATACTAAGGAAACCCATACCCCACAATTCGATCTAGCACCTCCCCTTTTGTATCAAATATCCAGATAACACGATAGCTTCCTGCGCCGTCACTGTTATTCATCCAGATGATGAGTTCGTTTCGATCAGTAAGCACTGCGTTAGTATATCTTTTAAAAAGGCTTGGTTGGAAAAGGTCACTGTACACTGAGTCAGAAATTGCATAATGGCGGTTTCCTACTTGTAAGGAAATTTTCGAAATCCTTCTGGTTGGAATAAGCCCATCTGTTCCCCAAAAAAGCTTACCATTTACTGTTTTGATATAGGGCGAGTGGGGAGGATCAAGTTGGTAGGCTGTTTGATCAAAGTGGCCGGAAGCAATCTGAATTGAAATAGAATCTTTTGTCAGCATAATCAAGGAATCATGGACATTCCTGAATTCAAATGCAGGATAATCAAAGCCTACAAACATGCTCATATCGGCCTTGATAAAGCCTAGACTTGCCATCGTATCCCGCATTGAGTCATTGTTGTAATCTATAAAGCGAATGGCGAATAACGTAGTGTCTTCCTCTTTAGTAGAAATGATTGGTTCAGACTCAACTACTTCATAAGGCTCGGTCCGAAAATTTTTAAACACAGAGTCTTCAATCTGTAATTCAATAACAGATTCTTCCTTCGCCTGGCTCTCCTCCTGAGTATTCCCACAGCTGAAAAACACGAGCCCAACGGCTAGAAACGTAATAATTTTGTTCATCTTTGTGCTTCAAAAATTTCCCTTCAATAAAGCTAATTCTTTTTCCCAATAAACGATCATGGAAAGACAACAATTCAGACGCCAAACTCCTTTACATATGCTCGTCCTCGCTGGCGGTGAAAGCACCCGTATGGGAAAGGATAAAAGTC
>JBGCFB010000100.1:0-7112 GCA_045106685.1 Bacteroidia bacterium | reverse complement strand
CGAAGCCAATCCAGAACAAGCCCAAAAGGGCAATATCCGCGATTACGCAGACATCGCCCAGCTCAATGTACTGGCCAATCTTGAAAGCCTCAATGCCGTTATGCTCGAAAGCGGAACCGATAAAACCAAGCGCTTCGAGCTACTGGTCAAGACAGCCATTTCGCAGTATCAGCGGCTTAGTGAGCATGCCGGACTGAAAGGGCTGGAGGAGTAGCGCGGCCTACGGCCGACAGGCTACTACTTATAGAAGTCCTGGTTAGCTAGGGGATGATTGATTGTTTGTAAATTCAAAGTGCATCGTGCAAAGTTTAAAGTTTAAAGGTCGTTTTTAGAGCAATGGGACCAGTTCCCACCCCTTCAAACTTTCCACTTTCTACTATGAATTTTGAACTACGAAGTCAGTCTTCCTGCGCTTCAATCTGCGCTTGTCGCGTGTTCAGCATCGCCTGCACCGAACGTGCAACAGCCGTATTGACCGTCCGGCGAATTACTGACATCGCCGCCTCAACGGCGATATTGATATCGTTTTCACTCACACCGCAATTTGCCATCTCGCGGCGAATGATACGAACCGTACGTGAAAGCGTGCTTTGACCTGAACGCAATACAGCGCTCATACCATTGTTGATATGCTCCTCCGTTTCAGGACCTGAAAGCGGATATCCAAAAGCTACACGATGCTGAATATTGCCAGCGTTGGTGTCCCAATTGATCTGGCGCCAACGTGCAATCGTATCTTCACGCGATTCGCCTGGCAAACCAGAATCTCCCAGGATACGCTCCAGCCCTCGCTCTACGCCAAAGACCTCTGCTGTCGCCGATTGTGATTCATGCGCTTCGCTATAACTCGCCATAAATCCCACAAACGTGAATACGATCGGGGCAAATAATCCAGCGACTTCCAGGGCAGCAATGCCAGCAGCGGCTCCTCCCCAACCCACTCCTGCTGACGTCACAGAAATACCAGCTGGCGCAGTAAATGCCGTTGGGGAGGTTAAAATACTGACTGTAATATCAGCAAGCGAAATATAGTCCGATGTCTGCCAACCCGTTGCAGGGAGCGTCCCTAATATGCTTTGAACTAGGTCAGAACGGTGAATCCCAGCCCCTAAGTAATCGGCTGGGCTTTCTGTTCGCATATTGCAATCGGGTTCTTCAGGCTCTGCCAATTCACGAGACTTACGAAAATCGCGCGCAGCGCGCAGCTGCTCAGCCGTAGCGATTTGGCGGCCTTGATCATCGACAGTGGGCGCCGCACCTCCTCCGCCCGAAGGGCCAGGAGCTGGCGTTGGCGCAGGCGCAGGCGCATTGGGGTCAATCTCCCCCAGTCCTTCATCAAATTCAGAAGCAGCACCTTGCTGTGTTTCGGAAGGAGGTGCAAATGGAAGCAACTCCGTTTCAAACGTATCATAAGGCTGCACCTCTTCAAACTGTGCCGCATCGGAGGCAACGACATTCGGGCTTCCAAAAATATCAGAAGGCGCAAGTCCTGCCAGCGGATCGCCAGAATCATCGCTGAGGGCACGATCAAGAGCATCAGGATGGCGGTCCCAGGCAGCGCGCAGGCGCTGTAACATAGGCGCATATTCAGGTCGATAATGCTCGTTGAGAATGCGCGCGCGCCGCTCGATTTCCTCCATCGAAAGATTGTCCAGGTCAGGGTCACTACCAAGAATGTTCACCATCGAATCACCCCAATATTCGCCCGAACTCGGCAGGTCGCCTTCACCCCGAACTTTGAGGGCTTCGGCATTTTCGGAAAGGCCTTGACCTGACCGAACAAATCCACGCATTTTCTCGCGTGCTTGAGGTCCCATAATAAAGAATTCGGAAGCCACGCGCCCCGTAATACCTAGCTCATTAGCCAAATACTGGCGTTTTTCCTCAGCATTCAATCCCATATCTACCGGAATAAGGCCTTGCTGCACGAGCATATCAAAGGCTTCTTCAGCAGATTGAATATGCGACGTTCCAATTCCCGCGACTTCATATCCCTGAAATCCGCGCGGCGCCCAAACGTGCGCCTGCCCACCAAAAAATGAGCGAAGCGCATCCATTCCATCCTGAGATTGACCGAACTCGCAACCGCGCACAACCACGGAAGTGTTCGCGTCGATGGCGGATTCTACCACAGCAGAACGACGGCGGCGAAAGCGCTGTCGGCGTTGGTATGCCTGATGGGTATTGGTCTGAAATTCTCCCTGCAAGGCCGACAGGTCCCAAGGCGTAAAATTGCGATGGCGACGCACGTCGTCACGAGCGAGCGGAATCTGTAATCCTCCCGCCGAATTAGCGTGGGTGACGATGGCGATCTCGTCAATATGCACGCGGTGTCCGCTTCGAATAATGCGCTGCACATCGGTGTACAACTGATCGAACATCTGTTCGAAGCTATGCGCGCGAATGCGGGTATGTTCTGGATAATGCGTTTCAAAAAATTCCTGCGCGGAATTGCCGTAGCCGCCTCCGGTATAGAAGAAGGCGTAGTTGAGATGCTCGACCTCGGTGCGGTCGCGCTGTTCGACTTCACCGGCGATGATGTCGGGGTCCGTTTCGGGAGTTTCCTGCTCTGTGCGCTGGACAGTTCCGGCGGGTGCATTGGCAGGTTGAAAAAAGGCAGGATCGGCCGTATCCGCAAAGGGTGGCCTAGTAGTAGGAGCTGCGCCTTCGGGCGCAGGCACGCGAGTAGGAGGTCTCATTGAGCAAGGGTTTAGGTAGGTAGGATTCCTAAAATTCTGATATAGTATCTCTGATATCGTATATAGTATTTCCCTCTGTTTGAACAGAAATTCTACACACATTCAGCATTACACATCCTAAACTAGCTTCCAAGCTTACCGCTATCTCCTCACATCATTTTCACAAAAAGCCTAACGGTATTTAATAATACGAAAAAATGGGCTAAACCTTGTTGTTGGCGTATCCCAATTTGTCCTAATTCATGGTAGAGACGTTGCAATGCAACGTCTCTACGGAAAAATAGAATCAATACAAGGTATCTTCTAACATCCCCACCGCTGACCAGGATTTCTGGACTGTGCGAGGGAACGTGGGTAATCCCGGCCTGCTGGCTAAAGACCGGATTACGCGCTGGCCGACCCCCACATTCCTAAATCCAGTCTAGCTTCTTAAAGAAGTTCGCGAGAGCGAGGACAACCACCACAATCTGAATTAAGGTAAAAATACCTGGTATTATAAATCCCAGAATTTAGAGTGTCTTTTCGGTACAACACGAGCGTATTGGAACAATGGGGTTTTTGAAGTGAATCGCCTATCTGGAAGCCGTCTTCCTCTTTTATTCCAAAACCCATCAGACCATGCCATTCACCTCCAATGTTTACAGAGGCATCTCTTTGGGTATTATACGTTATCGCTTTTATACGCCCGTTCATGCTATCCTCACAATCCGTTTTGTAAGCAGTAAGTCCACTATATGTGATGTACGTGAACCCTACGATAGCAATAATTACAATCGTGTAGGTTAACCAGTTACGTTTTTTCGTCAGCATAATCGGTTGTTTTGGGGGATAAAATGAGACTTACTATTCCTCCTCACATTCATACGAAAGCACAAACACCTTCTTCATCGTGTCTCGAAAAAGCTGGACCTCGAGTGTGCCTTTCGGTTTAAAAATAGAATCACCTTTTTGTACAAACAGGAAAAAGCCAGACTTCTCTGAAATGAAGGTATGCCTATCTGGTTTGTGAGAGAGCTTTATTGTCTCATACATGTGATTCTTATCATCACGAAACTTTGCTGTTACGACGCCAGTCATTGCTGTTTTTAGCTTTCGCTTTTCAGCCTTACAGGCAAAATCATCTCCTTCAAAAACAGCGACAAATAGGAAGGTGGCCAGCACAGCCGTAATACCCATCCAGCCCATTGCCTGATATATTTGTTTGTTGGTCATTTTTTGTTGCTCGAGTTAAACATCATTTCCTTTTTTTCGCATACAAAAACACCAAATAGATACTCAAGCCCAAAGCCTGAATCCCAAGGCAAAGTAGCAAATAGAACCACCATACCAGCGAAGAACCGCCCTCAGACTGGCACAATAAACCAGTGATAAATATGCCTGAGTAGCAGAAGAAAATCACAAGATTTAGCGTGGCCGGCCATCTTTTCTTCCGCATCAAAACTCCGATCAAGGCCAGCACAAGTGTTGCTAAGCATATCAGTATCCAATTATCATCTGAGAACATAGTGAGGTTGTTTTAATGAAAACAATTTAGTCCGTTTTTATTACAAAAACTGTCATTCCGACTCGCGTAGCTGAGGAGGAATCTTGACTTTGTCGACCTTTATACTGAAAGTCAAGATATCTCGCCAGCTTCGCGGCTCGATATGACAACCCTTTAGCTTTTCGGTTTTCGTTAGACAACTTCAGTTTTAAGGAATAAAAGATTACTTCTGATTGGAATTTTTTCGTTCCACACTCATCTTCTCAATGATATAATGCTGCCAAACTCCTTCTCGGACGATGAGCCTTAAGACATAGTCATCCGGGTCTTTATCCAGATAAGATTTGATCGTTTGATAGCTGACACTAATCGATTCATAATGATCCTGAAAATTGAAATAAATCATATCTGAGCCCCGTTTCCGGTCATCAAACTCATGTATTTCGCAATAAATGATTTCAGTAGGACTAGCATAGGCCACACTTTTATTCCAATGGTTCCAGGTAATATGTGCTACTAGGCCAAAGGTTAAAAAGGCAAATACAAAGGCTACAAAAAACTGAAAGCCAACAAAGAGCAATTTCTGTAATAAGCTTTCTAAAGAATACAGATTACGAATCAAAAAGGCTCTTCTGTAAATCAGATAGGCCACGACTCCGACGATCGTAGGAATCAGCATCACATATAGTCCATAATGCTCGCCACCTATCGTAGCCTCTCCAAAAAGCAAGCTATGCACAAACCAGATTATCAAACTAGCTATCAAAGTGCGGTACAGTACCAAGTCTGTAGTCTCATCCTTTTCTGCTATAGCCTGTTCTCTTTTAGATTTCATTGACAGCTCGCTTTCTTAAAAGAAGGATCACCCTCACGCAGTTGATCTACTTGCCATGGGGCTGGCTTTTTTATTATTCCATTTGATTAAACTCCAGAATACTTTATTTTTACAAAAGGCGCCTGCTTTGCTGAGAAAGTCATTTATAAACAAAAATAACGCTCAGCGTATAAATCTTAAAAACAATTATGCAACGAATCGTCATAGAAGCAAATAACCCTTCAGGTGTTGAGCATTTGCTTGCGCTTTTAAAGCGCATGGATTTTGTGCGTGATGCCTGGCTGGAAGAAGTCGAAGCTTCTACAGAAACACTCAATGGCCTCCAGGAAGCCGTTGAGGAAGTTAAGCTTACCAAGGCTGGAAAGCTCAAGCTCCAATCTGCCCAATCTTTGCTCGATAAGCTATAGCATTGAAGTAACCAGTCGATTTGCAAAACGCCTCAAACGTCTGGCCAAAAAATTCCCGTCCCTAAAAGGTGAGTTTACCGAACTCTTCGACTCGCTCAAAGAGCAACCCGAACACGGGTCATTATTCATGTCCATGTCGAAGGCGAGACTGTTTATCTCATTGACATTTATGACAAGTCTGAACAAGCTACACTTCCTAATCATACTCTTAAAGCAATTCTTAATGAATTGGGTTTACCATTAGAATAGCGTCTGTAGGCAACACCTTTTGAGGCAAGCCTCTCTTACTGCCCAATAAACTTCGCCAAAGTTCCCGCCTTATGGGCTGCCATAAATTTCTTGACATAGCCTTTGACCTTCACATTGTGGTCAGCATTCGCGATGTACGTGGCAAGGAGGTTAGCGCTTTCGATTTGTATAAAGGCCTTGTCGTCTTTCTTTTCAGGATTACTGAGGCCTACCCTGGTCATAGAAGCCATGAGAATCATTAACAGCTCTGGCTCTTTCTTTGATATTTCTGTCGCCCAGACATGCAGATCAAACGAATAATCAGGAGTTCCAGTCATCCACTGTAGGAGTTTTGCTTTTGCGAGATCGCGAAGATTAGAGCCCGGCTTGACAGGTTCGTTTAAGAGATAGTCGGCTAGCTCGATGATCATGGGTTCAGCCTTGGCATAATCTTCTTTTTCTTCAAGCTTATAATTCATAAAGCCTTCAGGAATATCCTGGGCGAAGCTATTTCCAGCAAAGAAAAAACAGGCGATACATGCGAGCAGTAGCGTACGGGTGATTTTCATGATACAATGGTGTTTGGGGTTAAAAAATGATTTGCCTAAAGATAGTTAATGTGGGGTGATATTCTATGGTCAAAAGGGAATTCTTAGTCATGCATTTTTTGAGTATATTCGTATATCAAACTCAGCCAGGCTACGTAATATGAGCATGCAGACTATAACTATTGATATTATCAATCATAAAGCATTGAGGCTTTTACAAGACCTTGAAATGCTTCAATTAATCCGCTTACGTAAGGATAAAACGCAGGAGGATTCACAACCAGTTGATTGGGCCAAATATAAAGGAGCGATGTCCAAACAACCTCCTAATGAAGTAGATCAACAGCTCAATGAACTTCGTGACGCATGGGAATAACATACCTATGGGATACCAATACGGCGATTTACTACCTACAACAACAACTTCCCCCTTCCGCCGAAGAGTTTATTGACAGCACGCTGATCAATTCACAACCAGCCATCTCTGCTATTACCGAAGTAGAGCTTTTATGTTGGAAAAATGCAAGCGAAAAAGATCTTGCTGTTTTACAGAGCTTTATCCATGACGCGTGGGTGTATGAACTAGAACAGGCAATAAAGCACAAAGCTGCCGAAATCAGAAAAACACATCGTATCAAACTCCCTGATGCGATTATCGCTGCAACAGCTTGTGTTCACGACCTAACGTTGATTACACGAAACACTAAGGACTTCAAGGATATTGAGGGATTGGAAGTGATCAATCCATTTGAAAAATAGGCTTAACGAGTCAGCTTCCATTTTCAAAAGCAATGCTCATCCTCGTTTCTGGACTGTGCGAGGGAATGTGGCCAAGCCCGGGCTACGGCTACGGGCTAATGTGCTGGATTACGCACTAGCCTACTTTTCCCTTCCCACTGCCCAGAAATCCAG
>JBGCFB010000010.1:0-30229 GCA_045106685.1 Bacteroidia bacterium | reverse complement strand
TCACCTCAGATGAAAATAACTGATATTCAAGTTTTTGTAAACTGCCCTGATCGCAATTTTGTCACAGTCAAAATTGAAACAGATACAGGTCTTTATGGGCTAGGGGATGCCACCCTCAACGGAAGGGAAATGGCTGTAGTAGCCTATCTCACCGAACACATCAAACCATGCTTGATAGGCAAGGATGCCCATCAGATTGAGGACACCTGGCAGTACCTATACAAAGGTGCGTACTGGAGGAGAGGCCCTATCACGATAACTGCTATTTCTGGAATTGATATGGCACTTTGGGATTTGAAAGGAAAGGCTGCCGGGCTTCCTGTCTATCAATTACTGGGAGGAAAAAGCCGCTCCAAAATAAAAGTATATGGTCATGCAAATGGAAACTCCATTGAAGAAACGCTGACCAACCTGGGGAAGCTTATCGACCAAGGATATAAAGCTGTACGACTGCAATGTGCAATCCCAGGCCTGGATGGTACCTATGGAGTATTGACCGACAAGAAGGATTATTTTGAACTTCAAAGCAGTCGGCCACTACCTCCAGAGCAACCCTGGGACACGAATATATATCTGAACTTTATCCCAAGCCTTTTTCAAAAAGCAAGAGAAAAATACGGGGATGAAATAGAGCTGCTCCATGATGTCCATAGCCGATTGACTCCGATTGAAGCAGCAAGATTGGGCAAAATGCTAGAGCCATACCATCTGCTATTTTTGGAAGATGCAGTAACTGCTGAGAACCAGGCTAATTATCAGCTAGTCAGAAATCACACCACTACGCCTTTGGCAGTTGGTGAGACCTTTAATTCTATCTGGGACTCAAAGGCCTTAATAGAATCTCAATCCATTGATTTCCTTCGTTCAGCCGCGACGCATTCCGGTGGCATCACTGCGATGCGCAGACAGGCTGATTTCGCGTCGTTATATAAAGTTCGAACTGCCCCACACGGGCCTCCAGATATTTCACCGATTGGACATGCAGCCCATGCTCATTTGAATATGTGGGCTCCAAATTTTGGCGTTCAGGAGTTCGTCGGTTTTGGAGGAGAGAAAATGAACAAGGTGTTTAGTCACCCATTGCGCTTTGAAAAAGGCTACCTTCACGTAGAGGATAGCCCAGGACTAGGGGTTGAGTTTGATCAGAATGAAGCCTCTAAGTACCCATACAATCGATCATACTTGCCCGTAAGCCGATTGACAGATGGCACGCTGTGGGATTGGTAGTAAGATTGGAAATGAATAGAAACATATTTCACCAAACCAGACTCTAATGCAACAATGAATCAACCTCATTTTTTAGCAAGCATATTCAAGCCTGAAAATTTCAGCCCGGAAGAACTGGAGCTGATATGTATGCAGTTTGAAGAAGTTGACTTCAAGAAGAATGACTACCTCATTGAAAAAGGAAAAGTAGCAGATTACTATTACTTTTTAGAAGAAGGGGCTTTGCGCTCCTATACGATAGATACCGAAGGGAATGACATCACAACCAAGTTCTTTTCGGAGCATGATATTGTCATAGACTGGTATTCCTATTTTTTGAAAAAGCCTTGCAAAGAATCTATAAAGGCAGTTACACATGGAAAATGCTGGAAAATAAGTTTCACCAATTTCATGAAGCTATTCAGTATAGAAGCATTCAGGGAAGTAGGCAGAACAAGATTGGTTAATAATTATTTTGAGTTGAAAAACCACTCTATATCTGTGATTGCAGATCAGGCAAAGGATCGATATCTAAATCTGATTAAGGAGAAACCTTCCGTCATCCAAAATGTGCCCTTGAAGCATATCGCCACATATTTAGGCATAACAGACACATCTTTAAGTAGGATTCGGAAGGAAATTACTTCGTAATTTCGGCCTATGTTTTCGACTCAGGTACCACTCATTTTTTCGATCCTTTTTCTAATCGCATTTCTGGTGCCAATTTTAATGGTAGCAGGGTTAGCAAGAAAAGGTGAGGTTAAAAATGGCTTTTGGCTAGTGCTCGGCTTTTATGTGCCCTATTTGATAGCAGTTGCAAGTGCAAGCCATATAGGGTTCTTTGATGATGTGATGCTGCCTCCCAAGATTGTACTGACGACTACGCTTCCATTAGCAGTATTTGTAACGATTATTTATAGTACCAATATCTGTAAAAAAGCCAATGCTATTCTAAGCTTAGAAGACTTGGTCAAGGTTCACATCTTTAGGCTTATCGGCAGCACATTTATTATTCTATTCCTATTTGATTTACTACCAACGGCATTTGCGCTTTTTGCCGGCATTGGTGATTTGCTTACTGCTATATCAAGCATATTCGTAGCCAAAGCAATCAGGAATCAAAAAAGCTACGCCAGAAGGCTCACCTATATCTGGAATACGTTCGGCCTTGCCGATATTCTTGTCACTTCGGCCATGGCCATTATTTTCACCAAGATCAGTATCGATAATGGTGTGCAAGGAGTGGAGTTTTTGGCCGAATTTCCATTTTGCTTTATCCCAGCCTTTGCTCCACCAACCATTATCTTCCTTCATCTTCTGGTTTTTCGCAAGTTATCCTGGCTCAAAACCACCTAGAATTCATTTCTTGTCATAGGCAAAGTTTTTTCTGTTCTGGCCCCTCTACCTTTGGTGTATTGTTAAACACTAAAAGAAAAAAGAGATGAATACAGAACAGAAATTCATGATGATATTCAGGTATAGCCCGAATCCTAGTTACACGCCTACAGCAGAAGAAATTCAGCAAATGCAGCAAGACTGGGGAGGTTTTATTGGCAATCTCGCCATCAAAGAAAAGCTGGATAGCACGTATCAGCTAGGCTTTCAAGGAAAGCAAATTGCTGCAGACATGACCGTGTCAGAAGGCGTTCTGATTGCCGAAAGCAAAATGGTAAGCGGCAATATGATTGTCAAAGCAAACTCATTAGATGAGGCCGTAGAAATGGCTAAAGACAGCCCTATTTTAAAAATGGGTGGCTCTGTGGAAGTCCGCAGCATTACACCTATGAATCACTAATCCATTAGGAGGTATCACGACTCGTAGGGGAGTTTTGCAAAACTCCCCTACACCCTACCATACGAAACCAGTTGTGATAATCCCCATTACTAAAATCTAAAAAAAATGAAGAAAATGATCATTACAATCATCATAGCAGCAATAGTCATCTTTTTGGGAGTTGGTTTTTATAATGCCAGTAAATTGCAGCACATCCATATTCAGAAAACGGTTAAAATTCAGGCCGACATGCAAACCGCATTCGACAAGGTCCTTTTTCTAAAGAACTTCACACAATGGTCACCATTTTATGAAGCTGACCCTGCCCAGAAAACGAATGTTACAGGAACTGACGGACAGATAGGTGCGCAGTTTCACTGGGAAGGAAACAACGGAAAAGACCTTGGTCATCAAGAGATAAAAGAAATTATACCTTTGAGGTACATCAGACTGGGCTGTGATATTCAAAAGCCTTTTGTAGCGAAACCTACTTTTGAGTACACGTTTTCAAGTTCAGGAAATTCCACCAAGGTGGTCCAGGATTTCAACCTGGATTCGGGAATAGTTGATGCGTTCTTTATGTGGCTTTTTGGTGCGAAAAAGGACATGGCAAAAATGAATGGAAGAGGAATGGAGCTTTTGAAAATTACTTGCGAAAAGTAAAGTGGATTATAAAATAAAGAAGCAGCTTCGGTACTTTATCGAAGCTGCTTTTTATATTAGGGGAATTGTTTTCGTGAATCGGGAAACAAAAACTAATCCTAATAAAATGAATAAAAGAGTCGCCACATCGCTTTCAACAATCTTTGTACTTGGTGTTTTTGTAATGCTCAGTAGTTGTTCCGAAACTGCCAAAGAGTCTGATAATTCAGCTTCAGAAGACACTGCCAAGGCAGAGCTTGTAAAAGCCGCTTATCCGAGTGATGTTATCCCATTCTTTGATCACTGGAAGTTGATTTTGGGGGATGGATCAAATGCTGGCTTTGCCAATAACTTTGAGCATAAGGACTTCTTCTATGCAACACATGATGGCAAGCAGGATTGGATTGTGTATAAAGCGCCCAATGCGGGTGATACGCATGGCACGTCGAACAATACAAGAACGGAGCTAGCGCAAGCGAAAAAATGGTCTCCCGTAACACCCGCTAAATTGACAGCGACGCTCAAGGTGATGAATGTATCGGCTACTGGTGATGCGCGAGTAGCGGCTTCATATTCGGTGGTTGTGGGTCAGATCCATAGCGCTGATAAGCATGAGAATGAGCCACTTAAGATATTCTACAAGAAGTTTCCTGGCCATGCAAAAGGTTCGATTTTTTGGCATTACGAAATCAACACAGCAGGCGATGACAATTCCGGAAGATGGGATTATTCCACCGCTGTTTGGGGCCATGACTTCTCCGTTGTCGGTACTGATGCCAGCACCTATCCGGCAGAGCCTGAGGATGGTATTGAAATAGGGGAGGAGTTCAGTTATGAAATCGAAGTGAAGGACGGCATTATGAACTTGACCTTTTCCAGCGCCGGCCATGAAACCAAGTCATTTACCAAAAACTTAATTGTATCAGAATACACCACAAAAGCTGATATCCCTGAACAAACTCAAAACTTATTTGTGCCGATTGGCCAGGACGGAGTCGAGCGACCGAATGCGTACGCTGATGAAGGGCTATTCTTTAAGCTAGGCTGCTACAATCAAACAAATGGAAAATCCCCGGATGTAAACCGTAACTGGTGCTCAGGCGCAGAAACACACGGCGGCGATGTCCAAAAGCAATACGCTGACGGCAACTATGCGGAGGTTTGGTTCAAAACAGCAAGCATTACCGTAAGCGATGCCGCCATTTCTAATGAAGGCTATTTTACGAAGAATGATTAGCCATCTTACTCCACCACCAATTTCCCCGAAATCTGTTTCCCTTCACGATTGACAAGTCGGTAAAAGTACAGTCCGGCTTCTGCTTGTAGATCAATATGCTCAGTTTCTGAAATAGCTTTTTTCAGCACGAGCTGACCAGCCATATTGTACAGTTCAAAATTGCAATGCTGGGCTTGATCAATGCTGATTGTCAGGGTTTGGTTTTGTGATAAAGGATTTGGGAAAACCTTTACAGATAAGCCTGAATCACCAAGGTCGTCCACGCTGCTTGGCATATAAGCATTATTGCTAAGCTCAATGATGGAATGCGTAAAAGGAGAAGTGTTTGCCCAGGAGCTTCCATTGGTGGCGAGATAAACCTTACCCGCTGGAGAAACACAGACATCACGAAGCCTCCCAAAGTCATTCCTGAAATATTTATTCTCTGCTACTACGGAGTCCCCAGTGGCATTGAATGTATAAGCGATCAAACTCCTGTCTTTCAATACGGTCATAAGGAGCTTGTCCTGAAACTCAGGGATTGCAGGATGGTCATACCAGATAATATCAGAAGGCGCAATAGTAGGCGTATAAGCAGCCAAAGGCTCTTTTGTAAAATTGGAATTGCAAAAAGCCAATTCTGGTGGCGTGTCACAAAATCCGCGCACATCAGGCCAGCCGTAATTCCAATTCCCTGAAATGATATTGAGTTCATCGTCAGTACTGGGACCGTGCTCAGAGCTATACACGATTCCATTTGGTGCCAGCCATAAGCCTTGCGCATTTCTATGCCCATACGACCAAACATGACTTGTGGGGTCTGGATTGTTGGTTGGAATAGAACCGTCCGTGTTCATTCTTAAAACCTTGCCTGCAAGTGAATTTCTGTCTTGAGGAAGTGATTGCTTTTGAGCATCACCAGTAGTCATAAGGAGCGTATTGTCTGGCAAAAAAATAAGACGACAGCCAATGTGAGTGGCATTGCCGATAATACCTTCAATAAGCGTATCGGCAGGCGTCAAGCTTCCTCTGGAATAGTTATAGCGCACCAACCGCTCCAGGATCTCACTGCCAGCCAAGTACGTGTAAGCAATAAAAACATGCGGATTATTGACGAAATCAGGATGTAAAGCCATGCCCAGCATCCCAGCTTCTGAGCGTTCGTAAACGTCTGACGAAATATCAAGCAAGATATCTTGTGTCCCAGTAATGGGATTTATTCTACTTACCCGCCCAAAGCGCTCCGTACACCAAATATGATCATCCGGTCCCCAGATGATTTCCCAGGGAATATCGAGGTCGCTTTTCACCACACGCGATGTCAGCGTTGTTGAATCGAGTAGATGTGTGGTTTGGGCTTGTGATCCCAGTGTGCCTAGCAGAAATATTATAACACCTAATAACCGTCTCATAGTTTTTTATTTAAAGGTACCAAATTGCCGAATACCAATCCATCTGTTATCATCCGCCGTATACCCGCGCCTGAAATCTCACCATGTCGTTTATATGCAGCTTCTTTTCTTAGAACTATTGGTCATAGTTACTGCATTTCTGGCTATTGAAAAGAGCTGGATAGGTCCTTTAATGATTCCTCTTGTCAATGTCCCAATTAACCTTTTGGCTATTCTCTTTTTTGCAATTTATGAATCAGGTGATAATGAGGCTTACCGAAAGCAAAAAGAAAAAACAGACAAGAATTTTAAGCAAAAAGAGAAAGGCACGACTTGGTTAATACTCTCTGTGATTATGATGCTGGGTATTTTTGTTTTCAACACAAGTCAAATCCTGGGGCCCAGTCAAGGCTGGCCATTCGGCTAGCCTCGGAAACCTTTCCGCTTTCTACTTTCCACTATGCACTTTCAATTCGAAGCCTACTATTCCCATTCAATCGTCGCAGGCGGCTTAGAGGAAATGTCATAAACCACACGATTTACGCCTCTCACATTATTGATGATGCGGTTCGAAATTTCAGCGAGGAACTCATAGGGAAGGTGCGCCCAGTCTGCCGTCATGCCGTCGCGGCTGGTTACAGCGCGGAGGCCAACTACACTCTCATAAGTCCGTTCATCACCCATCACACCGACTGTCGATACAGGAAGCAAAACCGCAAAAGCTTGCCACACTTCATCATAGAGATCGTACTCGCGAAGGCCATTGATGAAGATCGCATCAACCTCCTGAAGCGTAGCCACTTTCTCAGGCGTGATATCGCTCAAAATACGAATCGCAAGACCAGGCCCTGGGAAAGGATGGCGACCGATAAATGAATGTGCCAAACCAAGGTCTCTGCCCACTTCACGAACCTCATCTTTGAAGAGATATTTTAGTGGCTCTACCACCTTAAGGTTCATCTGCTCAGGCAGGCCGCCTACATTGTGGTGGCTCTTGATTGTAACAGAAGGCCCCGCAACCGAAACACTTTCGATCACATCAGGGTAGATGGTTCCCTGTGCGAGATATTCGGCGCCATCGAGTTTATTGGCTTCTTCCTGGAATACTTCGATGAATATGCGACCAATGATTTTGCGTTTCTTCTCGGGATCGGTTACACCTGCCAATTCAGAAAGAAATCGCTCTTTCGCATCGACGCCTATCACATTGAGGCCCAGTTGCTTATAGTGCTCGAGCACCTGCGTAAATTCCTCCTTGCGAAGAAGGCCATTGTCAACAAAAATACAATAGAGATCAGTGCCAATAGCGCGGTGAATAAGACTCGCTGCTACGGTCGAATCCACGCCACCTGAAAGGCCGCAAATGACTTTATGTCCGTCGAGTTCTGCTTTGAGTTCGGCTACGGTAGTTTCTACAAAAGCTGCCGGAGTCCAGCTCGGCGATAGCTTACAGATGTCATAGAGGAAGTTAGCCATGATCTGGCTTCCTTCGATACTGTGCGTTACTTCAGGGTGAAACTGGAGGGCGTAGATAGGTTCCGTATCGTGCTGAAAAGCGGCGATCTCAACGGACTCGGTACTGCCGATCAGGTGGAAATTTTTTGGCAATTGCTGAATGGTGTCGCCATGACTCATCCATACTTGACTCCCTTTGCTTAGCGATGAGAAAAGCGGGCTATCATGTTTGATTTCGAGATGAGCGCGGCCATATTCGCGCTTGTCAGAAGAGGCTACTTCTCCTTCAATTTTCTTTGCAAGGAGCTGAGCACCATAGCAAACAGCAAGGGTAGGAATTCCTTTGAGCCTCGTCAAATCGTAGTCTGGCGCATCCTCCTGATTGACCGAACAAGGGCCGCCGGAAAGAATCACACCTCCGATATCAGGATCATTTGGGAGTGGGCGATGAAAAGGCAAAATTTCGCAATAAACATGCTGCTCACGCACGCGTCTGGCAATCAATTGGGTGTACTGCGAACCGAAATCAACGATGACTACTTTTTTCATCGCGCAAAGATAATTTGATAATTTGATAATTAGCTAATTTGATGATGGAGGTATGACAAAATTGTTAGAATTGTAGAGGCGCGTTTTAACGCGACTCCCAATCTGGTTACCCCTTGCCTGAGACGCATTAAAATGCGTCTCTACAAAGGTGGTAATATTGTTAGATGTAATTTTGACCTAATTGTAAGCCTAATGGCTTATTTACCCATCAGCTAATCATCAAATCACTAAATCAGCTAATCAAAACCCATCAGCTAATCATCAAATTACTCAATCAGCTAATCAAAAATGGCTTTCACAATCGATTTATCAGGCAAAAATATCCTCGTTACAGGAGCGAGTCGTGGAATAGGCAAAGGCATCGCCTTGATGCTAGGCGAAGCAGGCGCTACAGTAGGCGTGCATTATGGAAAAAGCCAGAAGGAGGCGGAAGCTTTGGTGAACTCGATAGGCAATGGAGCGAAAGCTTTTCAGGCTGACCTTGCCAATAGCGAGGAGGTGAAGAAGTTATTTGATGATTTTATGGTGCATTTTGGAAAAATTGATGTGCTCGTGAACAATGCAGGAATTGCCTTTTCAACAGCGATGGATGCTGAGGAAAATACCTGGCTAGCCGACTGGAATACAACGATGGCGGTGAACCTCAGCGCAGCTGCGCTTTTGTCAAAATTAGCCCTGCCCCATATGACGGAACATGGCGGAGGACGATTGATTCATATTGCATCACGTGCCGCTCACCGAGGCGATACGCCGGATTATATGGCCTATGCGGCCTCCAAGGCCGGCATGCTCGCCATGCACAAAACCATCGCCCGATTCTACGGCAAAAAAGGCATTTGCTCCTTTGCCATAGCACCCGGCTTCACCCATACCGATATGGCCCAGCAGTTTATTGATGAGTACGGCGAAGCCTGGGCCACTAACGATCTAGCCCTTTCGCAGCTCACCAAACCCGCCGATATCGCACCCACAGTTTTACTCATGGCAAGCGGAATGATGGACCACGCCACAGGCGCAGTAGTGGATATCAATGCTGGTAGCTATATTCGCTAAGATTTTCGATTTCGAGTGAGTTGAAAAAGGAATAATTACCCGTTTTCTGAAAGCCATTCGAGAGTAGCAAGTATCAAGGATCGAGTAGCGAATGTGTTATTAAAGTATCTATTTGGTGAGCATTTTTCCTTTGATACTTGATCCTCGCTGCTCGATACTCACGTGTCTGAACGCTAAGTAATAAAGTGTGCAGCATTAGCAAATTCTCAATTCTCAATTCTCCATTTCCCCACCCCCATGTCCGTAATCCGCAAACTGGCCGGCGCCACCGCCATCTATGGAATCAGTTCCGTCCTGGGACGATTTATCTCCATTTTGCTGACACCGATTCATACAGGTTTTTTTACTAAAGGGCTAGAAGGGCAATATGGTATACTGAGCTTCTTTTTCAGCTATATCGCCTTCTTTAATGTCTTCCTCATTTTCGGAATGGAGACGACGCTGTTCAGACTTTCAGAAGACGAAAAAGAAAAGGGCTCGGTGTACAACCAGGCATTTTTGTTTGTAAGCGGCTTAGCAGTGCTGTTTTTGCTGATAGGCATGAGCTTCCATGATGTGATTGCAGGCTGGATCGGTTATCCTGACGACGGGCATATTGTGATGTTGGTGGTAGGAATTCTGACGATGGATACGCTTGCGGCGCTACCGATGGCACGCTTACGTCAGCAAAACCGCGCCAAGCGATTTGCCACGATCAATATTATCAATATCGTCCTGACGGTTTCGCTCAACTTTATTCTACTCAAGTTTGTCGAAGTTGATATTGTATGGGTTTTTGTGGCGAATGTGATCGCCTCAGCGTTCCGCATGGGAATGGCATTTACTACGGGTATGCCATCAAGTTGGAAGCCCAAGCTTGACATCATTAAGCCGATGACGCATTACGGCTTTTTCATCATGATTGCAGGCTTGGCGGGCATGATGAATGAAACGCTGGACCGCATTCTGATACCCAATTTATGGGAAAGTGGGAATGTCTTTTTAGGCGTTGCCAGAACAGGGGAGGAGATGAACGGAATTTATGCCGCTTGTTATAAATTGGGCATGTTTATTCCGCTCTTTACTCAGGCTTTTCGTTACGCTGCCGAGCCTTTTTTCTTTAAAAATGCCGTCCAAAAAGATTCGCCCGAAACGCTCGCGAAAGTATTCCATTATTTCTTCTTCGCTGTGCTAGCTGGCTTCCTTATTATTAGTGCTTTCAAAGACGAAATCGCCGCCTTTAACTTCTTTGGATTATTTGATACAGATAAAAGAAGCGTAACCTTTATCGATAAAGCCTATTGGGATGGACTCTCCGTTGTGCCTATTCTGCTTATGGCCTATGTCTGCTCAGCGATTTATGTGAATTTGTCTATTTGGTTCAAAATTACGAAACAAACTCGCTTCGCTTTACTCTTCACCGGAGTAGGTGCACTGATCACTATTCTGATCAATGTGTTCACCATTCCGACGTATGGCTTTGTCGGCTCAGCCTGGGCGACGCTTATTTGTTATGCCGTGATGGTAATTTTGGTATACTTCATCGGGCAGCATTATTATCCAGTTCCTTATCGCGTTACGCGCCTTGGCCAATACCTACTACTCGTCATTGTAGGCTTCGGGATAAATCGAACCATCGGCGCTACAGACGGCTTTTTGCTTGCTTTTGTAGCGAAAATGGCGGTTTGTGCAGGGATTTTGGGGCTGATATTGGTTTGGGAAAAATGGTATCCTTCGTTTAAATCTAGTGCCCCAGAAGTTTAATTGCGATAGTCTTTGTTTAAGGTAAATGGATGTTGTTTCGGGTTTGTGAAAAATCCGAGTAGTGATACCTATCTGTTATCGAAGCTACTTTTGCAGAAGCATGGCGATAATTATAGTTTGAAGCAATGATTTTGGCTCCATTTTGGCTTATATTTCTAGATATAAACCTACCACCGATACCGAATTACTATGAATCTACTTAAATCCTTTGCTCGCATTACCAGCTATGCGATGCTTTTCTTTTGCTTTTTCAGCATTACTCTGAGCACATCTGCTCAACGACTTGATTGTAGCTACGGAACAAATGGCGTCGTCCAGATTGCCTTTCCCGCATCATACAATGCGCCAGCGGTCATGGCATTTGATGTCTACCAATCGGGCCCTCATGCTGGGAAGGTCGTTGTTGTTTTTCAGTATTTTGTTAGTGGAGTAGTTACAAACCCCAATGGAACTTTTACACCTGAAAACAGGGACTTTGCTGTTGTGAGAATTAATGCAAATGGCACGGTCGATAATACTTTCGGTACCAATGGCTATACTTCTGGTGTCGACTTTGATCGCGGAGTCGAAAAGCCCGTTGCCATCTTTGCAATGAACGATGGTAAAGTGGTCGTTGGAGGCCAGTCAGATGGCCCACTTATCTCAGGAGGCCCTCAGCAAGGAGTATTTGGTGCTCGTTTTACGAGCACAGGAGTACTTGATAATTCTTATTCAGGTAATGGGAAATTTAAACACCTTCCCAAGTTCAATGGCCAACAAAATCAGGCTGGTAGCGAATGGCATGGAGGCACAATTCAACCAGACGGTAAAATGCTTATTTGTGGCCGCACAAATGGAAGCGGTTCAGATTCATGGGCTACTGTAGCCAGAGTAAATGCAAATGGAGGCATGGATAATACTTTTACAAGTAACGGTTATGCTCGTGTGAATTTTGTGCGTGAAGGGGTTCAGGTTAGAAATGTTGAGCCATTTTATGAAGTAGCCCTTGACGGAACAAAGGTTATTGCTGCAGGAGTACGCTCAAATAGCGCCACTCCTCGAAATGAGCATTTCATTTTTGCACGCTTTAATAGTAATGGCTCTACTGACAATTCCTTCAGTACAGACGGAAAGGAAACTTTCCAGATTGCACCTGGAATTCCTCATAACATTGTAGGGCTTCACGCAGACGGCGGTAAGATGCTCGCTACATATGATATTAGCGGAATAACACCTGACTTTTTCAGTGCTTTACGATTAAATAATGGTGGAGGCCTTGACATGACATATGGCACAAATGGATATGTCAGTGTCGATGTTGCTACTACTTCAGGTGATGGAACTGATGCAAGTGCTTTACAGAGCGACGGCCAGTTACTGATTGTAGGAAATCCTGGCGGAGGCGATGATATCGGCGCGATACGCCTTAGTTCCTCCGGCGCAACTGACCCTAACTTTGGAAACGGAGGCGAGACACTCGTAAACGTTTCTGGCCTGGGTTCTCCAAGAGCAGCTGTAATTCAAGCAGATGGAAAGCTACTTGTCTTGGGAAGTTCTGGAGGAATTGATTTGACAAGAATCGAAACTGTGACTGGGACACCAGACTGCACAACTGGCGTAATACCTCCTGTTGTTGCGGTAGCCAGATGTAAAAATGTGAATCTTGATCTTGTTGGGACGAGTGTATCCCTTTCTCCTGCTCAGGTGAATAACGGTAGTATCCCATCTAATGCGGTGCTTTCGTTATCAAAAATAAGTTTTAATTGTTCAAATATTGGCTCTAATACCGTAACACTTACTGCATCATCAAACGGCATAAGTCCTACCTGTACTGCTACCATTACTGTTACAGACGCAACTAACCCAATAGTTACATGTCCTGCTGATGTAACAGTTGGCTGTGATAAGCCAACTGGCCCGTCCCAGACTGGGGCAGCAACCGGAACAGATAATTGTGGTAGCCCAGCAATCACTTTTGTTGATGTATCAACCCAGGGTGGTAGTGGTTGCATTAAGTATGGCTATGTGATAGACAGAACATGGACCGCCACTGATGCTGGCAGCAAAAAGGCTACTTGTGTTCAGACAATCACGATTGAAGACAAAACCGGACCAGTGATTGTCTGTCCTGCGAATTCAACAATAGCATGTGGCAACGCCACAGATCCAAGCGCTACAGGGATGCCTACGGCCACAGATAATTGCATGAGTTCTTCTGAGATCACGATTACTTTCTCGGAAGTAGTGACTCCTGGTTGCGGGAGTACTTCGACCATTAGCCGCAATTGGACTGCAACAGATCTTTGTAATAATTCCTCTTCATGCTCGCAATTAATCACGGTTGTGGACAATACTGGCCCGACAATTACCTGTCCAGCGAATGTAACCGTGGAATGCAGTGGCGCGACTGACCCTGCTGCAACAGGATCGGCTACTGCTACAGATGCCTGTGATGCTAATTCAGTAATTACCTTCTCTGATGCAATTACTCCTGGTTGTGGGCAAAGTTCTTCTATAGCAAGAACCTGGACTGCTACTGATGCTTGCGGAAATGCTTCTCCATGTACCCAGACCATTACAGTCGAGGATAAGACCGACCCGGCCATTACGTGCCCAGCTGGTGTAGCGGTGAGTTGTGATGCCGCGACCGATCCTTCTGCTACAGGCATGGCCACTGCAACAGATGCCTGTGACAACGCGCCTGTAATCACTTTTTCCGATGCAAGTACACAAGGAGCTTCAGGCTGTGCGCTTTATTCATATGTGATTACGCGTACCTGGACTGCTACAGATGCATGTGGAAATAGTACACCTTGTACGCAGACGATTACCGTTGGAGATAATGCTGATCCTGTTATCACCTGCCCAGCTGATGTTTCGATAAGTTGCGATGAAACGACCGATCCTGCTAATACCGGAATGGCCACTGCAGCCGATGCTTGTGATAATGCACCTGTAATCACTTTTGCAGATGTAAGCACACAAGGTGGCTCAGGCTGTGCTGTTTATTCGTACACAATTACGCGCACCTGGACTGCTACTGATGCTTGCGGAAATGATGCATCATGTATCCAAACTATCACGGTTGTAGATAATACTGCCCCGGCCATTACTTGCCCTGCGAATGTGTCAGTAGAATGTGACGCATCTAGCGATCCTGCTGCTACGGGCACGGCTACAGCATCTGATGCTTGCGACAATGCTCCTGTAATCACTTTCGGTGACACATACACTCCAATAGGAAATAGTGTAGGCTCAATTAGCCGACTATGGACGGCTACGGATGCTTGTGGAAATCCTTCTACTTGTACACAAATCGTTTCAGTAATCGATAGTGATGATCCTACTTTCACAGTGCCAGCAAATACGACCATTCAAGCAGATGCAAATTGTGCCTTTAATAGTGATATTAGTATTACTGGCGATGTTACAGATGAAGACGATAATTGTGCAACAGGAATTCAAGCAACGTTTAACGATGTTGTTACGCCTGTCGCTGGTTCTACCAATAAACTCATCACCCGTACCTGGACGCTTGATGATGGAAACGGAAACGTTGTTAATAAGGACCAGTTGATCACTGTAGAAGATAATATTCCATTCACCTTCAACTTATTAGGTGACAACCCGATCGACATTGCAAGATTCGCAACAACTCCTATTCCTGGCTTTGAAGCCTTTGATAATTGCCTGGGCGATTTGACTGCATCAGTAACGGTTGACTCTTCGCAGCTCGACAGAACGATCGCAGCTACATACAATGTAACATACACCTTGACCTTTGTTGATCCGACATTGGGACAGAATATCAACACTACGCTTACCAGAGTAGTGAATATTACAGGAACCTCCAGTACACAGCCGCTCACAGCGAATATTTGCTCAGGTTCTTCCTTTAATATTGCGAGCTTAGTCAGGGACTTTAGCCTTCAGGCAAGAAGATTCAATTTTTATACTGTTGATCCAACCACACCAGGAGCAACCCGTTTTGCAACATCGCTTGCCTTTAGAGGAGTTGCACGTACGCAGGTTATGGTTTCACCGACTACAACTACAACATACTGGGTGCGCACGGTATATATGAATGGCTCTTTTGCTGATGGCGAAATCCTTATCAATGTATCGAGTTGTGGAGGTGGTGTAAACCCAATTGTTGCCTTGGAAGGAGCTTTTGATGCAAGTCTTGGCACTATGCGCAATAGCCTTCAAACAGGAAGCTTGCTTCCATTGACAGAGCCTTACACTGGACTTGGATATACCTTTGTGGATGGTGGAGGCGAGCAAGTGACAGCCAGCGTGCTGCAACAGCAGTCTATTGTTGACTGGGTTGTAGTAGAGTTAAGAGACCCTGCGAGCCCTGCTACTGTATTACATAGTCGTGCCGCGCTATTGCGCACAGATGGCCGCATTGTCGATCTTGACGGAACTTCTGTTGTGATAATGGCGACGGCTCCAGATGGTATGTACTATCTTGCTATTAAGCACCGCAACCACTTGTCCGTAATGTCCGATCTCCCTTTGAGATTGCGAGCAGGCTCACTAACCCAGTTCGACTTTAGTGATCCAACTGTGAATACCTACGGAACAGGCAATACGCGCCTTATCCAAAATGGCAAAGCATTTATGTATGCTGGTGACGCTGACGGAAATGGCCAAATTCAGAATACCGATGATGTTATGCAATGGTCACCAAGCGCCGGATTGGGAGGATACCAACCTGCTGACTACAACCTTGACGGCCAGGTACAAAACACAGACCGTGTATTCATCTGGAATCATAATGTAGGGCGGGGTAGTGCCGTACCAAAATAGCACTACTGATAGCCATATTTTGAAGCTATTACAAAACGAGATCGTGTATGAAATTTCATTCACGATCTCGTTTTGTTTGGTGTTAAAGTCACTTTAAATGACACTTAGATACCAGGATAATTCCTTCATCCCTCCGAATAGTTATACACATAATTTATGGGTATAATGCATAAGGAACTGCTACTAAAACTTACTACTAAAACTACTACTAATGAACATTTCGAATTTTACAAAGGCACTCCTCATCTTGCTGCTGACAGGCTCTGGTTTTATCCACGCTAGCCACTTCATGGGAGGAGAGATCACCTACCGGAATATTGCTGGAGATCAATATGAGGTTACATTAAAAATTTACCGCGATTGCGGTGGGGTAAATGTCGGAACCACAGAGGGGCTCCAAATAAACGGTACTGGCGAACAAATCCCTCGTATTCAGGTAAATGAGCTTACCCAGTTGTGTCCCACCGCAATGAGTAATTGTAGTTCGGGATCGGGTGTTTCTGGTATAGAAGAACATGTCTATAGGGACATTTTCCAAATCCAGAGGCCAGCATCAGGGCAGCCCAGTCTTATTGTTTATTCAAGCTGTTGTCGAAACGCGAGCATCACTAATTTAACTAGTGCAGGAAGTCTTTATTTTGAGGCTATAATTGATCATGCCGCAATAGGAAATTCTTCTCCCCAGTTCGTTACGTCACCAATCACATTATTTTGTGTAAATCAGAATGTGGATTTTCCCGCTGGAGCATTTGACCCCGATGGTGACAGCTTAGCCTATTCACTTGTTCCGTGTTTACAGGGAGCTTCAAGCCCGCTGCCTTATGCTCCAGGCTTTTCTGGAACGAGCCCGCTTTCAACTTCAAGTGGCTTTACTATAGATCAAGCGACCGGGGTTATTTCTTTTACTCCCAATCAGACCCAAGTCGGCGTCGTCTGTATTTTGGTAGAAGAGTTTCGTGGAGGGTTGAAAATTGGGGAGGTAACCCGCGATATACAAGTGCAGGTTACTAATTGTCCTGACAACGCACCCGTCTTAGCAAGCTTGCCTAACCAGGTTGTTCCTGTTGGCACTAATGTATGTATAAATATTTCCTCCACAGACCTTGATGCGGGGGATATCCTCACACTGGAAGAGTCGTCTGGTTTACCAGGATCAACCTTTACTTCTACGCCATCAACGTCACCCGTTACAGGGACTTTTTGTTGGACTGCTACAGCTTTTGATCAGGGGAAAACCTTTACAGTTGTGATCCGGGCTAAAGATGATCGCTGCCCTTTGTATAGAATTAATTACAGGGCCTTTACGATTACTGTTCCCAATATAGCAGGATGCGGAAATTCTACCTTCACGCTTTCATCGAAGGTGACCGAAGGAGGGTGTGCGCTGGGTGATTCAGTATTTGCAATCGACATAACTCCATCGGGAGGTGCGGCTCCCTATCAGTATCGTTGGGCTGACCTGGGAGCCATGTCTGCTAATGAGGATATTTCCAACATAAGCCCTGGTATATATACCGTACTAGCTGCTGATGCCGCTGGCTGCCTGGCCTCCAAGACTGATACACTTAGCCTTGAAGAAGAACTTCCCGTAGTTAATTGCCCCGCTTCGCCGATTGTAGCTTCCCCGCTTTCAGGGCAATGCGATTCGGCTGTGGTAAACTACTCTGCAATTACAGCCACTGATAATTGTGGACTGGCACAGGCTCCAGGAAAGTATCTATATGCTTCTATTCCATTTAGCCCTGCGACCGGTTCTTCCTGGACGAATATAGGCCTGTCCGACGATGCCATGTCTAGTGCTTTGCCGATAGGGTTTAGTTTTGATTTTTATGAAAATACGTATACCGATTTCTATATCAGTTCGAACGGCTTCATTACGTTTAATAGTGGCACGGCTAATGGTTGTTGCTCAGGGCAATTTATCCCCGAGCCTTCTGTCCCGAATAATCTTATCGCCTTCGCATGGGAAGACCTGAACCCAAGCGGCGGTGGCGTAATTCGTTATACGACATCAGGGACTGCACCGAATAGAATTTTGATCATGGAATTTAATGCCGTACGATCATTTGGTGCAGGGTATGTTGTCACAGCACAAGTAGTCTTGTACGAAGGATCAAATCTGATAGAGATCCATAGCACCTCTATCCGTCCAGGCACTTTCGATATTATGACACAAGGCGTTGAGAACGCTGATGGTACAGTAGCAACCGCAGTACCAGGCAGGAATAGTGTCGCGGACTGGTCTGCCATAAATGAAGGTGCGCGCTTTACTTATTCCACGCCTGGAGATAGGATCGATCAAGTTGCTGGCCTTCCTTCAGGGGCCAAATTCCCTTTTGGCATAACCAGAAACACATTCGTGGCCTATGATATCAATGGGAATATTGATTCATGCAGTTTTGATGTGATAGTAAGAGAGAATACACCTCCTGTAATTGCTTCTTGCCCTCAAAATATGAACGCTTGCCAGGGAGATCTTGTAATGTATGCTGATCCGCTGTTTGACGATAATTGTGAAGGACAGGGCCTAATCGGAACATTGCTTTCAGGCTTGCCTTCTGGCTCTAACTTCCCACTGGGAACTACAACTGTGAGGTATCAATACACTGACATCTCAGGAAACCCGTCTCCTGTTTGCTCCTTTAGCGTGAATGTCAGCCTTCCTGCCCAACTTCAGATGCTACCATCAGATCTTTGTCCTGGTGAAAGAGTCAATGTCGCGAGCCTGGCAAGGGACTTTTCACTTCTGGCCCGAAGAGTTACATTTTATGACGGGGACCCCGCTAATGGTGGAATGTCTATTGGAACTGCAAGGGTGAGGCGCGGAACAGCATTCAATGGCGACAAAGTATTCGTAAGTCCTACTACCACTACTATGTATTGGGTTGTAGCGCTAGCGAATGGCGGATGCGAGAAAACATCTTCTTTTATTGTCAATGTACGAACAAGCTGTAGTGCATTGATTGCTCCTGTCGCGATGCTAGAGGGGGCTTTCGACATGGGAACTAGCCAGCAACGCACCCAGTTGCAGCAAAACGCCTTGCTACCATCAATAGAACCTTATTCAGGACTCGGTTATTCGTTTGTTGGTGGTGGAGGAGAAATTATGAACCTTTCAGCCACACTTGTGGCAGGAGTTGTGGATTGGGTTGTTATCGAGTTAAGAGACGCCGCTGATCCAACGTTGATTACTCATAGCCGAAGTGCCTTATTGCTTGATAATGGGCAAATTGTGGATACAGATGGAGTCAGCCAAGTCTCAGTTATTGCCGACCCTACAAAATCTTACTATATCACCATTATCCACCGGAATCATCTCGGAGTCATGACAGCTCAGCCAGTTGTAATGGGAACAACTGTTGACTTTACTGACCCAAATCTTTCAATGTATGGCTCGTCGAATACCCGGATTGTTAAGAATGGGAAGGCCCTGCTATACGCAGGTGATGCCGATGGCAACGGCCAGGTTCAAAATACTGATGATGCATTAGAATGGAAGCCCAAGGTTGGTCTGGGGGGATATTTTCCTGCTGATTACAACCTGGATGGCCAAGTCCAGAATACAGACCGAGTTCATATCTGGACGCGAAATGTAGGACGGGGTAGTGCCGTACCGAAGTAATGGAAGCAATTAGCTGATTAGCTAACGTGTTTTCACAAATAAAAAAAATGGACAAACTGCTGATAATCAGCAATTTGTCCATTTTTTTATTAGCTCATTATCAAAATAATAGCTCTCCACAACAATCAGCTAATCATCAAATTATTTATCATCAAATCAGCTACCGTTCTGTCTTGGTAAAGAAGTTGAGCATGGGAATATCGACCGTAAGGGCGAGGTTGAATCGCAAAGCGCTTGCGGGCGTTCCTCCAAAATTGCGAAGTTGTGGACTAAGCTGAGCGCCAGCCAATATAGAAATTGGAATGTCTCTAAACCCATGGGCGTAGAAAACGCCTGGAGCAAATACCTGTCGGAAGCGCACATCCTCAGGAAGTGGTTCTGTAGCTTCGTCGAGACGGAACAGCACTAAAGCCCCAAGGTCAATAAAGGAAACAAAGACACTTCCAGAGCTTCCAGACAAATAACGCTCTGTACCTCGTTTTGTATAAAAGCGACTCGCTCTTCTGATGTGATTTTGGCGTTTTACCCAGCGAGGGTGTGGCGTCAATAGCAAGGTGTCTGTTGAACTGCCAAGGAATGTATCAGAGTTGGAATTAAAGGTGTCTTTTCGCACCCTAACTTCTGTAAACTGACTAAATCGAATAGAGTCAATTTGCACGCGCATTCCCATTGAATCATTGATCTGACTAAACCTTACAATATTAGTGTCCGCCAATGGCTCCCAGCGCTGATTCGGGTCTATCGTGCGGTTTTGGAGCTGTACCAAAGGCTTTTTATTCCATCGTGGATGGTCTACCCGTTTACGATATCCCCAGCTGAAGCTAAGGCCAATAGGGGCTGTAAAGCCGCCGTTGTAGGCCATACGGCTGCTGTCTGTATTGAAAGCAAGCTCAGCTCCGCTTGTGAGGCCAGGGTAGGCATTGAGGGAGAGATTGAAATAGTTCCTCCGCTTGATGCCGTAGCTTCCGACAGGCAAGGCCATGGCTTTGATAACCGACTTAATCTGAGCAGCATTTTCTGCTTTTGCCAAAGCCACCATAAATGCACCGTAACGCAAAATCTCAGGCTCCTCATTGCTAAGACGATCATCCAGGCCAAGTCGAATTAGGTCCATTGTCCCAAGAAGCGCAAGGCTGTAGTTTTTATTGGCTACGGCGCCATAGATATCGATCAGTGAATTATTGACATCCGTAAATGTCTGGATACCATCTACAGGCTCTCCCATGTATGCTGTTACCGAGAAATTGACAAGGCCGAGCAGGCTTCTATAGAAGCTCAGCAGGTCTCCTGGCCTGACTCCCTCTGGGGAATTTTTGCGACTCTTGATATACCGCAGCTGCGCTTCCATGCCATTCACCTGATTCCCAAAGTCACTGACAAGCGTGTAGAAGCTATTCATATCATCAAATGCTGCCAGCGTATTTCCAGAGGCCACAATTTGGTTATCACGTGCAAAATCAAGCATCTCTTTATACAAAAGTCCCAGATAGAACCTCCTCAGACTTGCATCTTTAGAAAGGGCACCCAAGGCCTTTTTTCCTACCCATGTTGAAGATTCCCCTACGGTATCACGCAAGCTATTTGAGACGATATTGAGGAAAGCAAAAGCCTGATGGAAGTCTGGCGGGAGTAACGTGTCAGGGTTCTCCCCCAGAAATCGAATAATCTCCATAGGGTGTTCGCCTCGGGTAGATTTCGTAAGAATCTGACCCGAAATAAGTGCATAAGCCGCAGCTTGGCGGTGACGCACATCGTACGGATAGTGGCGCATCAGTTCTGGTGCATGAAAAGCAAGCTCGCGGAGGTCTTTTTCAAAAGCCTCTTTTATCACTTCCAGCAAAACCGAATAATTGTAGCTTTCGGTTCGGGCGAGGAGGTTTTGGGTAGTAGGGAAGAGGGTGCGAACCGCAGGTCTTTCCAGCACAGTCATAAACTTTTCAAAGAAGGCCACATTAAGCTCTTCTTTCATGCGTTCGGCGATAAAGCCGGCAGTAGCGTCGAGGAGATCACTTTCAAATGAACTGCCACCACTTATCACTACAGTATTGAGACGAGGGCGCTCGATCACATTTGGTGTGTAGTAAATCTGCGGCATATCGCCATCGACATCTGTGAGGACTTCCAGGTTGCGTGTTGCAACAACGCCTGCTGCTTGCTCTTTCTCTCTGCGAATCTTCCGTGTTTCGAGTTTGTCAATAGAGGCCTTGAGTTTCGTTAGATCGCGCTCCATTTTCTTGAATTCCCTCTGTGGAAAAATCTTGAGATAGCGATGCGGAGCTGAAGCTACGGCCATTCCAAAACGGTCCACCGTTTTATTAAAGGGTAATGCCAGCTGCTCTTTATGAAGCTGAAGTTTTTGGGCGGCAAGATTGTTGTCGCGAATCAGTTCATTGAGGAAATCTAATGTAACAGGTCTGATTTGAGCAAAAAAGGGACTTTCTGCTTCTGGAAGGCTGAAAGTTTGATTGGGCTGAAAGTCACCTTCCATTTCTTTACCTAATCGAATACTAAAATTGCCCAAGGAGTCCAGATCAGGGATAACCTCCTGGAACATAGCGGCTTCAATGGCTATTTTGAGTTGGCGATAAGGATCGGCAGTTGTGAAGTTTTGATTTTTAAAGTCATCCCTAAGCTCAATAAGCTGATCCTTTCGATCAAGGTAATCAAGGATTTCAAGTTGAAGGGCATTATCAAGCGCACTAAAGAGTTCGGTTTTTTCTGCCTGCAAAGCTCCCAACGAATCGGTTACATTTTCCATCTCGCGATTCTTCAGCTTCATCATCGTATCGAGGGAAGGCTTAAGAAAAGCAGTCGTGGCAAAATGGGCATACAAATCCGCATAGCTAACAGATTGGCCTTTGCGAAGTGAGAAGGTCTCTTTTAGATCGGGTTGATCTGCGAGTAGTTGGAAAAAGTTCCGGTAATCGCGAGCCTGATACGCCTCATTTAGCCTAACGGACTCGAAATAGGCGTTCTGCGAGTATCCAATACTAATGATCAGACCTAGAAGAACAGGGAAGCGGAGCTTGCTTATCAAGCGAGAGTAAAACATAGAGAGGTAGATTTAAGGCTAAAAGTAGGCTTTTTTAGCGATAATTATTTTACCTGTTTATATCTTTGACAAAAAATCTAACATTGTTATTACGCGTTTTTATAAGGAATACAAGTAGACTCATTCCGTTCGAAATTTGGTGTCAAGCGTGATAGGGGAGAGATTGTGTTTGGGGCTAAAGGTTCAGGACTGTTGTTTAAAAACTCTTCGGGTTTGTAGGAATCCCTTCAAAATCGATCGCTATCTTTGCGCAAAAACCACAATACTATGCTACGCAGACCTCGCCGTAATCGCCGCACAGATGCAATCCGTGGATTGAATCGCGAAACTCGCCTTTCAGTCGAAAATCTCGTGTATCCGCTTTTCATTATCCCTGGAGAAAATAAGCGCGAAGAGATTGTATCCATGCCAGGAATCGCACGGATGACCATCGACTTGATGCTGGAAGAAATAGCGGAATGTATGGCGCTTGATCTTAAGTCATTTATTCTATTTCCTGCTGTACCTGACGAGTTGAAAGATAAAGTAGCAACTTATGGCTCTCAGGACGATAATTTTTATCTGGAAGCTTTGCGTCAGGCAAAAGCCCGCTTTCCAGAAGCATGCTTGATCACTGATGTAGCCATGGACCCGTATAGCTCTGACGGACACGACGGCTTGGTAGAAGATGGCCAGATTCTCAATGACGAGACGCTGCCGATTTTAGGAGAAATGGCCGTGGCGCAGGCTAGGGCAGGGGCAGATATTATCGGCCCAAGTGACATGATGGATGGGCGCATCGCGCACATTCGCGAATCGCTTGATGAGGCTGGATTCTCAACAGTTGGGATCATGTCTTACACGGCGAAATATGCCAGCGCCTTTTACGGCCCTTTCCGTGAGGCACTTGACTCTACTCCCAAATTTGGTGACAAAAAAACCTACCAAATGGACCCTGCGAACCGTAGCGAGGCCTTTATCGAGGCTGAGCTTGACGTACAGGAAGGCGCTGATTTCATGATGGTTAAGCCTGCGCTTCCGTACCTGGATGTCATTCGATTACTGAAGGATAATTTTGATCTCCCTATCGCAGCATACAATGTAAGTGGTGAATATGCCATGCTTATGGCCGCCCACGAAAAGGGCTGGCTTGATGGACCAGCGGTTATGCGCGAAAGCGTGCTCGCCATTCGCAGAGCCGGCGCCGATGTGATCATCACGTATTTCGCTAAGACGCTGGCGAAGGAGATGAAAGGGTAGGGGTGGAGTAGAAATATGTATTTTTTTAAAACCCTCCCGCTACATCATCACCTCTTGGATCAGCACCACCCTCAAGCTTTCCATCAGGAAGCACTAAAATAGCGTCTACACGCCCTATAGGGTCACGTTCTTTGCGGGCATGACCTATGCGTTTGATTGTTTTGAGTGCCTGGACTGAGAAAGCGCCTTCTTCATAATATAGGGTATCGGGTAGCCACTGGTGGTGAAAACGAGGCGCATTTACTGCACCTTGCATGCTCATATCGTGTTGGGTTACGTTGAGAATTGTTTGGAAAACGGAGGTCATAATCGTAGAGCCTCCAGGTGTGCCGACGACCATAAAAAGCGAATCGCCTCGTGTGACGATGGTAGGCGTCATACTCGAAAGCATGCGCTTGCCGGCTTCGACGGCATTGGCCTCAGCCCCGAGAAGGCCGTAAGCATTTGGATAACCAGGCTTAATAGCGAAATCATCCATTTCATTATTAAGCAAAAAGCCAGCTCCACCAACTACCACATAGCTACCAAAGCCTCCATTGAGTGTGGTCGTGACAGAGACGGCGTTTCCTTCGGCATCTACAATACTATAATGGGTCGTTTCTTCTGACTCCTTTGGCGCAGGTGTTCCCGCACCTATTTTGGTAGAGGAAGATGCAGCAGTTGGGTAAAAATTGCTCATCCGTTTTTTCAGATATACCTTATCCAGCAAGCCTGAAACTGGTACATTGTAGTAATCGGGATCACCCAAGTGGCTTGCACGATCGGCAAATACACGACGCTCCACCTCGGTCATGTAATGCGTCGCATCCGAACTGTGCCAGCCATACGTCTCTAATGGCTGATTCTCAACCATGCCTAGCATTTGCAGCAGCGCGATACCGCCACTGGAAGGCGGCCCCATACTGATAACCTCATATTCCTGAAAATCGCCGATAAGCGGTTTTCGCCAGATGGCCTTGTAATTTTTAAGATCAGCATGACTTATAATGCCACCGCCACGCCCCATTTCCGCAACAATTGAATCCGCTACCCAGCCTTCATAAAACCCCGCAGGACCTGATTCTTTGATGGAGGCGAGTGTTTTTGCAAGGTCGCCGTGGGCGATGCTGTCATTGGTGCTCCACTCGTTTTTTGTAAGAAAAATGTTAGGACGGGTATTGTAGCGTTTTAAAAAGGTGTGTTTTTTATTGATGTATGCCGCTTCTTTTTCCGTGAGCAAAAAGCCTTCTTTGGCAAGTCGAACAGAAGGCGCTACGACTTCTTCCCAGGTCAATTTACCCAGAGAATCATGGGCAGCCCACATACCTGCAACTGAGCCGGGTACACCGCTGGCCATATGGCCGTAATAGCTCATGCTATCGATGACGTTTCCAGTCGAATCCAGATACAGTCCCCTGTGGGCTTCTGAGGGCGCCATTTCGCGGAAGTCGAGCGTATGCGCTTCGCCATCCTTGTCACGGTAGACCATAAATCCACCGCCACCGAGATTTCCCGCTGCTGGAAGCGTGACGGCTAGTGCAAAGTGAACGCCTACCATGGCATCGACGGCATTCCCGCCCTTTTTCAATATATCTACTCCGACTTGCGTCGCCAGCGGATGCGCACTTACAACCATGGCCTTGTCGGTGATAAGGCCTTGCTTTTTGAATTCAGCCGGTACGCCGGAAGGGGTAGTGCAGGCGGCTAATCCTATAACTGCTAATAGAAAAAGAATTGTGTGCTTATTTAACATGGTGTCAAGTAAAGACTAAATTCCTTTTTAGACAAAAGGCTTAATTAATCACCATCACCTTGCTCCACACAACAACCCCATCCTGGCCGAATAAGCCCAGCAAATAAATACCTGCTGTTGAAGGCGCTTTAATTTCAGCATTGCCACCTGAGGGGATTGGGCTTTTTTGTATAATATTTCCTTTTAGATCGATGAGTGTATACGCTTTGAATGCATCAGCTGAGTGCTCGATTCTAATGCTCGCCCTTACTTCAATGGGATTTGGAATAACCAGATCGAAAGAGAGACTCTCTACCACTTCCGGTTCTTGGTTTTCATTGTCTAGCAAAATCACCGGACTACAAAAGCTATGCTGATTTGATAGCGCTCCAGTGGCAGAAGTAAAGCCATACCAAGGCGTATTGGTACCAAAAACAACTAAAGGATCAAAGCTGTAACTCACTGTGCCATAGGTGATTGTGGCGGCTAGATTCATCACACTTGCAGTCAGCGTTCCAGGTGTACCAGTTGCCCAGCTCACGCGCAAGGTGTGGTCAAGACCATTTTCTATATCGTAATTGATGCCTCCATTTTGCAAGGGTACCGCGGAAGGAATGATGCGCGCACCAGGACTTCCAGGGCAAAAGCCTCCGACAGGATTGATATTACCATTAAGCCAAATATCCAGGTGATCTGGTTCTGTTCCACCCCCACAGGTGACACCGGCAGTTGTCATTAATACACCATCATCCCGATCTTCGGCATTCATATAGGTGTCGATTTCCAGAATCAAGGAGTTGGTGATGCCGCTTGCTCCAAGTGCGCCTCCGTGAGATCCGCAAGCGCATATGCCATTGGGGTCATTTTGCAATACGAAGGTGAGGCCGTCTGCGCCATTATTGCTCGTGCCCAGATTGACGATGAAGTCGTATGAAAATGCAGCTGTAAAGTCCAGCGGATTATAGGGATTCCAGGCACAGCCACGTTGGCTATTACTATTTTCGGTAAGTACAACACAGCCCGGACTTGCGCCCAGTCGAGCATTTCCCAGTTGCGAATGAAGCCCTAGAATCGTGCTTTGCTCCTGATAGGCAAGGGTTCCCATATTTCCTGATACGTTGCATGGCCATCGATTAATGAGCACGCGGTAGGTTCCTGCCGAAGGTGGAGTCCAGTTGGTGATTTCTGACTGAAAACTACAAAAGTCATCATCATATGCGCCAGCAACTGCGGCTCCTGTATTATCCAGAATCGTTATTTCGGTATCCCAGGTAGCGGCTCCATTAGGGCCACAAAAGGAAAAGGTGTAGGTATAACAGCCGCCAGTTGGAACCACAAAGGTATAGTACGTGCCATCCGAAACAGGCATCGTTTGAAATGCTGGTCCTGGTGCAGGGGTGAGTGCGCCTCCGTTGATGCCGCCGGTGCATTGTGCATTTAAAGCGAATGTGCTAAAAAGGAATAATAGATATGAAATGAGCCTCTTCATCTATTTATTTGAAATATGGAATTGCTTGTGATCGGTATATTAATTTGCCCTCCTGGTCGCGTCCTTCTAAATATAATATTCTTTCATGCTTGTCATGGGAATAGCAATGAAGTAAAAAAACTGCATTCTTATAGAATCCTTGCCATTTCCCAACACGCTTTCCATCACAGTATTGACCTATAAAGAAGATGTTTTCAGAATAGTATTCTTTTACTGAAATCGTGTTTTTAGGCTTTTGTTTTATTTTAAAATAAAAATCTTTTTCATGAACCTCTTCCCCAAGGTTATGATTAATAGCCGATGCATACCTTTTGTTGAATGTAGGGACAAATGCAGCACTATGATCCGTGCGCAGCGATATATTACAGGATCCGCAAAGACTCCCAATTATTAGCGTCAAAATGAACGTGTAACATGAATTTTGCATGGTATGCACTTTTGAAAGATACGCAACGGATGCTCTTTAATTTTTCAAAGGGAACTCAAATGATACACTGCAAGTACCCCGTGATATTTTTTCCGTTAAGTGTTCAGTATCATAATAAGATACCGTTATTTTTTCATAAAACTGTTTTTCTGTAAGTATTGGAAGAAGCTCGTCAACTATTTTTTGAGATTCATACTCCAGCGAATCTTGATCTCTGTGACAATCCGCTCCGCTAATTTCTATGTAGAAGTTGCCCTTGTGATTCATCGTGTCCTTTAGGACAATTGCACTATAATCATGGCTCATTCTGACGCCATCTTGGTATCGTTGATTCAACTTTTTCAGAAATACTTTTTCCTCTTGTGTTAAGGGAAAGTCCGCATGATGACAACTTATAGACAGTAGTAATATTGCTAAAATGGAATATGTTAAGAAGCTTGGCATGTAGTTTAATTTAAAGGAGGGGCTATATAAATCAGTTTCCATCGATCAAATAAGTTTGCTCTGCCAATTATCACTGTTGTAGACTTTGAGCAATTACTGCGACCTTCTGAAGAAACCTCATATTCAAATACATACTTAGTTTTACATCGATCTAAAACAGGTGTGATCTTGAACTCCCCTCTACATTCACAAAGACCTTTCCTAGAATATGAATCCCACAAACCTAAGGTGAGTTTTTTGAAAGAGTCATAGCTGTGCATCCATCCAAAATCCACTAGATCATCTCCTTTTTTAAGCCTTTCGTATTGATTTTCGGAAAGGAAAGCTTCATCGAAAATCCCATTCAGGCAAAGTTCTGTAAGTATCGCTTTAGTTCCATCAACAGGAGATTGTCTATTGCAAATTAACGCGGCTGCGGGAATTCCTAAAACCAGCAAGACAATAATTACTTTCGCAGTTTTCATCATGAAAAATTCTTGTAATGGCAGCTTCTAGATTCCACTAACAGTGCTAAAATAGAATATGTAAAAACGCTTGGCATGTATTCTAATCTGCTTTGAATAATTTGGAATGAAGCCATCAGGAGCTATTTCGCCAACACCCCTACCTCCAACATCACCGCTTCGCTCTCGTTGCCAGCAAGGTCGATCGCTGTAACCCCCCAGATGCAAGCGCCGCCTTCACAATCTGCTTTTGAGTAGCTGGGCGTATAGGTGATCTGTTCCAAAAATCGTGGATCATCAGTATCGATAAACATGCCTGAAGGAAACCGATATACCGCAAAACGCATCGCGTGCTCATTATGGCTCCAGCGCAAGCTTGTGCCATCTAGTGATAACGTGTGGGGAGCAGAAGGTGCCTGGTTGTCTTTCCAGCGCATAAGCGGCGTAAGCGCTTTGTCTGCATAGATATTGTTGGACAGTTGCTTTGTGAATCCTCTTGGATTCCCATAAAGTGACTTTGCCCGGTACATAATTCCACCCTGAATATGCTCCGATTGACGGGTTTGTGCGATTTGATTGGGGAGTTCCTCAGGGCGACGCCAGGCAGGCCAGCGGCCTTCCTTTACTTTGTAGGCGGCATGGCCGATATATACATGGCGTCCATACGTATGGGCGTTCCACCAATCAACCAAGGCAGGATAGCGCGCCTCGCTAAAGCGATGATGATGATAACACTGCGGTGCGAGATAATCTACCCAGCCTGATTGCAACCAATGACGGCTGTCAGCATAGAGGTTGTCATAAGCGGTGAGTCTCGCATGGGTTTGCGAGCCAAGATCATCGGTATGTTTGTTGCGCCACACTGCTGGAGGACTTACTCCAAACTTGACATGACGTGCGCGCTTTTTCAATGAATCACTTACCTGATAAATGAATGCATTGATGTTCTTGCGTCGCCAATTAGCGATCTCGATGTCACCTGCGCTATATTGTTTGAAGCTTTGCTGATCGTCAATCGTTGTTTTTGGAAGCGGATATGGATAAAAATAATCGTCAAAGTGGATGCCGTCTACTTCGTACTTTTCCGCAACTTCCAGTACCACACAGCTGAGATAATCCCTTACCGCAGGAACGCCAGGATTGAAGTACTTGATCGTTCCGTGGGTTATAAACCAATCAGGGTAGCGAAGTGAAATATGGTCCGAAGCGATTTCGCGAAATCGCGTGTGACTCACCGCGCGGAAAGGATTGAGCCAGGCGTGAAATTCCAGGCCACGCTTATGTGCTTCTTCGATCAAAAAAGGCAACGGATCATACCCCGGATGTTGTCCTTGTGTGCCGGTTAGAAATTCAGACCAAGGCTCATAGCTGCTTTCATAAAGTGCATCTCCGGAAGGGCGCACCTGAACGAAAATCGCATTGAAGCCAGTGGCCTCAATGCGATCTAAGAGTTCGATATATTCTGCTTTTTGGGCAGCGACGCTGAGCCCTTTCGCCGAAGGCCAATCCAGATTGGCGAAAGTAGCAACCCAAACACCTCGAAACTCATGCTTTGGCGAAGCCATAGGCTCGCGTGGGGCGAGACAGCATAAGGCCAATATGGCTGCGATAAAGGTTAGGCGCATGTGAGGTTGTGAAAGAGATCTGAAGACTTTCCTGCTGCTGAGGCTTGGCTTGTTTTATTGAAATGCAGGCAAAAGCAGAATCCAAGCAACAATCAACCGTTCCCTGAGCGGAGTCGAAGGGAACATTGCCAAAGGCAATACTCGGTGGCTTCGACTCCGCTCAGCCACCAAGATATTACAAATCCAATGCCTTACGCGTTTTCTTAGGAATGGCATTTTTATTCAACATCACACAAGTCGTTTTGTACTTGAAATATGCCTCAGACACGTACAAATATCCACCACAGGTATTGCCATCTCCCCAGCTATTTTTTACCAAATAATATGGATCGCCATTTTGATCTTTTGCCAGACCTA
>JBGCFB010000001.1:0-11515 GCA_045106685.1 Bacteroidia bacterium | reverse complement strand
ATTCGTACATTTGGCGAGCTATGCGCGGTGGACTCGCGAACACCCACAAATTGCACCATTTATGTACATGCGTTCCTGTTTGTTTATTATGCTGGCAGCAGTGCTAGCTTTCGCTTCCTGTGAGGAAGGAAACCCGCTTGATAATACGGCTCCGGATACCCGCATCTTTTTAGATGGGATTCAGCTGACGGGTCAGGCAAGACTCAATAGTGTTGTCAAACTGCATTGGTCTGGTGAAGATATCGATGGATACATCACTGGTTATGAACTCTCGTTCAATAATACTGATTGGTCACTGGTAACGACGCAGGACAGCACCTTCCGCTTTCCGATCAATCCCGGAAGCGATTCTACCGATGTCGATTTTTGGGTAAGGGCGATAGACAATGACGGAAACGTCGACCCAAGTCCTGCCTACCTCAATATTCCAATAAAAAATGCTCCGCCTGTAGCAAAGATCGATACGGTGAAGCTTATTCCAGATACGGTATATTCAGTATTTTCTGGTTTTTGGAATGTAACGGACCTGGACGGCCAGGAAACGCTTGATTCTGTTTTTGTCAAAATCAATAATGGTGACTGGTTCCCACTCGCTGCTACAGTTTCATTTATCACCATCGTACCTGAAAATCCAGGTCAGGTAGGAACACAAGGTGCTCGGATATTTGTAGGGAGCAATCCCGAGGCGGAACGAAATACCCTGGAAGGTCTGGTCGTCGAAGGTGAAAATAGGCTCATGCTTCGCGGACGCGATATAGCAGGCACGTTTAGCCTTATTGACACATCGAAGTCCTTCTATATCAAGGCCCAAAACAGCGACATGCTCGTGATCGATGATCATACTGCTGCTGGCCCTGACAATGTCTTGTTACCAGCACTAAGTGCAGTATATCCTGGTTACGATTACTTTGAATTGACCAGTAATATTCCTCCTTTCTGGGATCCTACTTTTGGAAAATATCTTGGATTATATGACAAGGTCGTTTGGTACTCAGATGGAGCAGAAAACAATGCTTTTGGAAACCAGCTCTTCCTTGAAATAGCGGCCAATCAGCTACAACTCTATCTTAATCAGGGCGGAAAGCTACTGATAAGTACTCCGCTTCCTGGTGGAATAAATACACCGGAACGAAACGGTGTTTCGGCGATTTTTGGCTTTTCTCCTATGGATAGCGTCTCATCGTCACGAGGACAGGCACGTATGAGTATTGACAGCTTGCTCACGCCATCTCCGAATTTTTCGCTTTTCCCAGAATTGAAAAACGAGAACTTTATTATTGGTCTTGATCCTTTTTATGCAAAAGATCCTTCCAATATCCTCTACACTGCCGGACTTACGCGCGCTAGTGGTTGGACAGGCCCCTCTACCATCGCTGGCATAACCCTTGGAAGCACAGGAAGAACCAATCAGGTATTTTTCTCTGTAGAACTCCACAATTTCAACAAAGAACCCGCCAACCTGAATGCAATGCTTGATCAAGTATTGAATCAGGAGTTTGATTGGTAGCAGAACATTATTCATTTGTCATTAGATCATTTGTTGTTTGGTAATGATGAATGAATAATGACAAATGAACAGCACTATTTCTTCTTCTTAGACTGCGTAATGCGGACACCTTTTAGATAAAAAGGCTCAAACAGCGCGAGGTTTTCCACTTCGTTATTGGTGAGTTTTTCAGTGAGTCGTGGTCCAATGGCCGCAAGGCCTTCGGGCCATTCTTCGATGAAGTAGGCATTGTCAAATGACTCTAAAAGCGGTATCGCCTTCGTCACCCCATCACCCACAAAGAGCACCTTCTCTTTTTGGAGCAATTCATCAAACGGCTGCTCCTCTAGTAATAATGCCTGAGCTTCGTTCTGCGCTTTTCCTTTTTTATCAAACATCTGCGCAAAAACCTCCATGCGTCGCGCGTCGATAAGTGGATATATTGCTGCATCGAGTTGCGAAGCAGCAGGCCGTGCCGCAAGTGCCAACATCTCTAGAGAACTTAATGACAGTAGATTTGCTCCGGTTGCCAGGCACAGGCCTTTGGCGGTGGAAGTAGCGACGCGCAAGCCTGTATAAGAGCCAGGTCCTGATATGACCGCAACAGCATTGAGATTATTTGCTGGAACATCGAGGTCATGTAATAAGGTGTTTACCATCGGCGCAATAAGGCGCGCATGCGCCTTGGGCTGTCGATAAACAAGCTGTCCACGCAGCTTTCCATCCACAAAAAGGGCTACGCTTCCCTGTTCGGTACTGGCGTCAAGGGCGAGTATGCTAGAGGCATTATCCATAGAGGTGCAAATTAACTCAATATTAATCTTCTGACCTTGTTAGGTCTCGGAGGGTCTCTTTTTGTATATTTGCGGCGATTTTAAACCAATCTTTCTAAAATATGAAACACCTTGCCGTTTTAATTCAGCGACAAGTACTACTAATCGCCCTTTTCGCGGGCTTTATGGGTACTTCCCACGCTCAAGTTGTGATCAACGAAATTTTTTACAATGTTCCTGGCGCCGACGACTTCGAGTTTTTGGAGTTGCATAATCCAGGAAATACAATGATAAACCTTGCCGGTTATTCATTTACTCAAGGCGTTGCACACACATTTCCTGTAGGTGCTACGATTGCCCCAGGTGGTTACTTTGTTATCTCTAGCGATAGTGTAGCGATGATGGCACAGTTCCCAGGTGTTACATCATGGCAGTGGACTTCTGGAGCCCTCAGTAATGGAGGAGAAGATGTTACCATTATTGATGCTGCTGGTGTTACCGTTGACAGTGTCGACTTTGAAGACAATTCTGGCGGATGGGCAGAAGTATGTGATGGCGGTGGACCTTCATTGAGCCTATGTGACCCTACTACTGATAACAACCTCGTGGCTAACTGGGGATTCTCTACGGTAAGTTCTGGAACTACCTATGGAGACTTTGGTCAGGAAATTTTTGCTACTCCTGGTGCAGCGAATGGCACCTGTAATACTGCTCCAACGATCTTCTTTAGCGGAATTTCAAAAACAGTATTAGAAGACACCAACATCGTTACTGTATTTGTACAAATGGCCAATACAGGCGCCATGGATACTGCTACAGTTGATATCAGCCTTGCTGCTGGCGCTACAGCCGACGCGATGGATTACACCATTGCAAATACAACAATCGAATTTGCATCAGACGGTCTTGGTGGCCGCAGTACGACGACATTTGATGTCGTTATCACTGATGACATGATGCTTGAGCCAACTGAGTTCCTTGAGCTTGAACTTACCAATGCTACAATGGGCGCTGTCACAATGGGAGCTAATATTGTTATCGAAATTCAGGATAACGACGGCCCTACCTATTATCCTATTGGAACTGTTTCTGCTGATAGCGATAACGACTTTGTTCCTGATAGCCTGAATGTAGTTTGCGAACTCCGTGGTGTTGTACATGGCATCGATTTACAAGGAAGTGCTAATAATATCCTATTCACCATTATTGATGCCACAGGTGGTATTGGTGCTGTGAATTTTGGAAATGCGTATGGATATACGGTAACAGAAGGTGATTCTGTACACGTTTGGGGTTCTATTGGTCAATTTCGTGGTTTAACTCAAATTGACCTCGATACTGTTGTTCTTATTTCTCAAGGGAATGCGATCAATATGCCTGCGGTTGTTACTGCGCTCGACGAAAGCACTGAAAGCGAAGTTATTCGTTTGAATGGTGTTGAGTTGGTAGACCCTACGGCATGGCCTGCGGCTGGTAGCTCTAGAAGCGTTGAAGTATTTATCGGAACAGATACCTTCACAGTGCGCATCGATAGTGATACTGATGTAGACGGCATGCCTGCTCCTGTAGGCGCGTTTGATATTGCAGGTATTGGCGGTCAGTTTGATACAAATACTCCTGCTGATTCTGGTTACCAAATTCTTCCTCGTTACATGGCAGATGTTATGGGAGGATCTGTAGGCCCACTAGGTCCTACATACTATTCTATTGGAACTATTTCTGCAGACAGCGACAACGACTTCGTCCCTGATAGCCTCAATGTTGAGTGTGAACTTCGTGGTATTGTGCATGGTGTTGACCTTCAAGGAAATGCTAACAATATCCTGTTTACGATTATCGACCCTACAGGTGGAATTGGTGCTGTTAACTTCGGTAATGCATATGGATATACAGTAACAGAAGGTGACTCTGTACATGTTTCTGGAACAATCGAACAGTTCCGTGGCTTAACTCAGATAAACCTAGATACAGTTGTACTTGTTTCTCAAGGAAATGCGATCAACATGCCTGCGGTTGTAACAACCCTAGACGAAAGCACTGAAAGCGAAGTTATTCGTTTGAATGGTGTTGAGTTAGTAGACCCTACTGCTTGGCCTGCGGCTGGCAGCTCTAGAAGCGTTGAGGTGTTTATCGGTACCGATACATTTACGGTTCGTATCGATAGCGATACTGATGTAGACGGCATGCCTGCTCCTGTAGGTGCGTTTGATATTGCAGGTATTGGAGGTCAATTTGATACAAATACTCCTGCTGATTCTGGTTACCAAATTCTTCCTCGCTACATGCCTGATGTGATCGGCGGTGGAACAGGCCCGCTAGGCCCTGCATACTATCCAATCGGAACTGTTTCTGCTGATAGCGATAACGATTTTGTTCCTGATAGCCTAAATGTTGAATGTGAACTCCGCGGTATTGTACATGGCGTGGATCTACAAGGAGACCCAAATAACATCTTGTTTACCATTATTGATGGCACAGGAGGAATTGGTGCTGCCAACTTTGGAAACTCATATGGATATACAGTAACAGAAGGTGATTCTATACATGTTTCTGGAACGATAGAACAATTCCGTGGTCTAACTCAGATAAACCTTGATACGGTAGTCCTTATTTCTCAAGGAAATGCGATTAACACACCAGCAGTTGTTACTGCGCTTGACGAAAGCACTGAAAGCGAAGTTATTCGTTTGAATGGTGTAGAGTTGGTAGATCCTGCTGCATGGCCTGCCGTTGGTAACTCGACAAACGTAGAGGTATTTATCGGTACTGATACATTTACTGTTCGTATTGATAGCGACACGGATGTAGACGGTATGCCTGTACCAGTAGGTACGTTTGATATTGCGGGTATTGGTGGTCAGTTTGATCGTGACATTCCTGCTGATTCTGGGTACCAAATTTTCCCTCGATATATGGCGGATGTAATGACTGGCGGAATGCCTCCAATGGGCCCAGCATACTACCCAATAGGAACTGTAAACGCTGATGCTAATATGGACTTCGTTCCTGATAGCATGGGCGTAGAATGCGAACTTCGTGGTGTAGTCTATGGTGTTGATATTCGCGGTGGTGGACTTCAGTTTACCCTTATCGACCCAACAGACGGAATCGGTACAATCAGCTTCTCTAGCGAGTTTGGATATACCGTAACAGAAGGTGACTCGGTACACGTTTGGGGAACAATCGGGCAGTTCCGTGGCCTTTCTCAAATCACAATGGACACAGTGATTCTTATCTCACAAGGAAATGCGATCAACGCTCCACGCGTGGTTACAGCCCTTGATGAAACTACTGAAAGTGACCTCATCCGCATGAACGGTATTACCGTTGCAGACCCTGCTCAATGGCCAGCGGCTGGCAGCAATGCCAACGTAGATGTGTTTGTAGGTACAGATACCTTTACTGTACGTATTGACCGTGACTCAGATGTAGACGGTATTCCGGTACCAGTCGGCATGTTTGACCTTATCGGAATTGGTGGCCAGTTTGATGGTGATATTCCTGCTGACTCAGGTTACCAGATCATGCCACGCGTAATTGCTGACGTGATTGCAATGATGGCTCCTCCAGCTCCAGCTCCTTACTATCCAATCGGAACCGTTTCTGCTGATTCAGACGGAGACTTCGTTCCTGATAGCCTTGGTGTAGCCTGTGAGCTTCGTGGTGTGGTATATGGTGTAAACCTCCGCCCAGGGGGCCAGCAGTTTACCATGGTAGACGCAACAGGTGGTATTGGTACATTTAACTTCAGCAATGACTTCATGTATACCCTCACCGAAGGTGACTCAGTACACGCTGTTGGTAGCATCGATCAATTCCGCGGTTTGACTCAAATCGCACTTGATACTGTATACCTTGTCTCACAAGGAAATGCAATCAACATGCCGCTTGTAGTAAATGCACTTGGAGAAGATACTGAAAGTGAATTGGTACGAATCAATGGCCTTACACTTGTAGATCCAACCGAATGGCCTATGGCTGGAAACTCTGCCAACGTACGTGCTTATGTAGGTACTGATACATTTACAATCCGTATTGACAGCGATACTGATGTAGACGAGATGATGGCACCAGTTAACTCCTTTGACCTTATCGGTATTGGTGGACAGTTCGACGGTGATACTCCTGCTGATTCAGGTTACCAGATCTTCCCTCGTTATATGTCTGACGTGATGGAGATTGTAGGGATCAGTAATGGTCTTCCTCAGAATGCCATCACTGCCTATCCTAACCCTGGAAAGGACCTCTTGATCCTCGACGCAAGTGTGATGATTGAGCGTATTGAAATTCTTGATTTCACTGGCCGTACGCTTATGAGCCGTGAAATGAATAATAACAATGCACGCATCAATACTGCTGAACTTGCAGCAGGTGCGTACATCATCCGCGTACGTAGCGCAGAAGGTGCATGGACCGGTCGCTGGGTAAAGCTCTAAGGCTTTAGCTTAGATCGAATAGATTAAATGAAACGGCTAGTAACTTGCGTTGCTAGCCGTTTTTTGTATGCAGGAACGTCTGTTTTATTCTAGATCAATTTCACATCCGCATGCACTTCTAAAAGGGCAGGGCCTTCATGCTGCATAAGTTCCAGCATCTTTTGATCCATCTCTTCCTTTTTACTCACTTTGATACCCAAGCCACCACAACTTTCAGCGTAAGCAGCAAAATCAGGGTTTACCAAGTCGGTAGCCCATTTGTCCCAGCCTCCAGCTCGTTGCTCTTTTGTAATTTTACCTAGCTCATTATTGTTGATGACGACAAGCTTGATTGGCATATTGTACTTCACCAAAGTAGTGAACTCTGCCAGATATTGACATAAACCTCCATCGCCTGCAACGGCAATAACAGGTCTGGTATCGCCCACTGCTGCCCAGGCTCCTATAGCTGCTGGCAGCGCAAATCCGATCGACCCAAGATAGCCCGACATCAAAAAGCTGTTGTTTTTTGCTTCAAAATACCGACCAAAAGAATAGGCATTATTCCCTACATCCACACACATGACTGCGTCTTCAGGGGCTAGTCGTGTCAATGCATCAAATACCGCAATAGAGCTTATACCTGAGCCGCGATCATCAGCAAGCCTTTTCTGTTTTTCCTCTCGCCAAATACTCCATCTTTCTGCGATGGCCGCAGTCTGGTCTTCTTTGTTTGCTGAAATATCAGAGGTGGAATGCTTAATAAGATCGACTGTTCTCGATATTTCGCCCAGAACGCCTACCGTTACAGGATGGAATTTCCCGATTGCGAGCGGATCAAAGTCGATCTGAATAATGGGCTTCTTGGGAGTGATTCCAGTATGATTAGAAAAGGATGCTCCTATCACAATGAGCACGTCAGCTTCATTCATAAAATATGAAGCGATCGGGGTTCCACTTCTCCCAAGTACACCACAACCAAGCCTATGGGAGTCGGAAATTTGTCCTTTAGCCTTAAAGGTTGTCATCACAGGGCAATCCATTTTTTCTGCAATCTCAATTATTTCAGGCATATTGAATCGGGCGCCGTGGCCTACAATGATAACAGGCTTGGCCGCTTTCTGGATCAGATCAATCGCAGCATGAAGCGCTTCTTCTGGTGGGGCGATCGTAAGGGGCGTTATCCTGCCAGCAGATGTTTGCGCTTTCGCGCCATTGGCGGGTAGTACCTGGACTTGGTCAGGGAAGGTGAGGTGCGAAACATCTCTATTTAGCATTGCATGCTTGATGGCCAAAGTCATCAATTCAGCATGTTTACTTTGATGCTCAACCCGTTGGTTAAATACTGTGACCGATTGGAACGCGCTTACCAAGTCTACCTCCTGGAAGTTGCCTGTACCTACGACCTGAGTGGCCACTTGCCCTGTGAGGGCAAGAATCGGAGCTCTATCCACTTTTGCATCCCACAAGCCTGTAAACATATTTGTGCTCCCAGGGCCAGCAATAGCGAAGCAGGCTGCTGGCTTACCTGTAAGTTTTCCGTAAGCAGAAGCAGCAAAAGATGCCGCTCCTTCGTGGCGGATCCCTATAAATTTGAGATTCCCCTTTTCTTCTTGTCTTTTAAATGCATCTGCCAAGCCAAGGTTAGAATGACCCACCATGCCAAAAACACGATTTACACCCCAATTCACCATGGTCTCTGCCATCACATCTGTGATAGTATCTTCGTGTGGTGCTTCTTCGGCAAGTCCTACATAAACGGCATTCCTTTCTTCTTTAATCGGAAATGTTTCCAGCCCATCATCAAAATCACCTGAGCTTCCTCCATGCGGACAAAAGTCCCAGCCATGCCAAGGACATCGCAATAATCCGTTTTCAATAGACCCCTCTCCAAGCGGCCCTCCTTGATGCGGACATTTATTATTAAGAGCCGTAAGCTTGCCTTCCCAATGCGATAAACATAGGTCCTTGTGGCCAGCAGTTACTGTCATCACACGCCCTTCTTTCAATTCATGCTTATTGTCAAGCACTTTGTGCCATACTATGTTCCCGCTCATTTTTTAAGTTCTTTTAATTAGAATAGGGCATTCATTTAGTTGAAATTATACATAATACCCATTGTAACAAACTGGTCTTCTATGCCCAGAATAACATTGGAATATTCAGCAAATACAGTCAGTTTATTAAAATTGCGATGCACGCCTGCACCAAAGACGAGCCCAAGGGCCTCGTGTACTTCATGCATAGCGTGAGTCTCCTTTTCTACGGTATAATTGACTCCGAAAAGTGGATAAATTCCTAACCATTTTGTTTCAAAAATATAATGCCCAACAAAATCAAAGTCGATGACTTCTACATCCTGGTTTTTGAAATAGGAATACTCTGGACCAAAGCAGAGTCTTTCAGCTGCATTGTAGTACATCCTTACATTTACACCTGGAGCGCCGATTTCGAATGCATAAGGAACCCCTATACCAACCGTAAGCGAACGCCCTTCAAAATGACAATGATGATCAAATTCGTCGTCCTCGCTTTCCTCCTGTGCAAAGCAACTAGAGGCGACCAATAGGAATAATATTCCGGCAGTCCATTTTGCTATTGTGCAACGTACCATGTGAGTGTTTGCTTGATGTAGTTATTTAAAATTGCTTGCTGTTCTAGTGCTGGCTTGTTTACAAACTGATCCAGAGACAAAACAGCTCCCTGCCAATGTTCACCGATTTTCCATGACCACGTATCTCCTTGAGGCACATTTTCAAAGACGATTTTGCCTTCTTTTGGATATCCTGCCATATAGAAATATGGAGCGGTCGCATTGTCGTCTTTCATGGCCAACCCAAATCCTAGACCTAGGTTTTCTTTTACCATGGTGTAAATGCCCGTATCAAAATGATGAGGCCAAATTCTAATTTCCTCATGCTTCTGCACATGGCCTAACACAAGACTACATGCATCATTCGCCAGTTTTCGAAAGTATTTCCACTCTTCCATCGAATCTGGGTCAAGCGAGGAAACGGGGGCACTTTCGAAGCTATAAACGGGGATTTCGAAATGCAATTTGTCGCTAAAACCTGACTCCGTGAGTCCCAGAGCTGACAATTGAGAGCTGATTGACTGCTCTATTGTGTTCATCGTTTTTCCAATCATTGGAAAAGAAGCTACGGCTTGTTGAAAATCATTCTGAATCTCAATATGGAGATTCGCTAAGTTTAGGATAAAAATTAGTCTTCCATGATCAGTCTCGATCCACCGGCCGGTAATACGATTGCCCAAAGCATCAAAATAAAGATTGGTATGGCTGTCGTCTTCTTCACTTGGCACAAAGGTTCGGTTCGCTTTTGCGATAATTTGACAAAGCCAATGGAGGCGCTGGTCTGTTTCTATGTATGCGTTCATGTGTTATGTAAAAAAAATGGCGATTGAGTTTTTGTGAGAATTGCGCTACTCAAACATACATCTTTAACTTCCCAATTGCCATTTATTACTACTTTTAGCACATGCATAACACATCTCCCTGGGCCTGGGTGCCGAGTCTTTATTTTGCCGAAGGGCTGCCGTACATGATGATCATGGTCGTGTCGGGCATTATGTACAAAGACCTTGGGGTGTCCAATACCGACCTTGCGCTCTATACGAGCTTACTATACCTACCTTGGGTGATAAAGCCTTTTTGGAGCCCGTTGGTAGACCTTTTTCGCACCAACCAGTTCTGGATTGTGAGCATGCAGATTTTGCTGGGCCTAAGCCTGGCAGGCGTAGCATTCGCTATCCCAACGAGCAATCCACTCCGCTACACCCTGATTTTTTTCTGGATTGCAGCATTCAGCTCCGCCACGCATGACATCGCAGCCGATGGCTTTTATATGATCGCCCTTCGCGAAGATCAACAGTCATTCTTTGTGGGTTTTCGCTCCTTTTTCTACCGCGTTGCGATGTGGTTCGCGCAAGGTGCGCTCGTGATCGCCGCAGGCATGCTAGGGCAGCTTTACGGCGCAGCCGCCTATGGCTGGTCGATTGCTTTTGGGATTTCTGGCTTGATCATGCTCGCATTAGGTATCTTTCACTTGTTCCTTTTGCCTAAAAAATCAAAAGACGAAAAAACGCTTTATCAAGATAAGATCGATGCAATCGGCGATACCGGCCCTTCCGCTGCTACCAAATCGAGTCCACAGCCGCAAGGATTCATAGAGCGTCTATTCGACTTGATAGTTACCTTTTTCATGAAAAAGCAAGCTATCCTGGCCTTGCTTTTCATTCTATTCTATCGCTTTAGCGAGGCCCAACTGGGCAAAATGGCGCAGCCTTTTATGCTGGACCCTGCCGATGCTGGAGGACTTGGACTAGATGTTACAACCGTAGGTTTCATCTATGGAACCGTAGGGCTGGTTGGATTGGTCCTTGGCGGCCTATTGGGTGGCTTTCTGATATCGCGTGACGGCCTCAAAAAATGGCTCTGGCCTATGGTTATCGCCATCAATATTCCGAATATAATCTACATATACCTTGCGATGGCCCAACCTGACAATACGTATCTGCTGATGGCTGCTGTAGCAGTTGAACAGTTCGGATACGGCTTCGGCTTTACGGCCTTTATGATGTACCTAATCTACATTTCGCAGGGTTCTTACAAAACGGCACACTACGCATTCGCGACAGGTCTTATGGCCTTGGGCATGATGCTTCCCGGAGCTATCAGCGGTTTGGTACAGGAACAGCTTGGCTACACCAATTTTTTCATCTGGATCATGATCGCCACGATTCCTGCATTTATTATTACTGCTTTCTTGAAAATTGATCCTGCTTTTGGAAAAAGGACGGCGTAATTTGAAAGCCGATTCAGT